>NZ_JBHYPS010000017.1:0-146803 GCF_042746075.1 Streptomyces sp. NPDC058758 | reverse complement strand
CGGCGCCCCTGGGATTAAACCCCCCCCGGGGCGCGGCTTCTCGCCGCTTTTGGGGCCCCCCCCCCGGCCCTCCCCGGCCCACCCGCGGTTTGCCCCCGGGTGCCGCCCCGAGCCCTTCCGCCCGGCCTGTCGCGCGACGCGGTCGGCCGTCTCGTGCAGTCCGCCTGCGGGCGGGAAGGGGGTCCGCGGGCTCTTCGGGTCGACCGTGCGAGTCCAACAAATTTCAACATCTCGATGTGCGGCCGGGTCGTGGTGGCGCATAGCAAGCGATTGCTGCACTTGAGAACTCCATGCGGCCCGATGGCGGCGACGTGTCGATCCCCGAGCCGTGACGAAGCCTGTTGACTTTTGATCGAAACAGCGATTTTCTGTGGTGCATCACGTTGGTTAACGAATGACTGCGGCGCCTTCGAACTCCCCGGAGGCGCCCGGTCGTCCGCTCTCGCACCGTCGTCGGCCAGGTCCGGAATCCCGTTCCCCTGCCTCGCCGCGACCCTCCGCGAGTCCACCTGGATCCGTGCCTCACCGGTTGGCCGTGTGCGGCATGTCCGAGCAAGGGGAATGACATGTTCACTGAACACCACCGGCGGCCGATGACGGCAGTCGTCCTGGGCCTGGCCTCCGTTCTCGCGCTGACCGCCTGCTCCAGCGGGCAGCAGGCGGCGGGTTCGGGGGACGCGGACGTCGCCCGGGTCGACGGCAAGATCTCCCTGACCTACCTCCAGAAGCAGGGCGACCAGGAGTACTTCGTCGGCGAGGCGGCCGGCGCCAAGGCCAAGGCGGACGAACTCGGCATCGACCTGAAGGTCGTCAATCTCGGCACCGACGCCAACAAGACCGTCAGCGAGGCCCAGTCGGCGATCTCGCAGAAGAGCGACGGCCTGATCGTCGTCGTCCCCGACCCGGCGGTCGGCCCCCAGGTCGCCCGGCTCGCCAAGGACGCCAAGGTCGCCCTGCTCACCTCCGACGACCAGATCTGCACCACCGGCCCGGACCCCTCCTCCTGTCCCGCCGACGCGCTGGTGCCCCGCGTCGGCTTCAGTGGTGCCCAGATGGGTGGCGAGGTCGGCAAGCGGGCCGCAGCGGAGTTCAGGAAGGCCGGCTGGAAGCCCGAGGAGACCCGCACCATCTCCGCCTGGAAGCAGGACGTGACCGTCTGCACCGACCGCGTCAAGGCGGCCGAGGAGGCCTTCGCCGCCGGTGCCGGAGCCGAGGTGCGGAACATCGACGTCCCCACCGACAACAGCCCCACCGGCGCCCAGGACAAGATCGCGGCCACGATCACCGCCAACCCGGACGTCAGGCACTGGGTGGTCTGGGGCTGCAACGACGAGAACGTCCAGGGCGGGGTGACCGCGCTGGAGAACGCCGGCTTCGAGGCCGACGACGTCATCGGCGTGGGCCTCGGCGCCTACCTGGCCTGCAAGAACTGGGGCTCGGGCAAGCCGTCCGGCATGAAGGCCGCGCTCTTCATCAACGGCGAGGACGTCGGCGCCCTGGCCGTGCAGACGATGTACGACAAGCTCAAGAACGGCAAGGCCTTCCCCGAGGAGGCCTTCGCCCCGACCACGATGGTCGACGCCTCCACCTGGAAGTCCGCCGGAGTCACCTGCGGCTGAGCCGCGGCCCCCGACGCCGGTGCGGCGGCCGCCCCGCTCGCCGTACCGGCCCTCCTGCCGTACCGGCCCGCTCGCCGTACCGGCCCTCCTGCCGTACCGGCCCGCTCGCCGTACCGGCCCGTCCTGCCGTACCGGCCCGTCCCCGCCGTCCGGCACTCCGCCGTCCCGTCCCCGCCGCCCGGCACCCCGTCGGCCCGCCCCCGTCCCCGTCCCTCCAGCCCGTGAGGCCACCATGACCACACCCGGCACCCGACCCCCCACGCAGGCGACCCCAGGCGCCGGGGTCGCCGTCGAGAACATCACCAAGCGCTTCGGCGCCGTACAGGCCCTGGGCGGCGTCACCCTGACCTTCCCGCCCGGGCAGGTCACCGCCCTCATGGGCGAGAACGGCGCGGGCAAGTCCACCCTGCTGAAGATCCTCACCGGCGATCACCGGCCCACCGAAGGCCGCGTCCTCCTCGACGGCGCGCCGGTCTCGTTCGCCGCGCCCCAGGACGCGCGCAGGGCCGGAATCCGCATCATCCCGCAGGAGCCGGAGATCATCCCGCACGTCTCCGTGGCGGAGAACGTCTACGCCGGATCCCTTCCCCGCACGGCCGGCCGACGCCTCGACCGCGCCGCACTGCGCCGCAGCATCACCGACGACCTGGCGCGGCTCGGCTTCGAGAAGGTCATCGACCCCGACCGGCTCGGTTCCGAACTGACGGCAGCACAGCGCCAGTTGGTGGAGATCCTGCGCGCCCTCACCGGCGAGGCCAAGGTCATCGCCTTCGACGAGCCGACCTCCTCGCTCGCGGAGAACGAGGCCGAGGCGCTGTTCGCCCTGATCGACCGGCTGCGCGCCCGGGGCATCGCGATCATCTACGTCTCCCACCGCATGAAGGAGATCTTCCGGCTCGCCGACCGGATCGCCGTGCTCCGTGACGGTGTGTCCGCCGGCGTCCTCGACGCCGCGCACACCACCGAGAGCGAGGTCGTGCGGATGATGGTCGGCCGTGACCTCTCCTTCCTGTTCGTGCGGCAGGACGTCGCCCGGGACGAGGTCGTCCTGGAACTGGAGGGCGTCACCACCGACGACGTCACCGACGTCAGCCTGCGCATCAGGGCCGGGGAAGTCGTCGCCCTCGCCGGGCTGATGGGCGCAGGGCGGTCCGAACTCGGCCTCGCGCTGGCCGGCGACCGCCCCCTGCGTTCCGGGCGGATCGCCCTGAACGGCGAACCCCTGCGGCTGCGCAGCCCGAAGGACGCCATCCGGGCCGGCATCGGCCTGGCCCCGGAGGAGCGCAAGGCCCAGGCCCTCTTCCTCCGGCGCTCCGTCCGCGACAACACCTCCCTGGTCAGCCTGGAGCGGCTGCGCCGGCTGCGCTTCGTCCGCAGCGGCCGGGAGAAGGCCGTCGCCCAGGACTTCTCCGACCGGCTCAGGGTGCGCACCCCCTCCATCGAGCACGAGGTGCGCAAGCTGTCCGGCGGCAACCAGCAGAAGGTCGTCCTCGCCCGCTGGCTGCTGCGCCGGCCGAAGGTGCTGATCCTCGACGAGCCGACGCGCGGCATCGACATCGGGGCGAAGGCGGAGATCTACCGGATCATCGCCGACCTCGCGCGGGACGGCGTCGCCCTCCTGGTGATCTCCTCCGAACTGCCCGAGGTGCTCGGACTCGCCGACCGCGTCGTGGTGATGCAGAACGGCCGCGTCACCGGCGAACTCGGCCGCGCCGAGGCGACCGAGGAGTCGATCCTCCACCTCGCCATGGCCGACGACCTCGTCCCCCTGGAAGCCGCCACCGTCCCGGCCGCCGCCCGGCCCCGTACCGACTCCGCCCCTGGAGGCCCCCGATGACCACCGCCACCACCTCCCCGCCCGAGTCCGGCAGGGCCCCGGCGCCGGCCCGCAGGCGTTCACCGCTGGCGGCCCTCGGCGGCCAGAACCTCAGCCTCATCGGCGCCCTCGTCGTCGTGCTCGCCCTCTTCGGCGTCCTCGACGACAACTACCTCAGCCTGTCCAACATGCAGGTCGTCGCCGAGGCGGCCACTCTCACCGGCCTCCTCGCCGTCGTCCAGACCGTCGTCATCATCTGCGGCGGTCTGGACATCTCCGTCGGCTCCCAGGTCGGCGTCGCCTCCGTCGTCAGCGCCATGGTCTTCACCGCCACCGGCTCCGGATCCCTGACGGGCATGGTCGCGGCCGTCGCGGCCGGCCTCGCCATCGGCGTCCTGAACGGCGTCGTCATCGTCCACGGACGGGTCAACCCCACCATCGCCACCCTGGCCGGACTCGCCGCCTACAAGGGCCTCGCCCAGCTCCTGTCCGACGGCCGCGCCCAGGGCTACGTCCTCGACGACGACCTCTTCGTCTTCCTCGGCCGCGGCAAGATCGCCGGCCTGCCCGTGATGGTCTGGATCCTCGTCGTCACCGCCGTCGCCGTGCACGTCCTGCTCACCTACACCGACATCGGCCGCAACCTCTACGCCATCGGCGGCAACGACACCGCGGCCCGCCTCGCCGGCATCGACATCAACAAGTACCTCGTCGCCGTCTACGCCCTCATCGGCATGGTCGCCGCGATCGCCGGCATCCTCCTCACCGCCCGCACCGGCTCCGGCCAGCCCGTCTCCGGCAGCGAGGGCCTCGAACTCAAGGCCATCACCGCCGCCGCGCTCGGCGGCTGCGCGCTCAAGGGCGGCAAGGGCGGCGTCGGCGGCACCCTGCTCGCCGTCGCCCTGCTGGGAGCCCTGGAGAACGGCCTCACCGTCCAGGGCATCAACACCTTCTGGCAGAACGTCGCCCAGGGCGCCCTGCTCGTGGCCGCCGTCGTCATCCAGCAGCGCCGCAACGGCGAACGCGCCGTCGGACTCCCGCACTGACCACGCACCCGGACGAGGCCCGCTCCCCCGTACGCGCCGGGGGAGCGGGCCTCGTGGAGGGTTGCGGGCCACGTCGATTTCCCGGGCCCGGAAGCGGGGAGGCGCCGGCATTCGAAAATCGCAAAAAGATAACGGGTCTGAACCAAGAGTCGTCGGCTGTTCATCTGCGATGAGTTCCGAGTAAAGCCGTTGCTCCTCGGCCGGACCCAGGCTCGTCAGCGCCCGGCCGTGAAGGCCGTGCACCGTCCCACAGGTCCTCTCCGAGGAGAACTCGTGCACCTGTCCCCCTCCGCTCGCGCCGCCCTCGTGGGCACCGTCGCGGCAGTCCTGCTCCCGCTCGCCGTCTCCGCCCACGCCGCGGGCGCCGACGCCGCGCCGTCCGCCGCCACGGCGGCCGTCAAGCGTCCCAAGTCGCTGGTGATCGGCGTCGACGGCGCGACCTTCGCCACCTTCGACAAGGCGAAGATGCCGCGGGTCAAGGGCCTCATGGCGGCCGGCATGACGGCCACCGGCAACCTCTACGCGAACCCGATGGCCCCCACCTCGTCAGGCCCGGGCTGGTCGACCATCGCCACCGGCGTCTGGCCCGACAAGCACAAGGTCGTCGACAACGCCTTCACCGGCGCCCGCTACGACCTCTACCCCGACTACGCCACCCGCCTGGAGAGCGCCGACCCCACGCTCGACACCCTGGTGGTCGGCACCTGGGGCCCGATCCCCACCACCGTCTTCGGTCCCGCCGTCGACGCCCGCCTCGGGGGCGTCGGCGACGCCGACACCACGGCGACGGCCGTCTCCCGGCTCAGCACCACCGACGCGGACGCCGCCTTCGTCCACCTCGACGACGTCGACGCCGCCGGCCACGCCTCGGGCACCGGGTCCCAGGCGTACCTGAACGCCCTCGAAACCGCCGACACCGAGATCGGGCGGATCCTCGACGCCGTCACCTCCCGGCCGACGTACGCCGACGAGGACTGGCAGATCCTCGTGACCGCCGACCACGGCCACAAGCCCACCGGAGGCCACGGCGGGAACACCCCCGGCGAGCGCCAGACCTTCGTCATCGCCAAGGGCGCCGGCTTCGCCCCGGGCTCGGTCCGCCACGACGTCAAGGTCACCGACGTCGCCCCGACCGTCCTCTCCCACTTCGGGATCGTCCCCGACCCGGCGTGGCAGCTCGACGGCAGGGCGATCGGCACCCTCGCGCCCGACGCCTTCGACGCCCTCCGCCCCTCCCTGAGGACCCGGGTCGACGAACTCGGCCTGCCCTCCACCCTCAAGGGCTGGACGACCACCGCGCCCGGCGGCTGGACCGTCGACAACTCCGCCATGCCCACCGGTGGCGTGACCGAGTGGCGCGGCTGGTCCTTCGCGACCGACGAGTTCTGGACCAACGCGGCCCTCGGCCAGAGCCGCGAGACCAACGTCCGGGCGCGCGACGTCTTCGCCGTGGCCGATTCCGACGAGTGGGACGACAAGGCCCACGGCGCCGGGCAGTTCGACTCCACCCTCGTCGGCCCGGCCCTCGCCGTGACCGGCGGCACGTCGGCGACCGTCTCGTACGCGACGAACTACAAGGTGGACGGCCCCCAGACCGGAGACGTGTACATCTCCTTCGACGGCGGCCCCCGGCAGCTCCTGCGGTCCTACCGCGCGGACCGCAACGCCTTCGAGCGGCTCACCGTCGCCGTCCCGGCCGGCGCCACCACCGCCCGGCTGTCCTTCCGCTACACGGGCACCAACAGCGCCTTCTGGACGATCGACCAGGTCACGCTCACCTCCTGACCTCCTGACGCACCGGCGGGGCCGCGGACCGGGAGCGCGCGTGCCACGGGCGCTCCCGGGATGCCCGCCCGGACGGAGGAACCCGACGCGCCGGGAGCGGGACTCCTGCATGCCCTGTACAGGGAGCGGACGGCAGGAACACCCGGAACCACCGGAGCAGCCCTACCCTGCGGACGAGACGTGACCCCCGCATCAACGGAGCCACCCGATCCCGCAGTTCCACCGGAACCAGCCGACGCGACGGATCAACCCTCATGACACAGCCCCGTACCACACCCCCAGGAGATGGATTTCTCCCGTGAAAGGGACTCGGTGAAACCGGGTTCGCCTGGAAAACGTGAAGGGTGGCGGGATGGAAGGGCTACTGTCTGCCCTCGGTGATCATGGAGTTCAAAGGAAGGGGTGCTCGCGTGCGGGACCTGCGGGAGGATGATCCGCGGAAGGTCGGTTCGTTCCGGATCGTCGCACGGCTGGGTAGCGGCGGAATGGGGACGGTCTACCTGGCCGAGAGGGAGGGCCGGGATGGTCAGGTCGCAGTCAAGATGATCCGGCGTGACCACGCACAAGAGGAGGGCTTCCGGCGCCGGTTCGAGCGGGAGGCGACCGCGGCCAGCTCCGTGAGGAGCCCGTATACGGTCCGCGTGATCAGCTTCGACACACAGGCCCCTGAGCCGTGGATCGCCACGGAGTACGTCGAGGGCCTGTCTCTGCGCGACCACGTCTTGAGCCGAGGCCCGCTGGGGCTGGCGGACGTTGTGGAACTTGCCCTCGGGCTTGCCTTCGGTTTGGCCTCGATCCACCGGGCGGGCCTGGTGCATCGAGACCTCAAGCCTGGAAACATCCTGCTCACCGAGAAGGGCCCCAAGGTAATCGACTTCGGGCTCGCCTATGCCACGGACTTCAGTCATGCCACGCACACCGGCGTGGTGCTGGGCACGCCAGGATATTTTTCCCCTGAACAGGTTCAGGGGAATCCGGTCAGCCCGGCCTCGGACATCTTCGCCCTCGGCGCCGTCCTGACCTTCGCTTCCTCGGGCGGCCACGCCTTCCGGGGCGCTACCCCTCTTACTGCTCAATACCATGTGGTCCACGAGGAACCGGAACTCGCGGACGTCCCCGAAGAACTGCGGGACTTAATTTCCGCCTGCATGGCCAAGGATCCACAAGACCGCCCACCCGTTAATGTGATCCTCGCGCAATTGACTTCCCTGCGCTCCTATGGGCACAGGAGGGGCGGAGGCGGCCCCGGGCGAACGCCTCCCCGCCCGGTCGGGGCCCGCTCCGTGGCCGAGGCCCCGGCCACCCGGGAGCGCGCCCCGGGACGGCTTGCTCTCGCAGCCTCGGCTGCGGCCCTACTGTTCACCGGAGCGCTTGTCGGCCCCTGGATTTTCCCTGGCTACGGTCCCGACCGCGGAACTCCCTCCACCACCACCGCGCCCATTCCTGACCGGCTCACCCATTCCCCCTCCCCGACTTCCGTGCCGGATGGCCTGCCTCCGGATTATGACCCCGAAGAAAATGCCCTCGTCTCGGGTTACGAGAAGTACAAGTACAACTTTCTGACGTTTAGTGACTTTCGGGACGAGTGTGTTCTCGATGGGGCCTTGAATCCCGAGGAAGGGATGGCCGTGAAAAATTCTGGGGAGTATGAAATTTATGTGCATCCGCTAGAGCTTCGAGGTGGGCAGATTTCTCTCGCGAATATCTCGGTGAAAAGTGCCCAATCCGAGCCCAGGGGAGAGGCGATGGAGATCCGTGTGTACAACCCCAAGGGGAAAGGTTTTGTCATTCCTGTACCCAAGGGAAAGAGAGAGTGGACTTTCCGGTGGCCTGACGCGCTGACGGCAGAAAGGGCCTTGGATAAGGAGGAACCGGTTCGATCGCAGTTGATGGACGGCCCTTACATGATCTTGCTTGTCCATGGATGGGCCCGGGCGTGCGGCGGTCTGACAGGGAACCCATAAGGTGAAGATCCGTGTGGAGAAGGCGTACTGCTCCGCTGGGCACCCCCGTCGGCTCCGCAGCCGGAACCTCGTCGCACCGATGGCCCGCCCCGGTATCGAGTCCGGCGATAGGTTCGTCCGGTGCGGCGGAGGATCGCGCAGTCGCTCTTTCGGCTACCGCCGCCTCACCGTCCGGTACGAACGAAGAGGGGGCCGGTTCACCTCCGAGTTTCGTGACCTGTGGGCAGTGCGGCTGTTGTGCCGGGTGCCGGACGTGTCCGCGTCCCTCGGTGATGCCGCCGGGTTCCTGGGCGCGGGACTGTTCGCCCGGGACCTGATCGCCGTCCGTGTCGAACCGGCCCGGGGCCCCTGGCGACCACCGCTTCCCCGGAGTGCGGACCGGCCCGGACGCACGGGGGACGCGTCCGGGCCGGTGGTGTGGGGGCCGCCTACTCCTCGGTGGGGCCGAGGTCGGGCGTCGCGCGGAAGTCGACGGTGCGGGCCCGGGGTCCGGCGTGGAGCTCCAGGACGACGAGTTCGTTCGTGCCGGCGCGCAGGACCGGAGCGGGGACGTACAGCGACTTCTGGGGTCCGCGGGACCAGTAGCGGCCGAGCGGGAAGCCGTTGACCCAGGCGTTGCCCTTGGTCCAGCCGTCGAGGTGCAGGAAGGTGTCGGCCGGCTCGGCGACCTCGAAGGCGCCCCGGTGGAGGGCGGGGCCCACGGGGGTGGTCGTGGTGGCCGAGAAGGGGGCGTCCCCCGGAGTGGTGAGCGGGAGCGGCCGGTTCGTCCAGGCCGTGGGCTCGACGCCGTCGACGAGGACCGCGCCGAGCAGGCCCTTGCGGTCGTGGATGCCCTGGCCGTAGTTCACCCGGCCCTGGTTCTCCACCAGGATCGACAGCACGCTGCCGGCCCGGGGCGCAGTGAAGGCCAGCGCGTGCTCGTGGTTCTCCCGCTCCAGGACGCCCACGGGCTGCCCGTCGACGAAGACCTGGGCGCGGTCGCGGACGTGCTCGACCTCCAGCAGCGCGGGGCCGCGCAGGGGGAGCACGGTCTCGTAGAGGACGAAGCCGAAGTCCTGTTCCAGCTCCTCCATGGTGAGCGGCCGTCGCGAGGCGACCGGCCGCGCCAGCGCCGACGCGTTCGGCAGCAGCTCGGCGGACTCCGTCAACGCCACCGCCGGGACGGCGAGTTTGGCGCCCGGTGCGGGGGTGGGACCGTGGGGGACGGGCGCGTACTTGGCGATGACGTCGCGGAAGGCGGTGTACTTCGGCGTCGGGTCACCGGCCTCGTCGAGCGGTGCGTCGTAGTCGTAGGAGGTGACGGTGGGCCGGTAGGTGTGCTTGTCGTTGGCGCCGTTGGTGAAGCCGAAGTTGGTGCCGCCGTGGAACATGTAGAGGTTGACGGAGGCGCCGGCGGCGAGGGCCTCGTCGAGTTCGCGGGCGGCGTCGTCGGGGTCGCGGACCACGTGGCGGGCGCCCCAGCGGTCGAACCAGCCGAGCCAGAACTCCGTGGTCATCAGAGGCCCTTCCGGGCGCTGTGTGCGCAGGGCGGTCAGGTGCCGGGCCGAGCGGCTGCCGAAGTTGGCGGTGGCGAGGACGCCGGGCAGGGAGCCGCGCTCCAGGTCGACCGGCTGGTCGCAGGTGAAGAGCGGGACGTCGACGCCGCAGCGGCGCAGCGAGTCGGCGATGTGTTCCAGGTAGGCGGTGTCGTCGCCGTAGGCGCCGTACTCGTTCTCCACCTGCACGGCCAGGACCGGGCCGCCCCGCGAGGCGAGGTGCGGCAGGAGCGGGGTGAGCAGCCGGTCGAAGAAGTCGTCCACCGCCGCCAGGAAGCGGGGGTCGCGGGAGCGCAGCCGGATGTCCGGTTCGGCGAGCAGCCAGGAGGGCAGGCCGCCGCCCTCCCATTCGGCGCAGATGTACGGCCCCGGCCGCAGCAGCACGTACAGCCCCTCGGCGGCGGCGAGTTCGAGGAAACGGGGGAGGTCCAGGCCGCCGTCCAGCACGAAGCGGTCGGGGCGCGGCTGGTGGAGGTTCCAGGGGACGTAGGTCTCGACGGTGTTGAGCCCCATGAGCCGTGCCTTGCGGAGCCGGTCCCGCCACTGGTCGGGGTGGACGCGGAAGTAGTGCAGCCCGCCGGACAGGAAGCGGAAGGGCTGGCCGTCGAGAAGGAAACCGGCCGTGTCTATCTGGAGATCGGGCATGCGCTGAGGTGCTCCTGTAGGTGAGGGGTGGTGCGGGGCGGGCGTCGCTTCATGGTGGTTGCGCAAACATGTGGGGTGTGGTCGTTCCCTTCCACGGGCGTGCGGGGCGGAGGCGCGGTGCGGCTCCGCCCCGCGGCGCGCAGTCCTACTTGTTGACGGTGAAGCCCTGGTCGTTGCCGTAGGTGACGCTGGCGTCCTGCCAGGCCTTGAGGCCGTCGGCCAGCTTGGTGGAGGAGACGTAGGCCTTGCCGACGGTGTCGTTGAAGACCGAGTTGGCGTAGACCTGGTAGGGCAGGTACGACCAGTCCGTGCCGACGTTGCGGGCCGATTCGGCGAAGACCTGGTTGGCCTTCTGGCCGCCGAAGTAGGGGAACTCGGTGTCGAGGAACGCCGTGGACTCCAGGTCGGCGCGGGTGGCGGGGAAGGCTCCGGCGGCGACGCGGGTGGTGGCCCCGGTGCCGGTGGTGGCGAACTCGGTGAAGGCGTAAGCGAGTTCCTTGTTCTTGGCGGCCTTGGGCACGGCGAGGGAGCTGCCGCCGTTCTCGGCGCTGCTCTTGTCGCCCTTGGTCCACTGGGGGAGGGGGGCGACGCGCCAGTCGCCGGAGGCGGAGGCGACGCCGGAGGTGAAGTTGGCGGGCATCCAGGCGCCGATGGAGAGGGTGGCGATGGTTCCGTCGGCGAGTCCCTTGTACCAGGCGTCGCTCCAGGAGGAGACGGGTGCGACGAGCTTGTCGTCGAGGAGCTTCTGCCAGGTGGCGGTGTACTTCCGGGTGCCCTCGTCGTCGAAGTTCACGTCGATGGAGGTGCCGCGGGAGTGGTAGGGGCGCCCGCCGGCCTGCCAGATGAGGCTGGTGGTGGCGCCGGCGTCGCCGGTGTCGTTGGTGATGAAGACCTTCGGGTCGGCCTTGTGCAGGGCGCGGGCGGCCTCGACGTACTCGTCCCAGGTGGTGGGGACCTCGATGCCGTGCTTGTCGAAGACCTTCTTGTTGTAGAAGAACGCCATGGGGCCCGAGTCCATGGGCAGGGCGTGGATGCCGTCGTCCTGCCGGACGGCGTTCCAGGGGCCGGGGGTGAAGCTCTTGGCGTACTTCCGGGCGCCGTAGGGGGAGAGGTCCTCGACGGTCTTGGCGGTGGTGAACTGGCCGAGGGCGTAGTACTCGACCTGGGCGACGTCGGGGGCGCCGGAGCCGGCGGCGATGGCGTTCTGCAGGGCGGTGTACTGCTTGTCGCCGGTGCCGGCGTTGACGAGTTCGACGTCGACCTTGGGGTACTTCTTCTCGAAGTCCTCCACGACCTTCTTCAGGGTGGGTTCCCAGGCCCAGACGGTCACCTTGCCGCCCTTCTCCAGCGCGGCGGCGACGTCCTTCGGACCGGTGTCGCCGGCCCCCGTGTCGGAGTCGCCGGAGCCGCAGGCCGTGGCGGTCAGCGTGAGGGTGGTGAGTGCGGCGAGCGCGCCGAGCAGTCTGCGGGTGGTGTGCGTAGGCATGGGAGGTGCTCCTGGGTGCGGGTGCGGGTGCGGGTGCGGGTGAGTGGGGAGTTCCGGAAAGGGGGCGGTGCGTCGGGACGGCTGGGTCGGAGGGGACGGTCATTCCTTGACGCTGCCCGCGGCGAGGCCGGACCGCCAGAACCGCTGGAGCAGCAGGAAGACCGCCACGATCGGCACGATCGTCAGCAGGGAGCCGGTGATGATCAGGTCGAAGACGGCCTCGCCGCCGGCGGTCTGGGCCTGGGCGTTCCAGGCGTTGAGGCCGAGCGTCAGCGGGTACCAGTCGGGGTCCTTGATCATGATCAGCGGCAGGAAGTAGTTGTTCCAGGTCGCCACCATCGAGAACAGCAGGACGGTGACGGTGCCCGGTGCGAGCAGCGGCATGGCGATCGTGAAGAAGGTGCGCAGTTCGCCGGAGCCGTCGATGCGCGCGGCCTCCAGGAGTTCGGTGGGGACGGCCTCGGCGGCGAAGACCCACATCAGGTAGAGGCCGAAGGGCGAGATCAGCGACGGGATGATCACGGCCCACGGGGTGTTCGTCAGGCCCATTCCGCTGAACATGAGGAAGGTGGGGACGGCGAGGGCGGTGCCGGGCACGGCGACGGCGCCGATGACGACCGCGAAGATCGCCCTGCGGCCGGGGAACTGGTACTTGGCCAGCGCGTACCCGCCCAGGACGGCGAGGACCGTGGCGCCGCCCGCGCCGGCGACGACGTACAGCAGGGTGTTCAGCAGCCAGCGGACGAAGACCCCGTCGTCGTACGCGAGGGTGCGGGTGACGTTGTCCCACAGGTTCACGTCGTCGGCGAACCAGAGGCCGAAGGAGTCCAGCAGGCCCCTCTGGTCCTTCGTCGCGTTGATCAGCAGCCAGGCCAGCGGCAGCAGGGTGTAGACGAGGACCAGCCCGGTGACGAGGGTCAGCGGGACGCTGGGGCGGGGGTTGAGCGGGGTGTGCGGGGGTCGTCGGCGGCGCTTCGGCGCGGCGGCCCCGGAGGAGGCCCGGGTGGGGGACCCGGCGGCGGCCGGCTGCGGGGCGCCGGAGGGGCCGCCGGTCGCGGCGCTGGTGAAGGTGGTGGTCATCGGCTCAGCCCTTCCGCATGCCGCGCAGCTGGACCGTGTACGCGATGACCGCGGTGATCACGCCCATCACGATCGCGACGGTCGCCGCGTAGTTGTGCTGCTGTCCGGCGAAGGACAGCGAGTAGGTGTAGAGGTTCGGGGTGAAGTCGCTGGTGATGGCGTTGGGGGCGAGCTTCTGGAGGATGCTGGGCTCGTTGAAGAGCTGGAAGCTGCCGATGATCGAGAAGATCGTGGCGATCACCAGGGCGCCGCGGATGGCCGGGAGCTTCACGGAACGCACGACGCGCCACTCCCCGGCGCCGTCGATCGCCGCGGCCTCGTACAGCGAGCGGGGGACGACCTTGAGCGCGGAGTAGAAGATCAGCATGTTGTAGCCGACGAACTCCCAGGTCACGATGTTGCCGAGGGAGGCGAGGACCAGGGACGGCGACAGCGGGTCGGGGAGCGTGACCCCGAAGGCGTCGTTGACGTTGCCGACCAGTCCGAACTGCGTGCCGTACATGAAGCCCCAGATCAGACTGGCGACGACGGCGGGCACCGCGTACGGCAGGAAGACGGCGACCCGGAAGAAGTCCGCGCCGTAGAGCCGGCCGCTGTCGATCGCGAGCGCGACGAGCAGGGCGATGCCCAGCATGACCGGCACCTGGACGAGGAGGAAGAGACCGACGCGCGTCAGACCGTCCCAGAAGCGGGGATCGGTGAGCGCGTCGGCGTAGTTCTCGATGCCGACGAAGGAGGTCCCGCCGATGAGCCGGTCCCGGAAGAGGCTCAGATGGAGGGCGTATCCGATCGGCGCGAGGAACACCAGGCCGAAGACCGCGACGAACGGGCCGGCGAACCCCCACCCCACCAGGGCTTCCTTGCGGAGCCGGAAACGGGTGCGTGGGCGGGGCGGCGGGGCCGCCTGTGCTGACGTCGACAGGAGCGTCATGGTGGGTCCTTGCGTCGATGACCGGACGGTCGGGAGACGGAATGCGAAGAGAAAAGGCCCTGTGGCCGAGAACCGCCCCTGTGAGGGGCTGGCCGACGAGGAATGTTTACGCAATCATCGGTAGGGTGATGGTGGCATCGCCGGTGGGGGCCGTCAAGCACGAAGTGACGGCGAATGAGAGGGAATCGGGTGACTGAGCAGAAGGCGACCGGTCGGTCGGCGGCCGAGAGCGACGGCCGGCGGAGGGCGCGGGGCAGGCCGCGCCGGGTCTCCATGGCGGACGTCGCCCAGCGGGCGGGGGTCTCCGCGCAGACGGTCTCCCGCGTCTCCAACGGCGACGCGGCCGTCATCGAGACGACCCGGCGCAAGGTCCTCGACGCGATGAAGGAGCTGGGTTACCGCCCCAACAGCGCGGCACGAGCCCTCAAGCGCGGTGACTTCCGCGCCATCGGCGTCATCATCGGCGGCCTCAGCAGCACCGGCAACGTCAGGACCCTCGACGCCGTCACCGGCTCGGCGTCCCGCGCCGGCTACGCGGTCACCCTCATCCCGCTCGACGCGCCCACCCAGGACAACGTCAAGGGCGCCTTCACCCGCCTCGACGAGCTGGCGGTCGACGCCGTCGTGCTGATCATGGAGGTGCACCTCCTCGACGCCGTCGCCCCCACCCTGCCGCCGCACGTCAAGGTGGTCGTCGTGGACTCGGACGCCACGGGCCGCTTCCCGGTGGTGGACACCGACCAGCGGCAGGGCGCCCGCTCCGCCGTGCGCCACCTGCTCGGCCTCGGCCACGACACGGTCTGGCACGTCGCGGGCCCCGAGGAGTCCTTCGCCGCGGGCCGGCGCGCCGAGGCCTGGGAGGCGGTGCTGCGCGAGGAGGGGTGCCCGGTGCCCCCCGTCCTGCGCGGGGACTGGGCCCCCGGGTCGGGTTACGAGGCCGGCCTGAGGCTCGCCGACGAGGAGTCCTGCACGGCGGTCTTCGTGGCCAACGACCAGATGGCCCTCGGCGTGCTGCGCGCCTTCCACGACCGGGGCGTGCGCGTCCCCGAGGACGTGAGCGTCGTCGGCTTCGACGACATCCCCGAGGCGGCGTCCTTCATTCCGCCCCTGACCACGGTCCACCAGGACTTCGCCGAGGTCGGCGCCCTGTGCGTCGACGCCGTCCTGCGCGAACTGGCGGGCGAGACCGTGACGGGGGTGCGCCTCGTGGCCACCACCCTCGTGGAACGCGACAGCACGGCACCGCCCGCCCCGCGGGGCCGGGGCGCCGACCGGGAGGGCTGAGGGCGACGCGACCGGCGGGACGGGCGCGCCCGCGTCGTCGGGGTCCGCCGGCACGCCCCCGCGCGCCGGCGCGCGGGGAAGGAGTCGGCGGGACCGGCGAGGCGCCGGACCGTCCGGTGGCCGAGGCCCGGCAGGTGGCTCACCACTCTCTGGGGGCCGTGGGCCCGGCCGAAGTCGACGTTCGGGTACGCGCGCCCGGTGTCGCCGTCGGCGGCGACACCGGCATCGGCGGCGGCAGCCGCGGCGACGGGGCGTCGGGCATCCGCGACCCGACGGGCACGACGCCCTTCACGGACCGCGGCACCAGGTACGGGAAGGCGTGCCGCAGGGCGGCCCCGGTCCGGGTCCGCACGCCCAGGGAGTTCACGGAGCGGCCGGCCCCGCGGGCGGCGTCGGCGAGGGGGCCGGGCGTGCGGGCGTCGCCGTGCGCTCCATGACGAAACAGGCCGCGCCCGGCGCGCCGAAACGGCCGGTGACCCGCGCCCCGGCCGCCGTGTCGGGGCGGTAGCCGAGCGACTGTACGGCGGAGAGCGCCTTCTCACGGGTGCGGACGTCCACGTTCTGGCGGTTGTTCGCCATGGGGCGGACGGGCTGCGAGGAGACGCCCGCCGCCGCGGCGACGTCCGCCCTGGAGGGTCACCGGCGCGCGAGCCGGGAGCGGGGCGGCCGCGTTCCGCTGCCCGTCGCCACCGTCTGGACCTCCCCTCGCGGACGCCCGGGGCCGCCCATGCGAAGGCCCTTCGTCGTGTTGGCGCAAACATACCCGTCGGCCGAACTCCGGCGGATCCCGTCCGAATCCTTGACAGGCCCGGTCGCCCCTCCCAAACTCTCGTCCCAAGCGCTCATGTTTACGCGAACATGGCAAGGTGACATCTCCCCGTAACGGGAGCGTCACCTTCCGTCGGCGGCGCCGGGGCCCACCGGCCGCCTCCGGTCGACCCGCGATCCCGCGAGCGCGCCTCCTCGGAGCCACAGGCCCGGCACCGGAGGTGCGCCGCCGCCTGCCCGCCCGCCACGTCAGACACCCCTCCCCCCCCAGACCACGAGGTACGCGATCATGCGACGTACGTCCTCGGGAACGGCCACCGTGCTCACCGCGCTCTGTGCCGTCCTCCTGTCCCTGCTGGGCGCCGCCGGCACGGCCCACGCCGCGGCCGTCACCGTCACCAACGCCACCCGGTTCACCGACCCGGCGGGCAACCCCGTCCACGCCCACGGCGGCGGAGTCCTCAAGGTGGGCTCGTACTACTACTGGTTCGGAGAGGACCGCAACGCCGACAACAGCTTCCGGTACGTCTCCGCCTACCGCTCGACGGACCTGAAGACGTGGGAGTTCCGCAACCACGTCCTCACCCAGGAGACCGACCCGGAGCTCCGGGGCGCCAACATCGAACGCCCCAAGGTCGTCCACAACGCCGCGACCGGCCAGTTCGTGATGTGGATGCACAAGGAGGGCAGCGCCACCGACTACTCCGAGGCCCGGGCCGCGGTCGCGGTCTCCTCGACCGTCGACGGCGACTACTCCTGGCGCGGCAGCTTCCGCCCGCTGGGCCACATGTCCCGGGACATCACCACGTTCGTCGACACCGACGGCACCGGCTACATGATCTCCGCGGCGAACGAGAACGCGGACCTGCACGTCTACCGGCTGACCCCGGACTACACCGGCATCGACGCCCAGGTGCAGAAGCTGTGGGCCGGGCAGTGGCGGGAGGCGCCCGCGATGTTCAAGCGCAACGGCGTCTACTTCCTGCTCACCTCCGGCGCCACGGGCTGGTCCCCCAACCAGCAGAAGTACGCCACCGCCACCAGCGTCACCGGCACCTGGACGGACCTCAAGGACGTCGGCGACGGGAACGCCTACGGCTCCCAGACCGCGTACGTCCTCCCGGTCCAGGGCACGTCCGGCACCTCCTACCTCTACATGGGCGACCGCTGGGGCAACTCCATGGGCGGCATGGTCCAGGACTCCCAGTACGTCTGGCTCCCGCTGAAGTTCCCCACCGACACCACCATGACCATGGACTACTTCCCGCAGATCACCGTGGACACGGCCGCCGGCACGGTGCAGGGCCTCGGCACGTGGGAGACGCTGACCGCCTCGCACAGCGGCAAGTGCGCCGACGTCGCCGACCGGTCCACCGCCGACGGCGCCGCCCTCATCCAGTGGGGCTGCGCCCGCAGCGTCAACCAGCAGTTCTGGCTGAAGTCCGCCGGCAACGGCCGGGTGCAGATCGTGGCCCGCCACAGCGGCAAGTGCCTCGCCCCGCGGGACGCGTCGAAGGCCGACGGCGCCGCGATCGTCCAGTACGCGTGCGACGGCACGACCGCCCAGCAGTGGACGGTGAAGGCCTCCGGCGGCACCGTGCAGCTGTCCGCCGCGCAGAGCGGCAAGTGCCTGGACGTCACGAACACCTCCACGAACGACGGCACGCCGCTCATCCAGTGGAGCTGCAACAGCAACGCCACCAACCAGAAGTGGCTCCGCGCGACCGTCTGACCGCCCCCCGGCCGCGGCGGGCCGCGCCTTCGGTCCGCCGCACCGCGCCGGCGATCCCGGATCCGACCTTCTGAATCTCGGATCCACGATCTCGGATCCACGATCTCGGATCTCGGATCCCGGCCCTCGGATCCACGACGCCCTCAAGGAGACCGACCGACCATGCCCCCCACCCGTGTACGTCCCCCGAACCGCACGCGCGGCAGTGCCGCGCTCCTGGGTGCCGCGGCCGTGGCCGCGCTTCTCGCGACCGGGCTCACGCCCGTGGCCTCCGCGGCGGCCGAGAGCGCCGAGCAGGCCGTGACCGTCCGCCCCGACCCCAGCTACCAGCAGCAGCCGTTCGAGGGCTGGGGGACCGCGCTCACCTGGTTCGCCAACATGACCGGCGGCTGGCCGGACGCCCAGCGCAACGCGCTCGCGGACGCCCTCTACGGCGCGGACGGCCTCGGCTTCACCATCGCCCGTTACAACATCGGCGGCGGCGACAGCCCCGAGACCGCCCCCTACATGCGGGCCGGCGCCGCCGTCCCCGGCTGGTGGAACCGCCCGGGCCCCGAGTCCCCCGACTGGTGGGACCCGGACGACCCCGCCCACTGGAACCCGGACGCCGACGCCAACCAGCGCTGGTGGCTCACCGCCGCCAAGGCGCGCGGTGCCGACACCTTCGAGGCCTTCTCCAACTCCGCGCCCTACTTCATGACCCGCAGCGGCCTGGTCTCGGGCAACTGGAACGCCGGGGAGGACAACCTCCGCTCCGACCAGTACGAACGGTTCGCCGCGTACCTCTCGGGCGCCATGAAGCGCGTGCAGGACGCCACCGGCGTCACCTTCGACACCCTTTCCCCCGTCAACGAGCCGAACACCGACTACTGGGGCGCGGGCGGCCGGCAGGAAGGCTCCCACTGGGACCCCGCCTCCCAGGCGCGCATGCTCACCACCATGCGGGCCCGGCTGAACGCCGACGGCGTCAGCACGCGCATCGCCGGCATGGACGAGACCAACCCGAACACCTTCCGCGCCAACTGGGACGCCTACGACCCGGCGGCCAAGGCCGCGGTCGGCCGGCTCAACACCCACACGTACGGCACCGGCGGCCGTACCGGCGTCCGCGACATAGCCAAGGGCGCGGCCATTCCGCTGTGGATGTCCGAGGTGGACCTCGGCGGCGGCGTCGGGCAGAGCTTCACCGACATGAGCCCCGCCCTCGACCTCACCCAGCGCGTCAACGAGGACTTCCGCGAACTGGAGCCCCGCGCCTGGGTCCTGTGGCAGGCGGTCGAGGACTACGAGAACATGACCCCGGAGCGGGAGAACTCCAACTGGGGCCTCATCCAGACCGACTTCACCCCGGCCGACGCCGCCACCGAACCCCTCCGCAAGAACAAGAAGTACTGGGCGATGGCGAACTACACCAAGTTCGTCCGCCCGGGCGCCCGCGTCATCAACACCGACAACGCCGACACCTTCGCCGCCCTGCGGCCGGCCGGCCAGGGCGCGGTCGTCGTCCACACCAACCCCACCGGCGCGCCCCAGCGGCTCACCCTGGACCTCGGCGGGTTCCAGAACGTGGGCACGGGGGCCGTGCAGCGCTACACCACCGACGGCACCAAGAACCTCCAGCGCGAGAGCGACCTGGCCCCCGCCGGGAAGACGCTCACCGCCACCGTCGGGCCCGGCTCCGTCACCACCTTCGTCCTGCCCGGCGCGACGGGCGTGAACACCGCCGACACCCTGGCCCCCACCGGCGCCGCGCGGCAGCTGCTCAACGACCACAGCGGCAAGGCCCTGGCCGTCGCCACCGCCAACGGCCAGAGCACGCTGGTCCAGCGCACCTCCAGCCCCGGCACCGCCGCCCAGCAGTGGAAGTTCACCAAGCTCGACCCCGCCGACTGGGGCAACACCGCCGCCTACCGCATCACGAGCGTCGCCACCGGCAAGGCGCTCGCGGCCCGGGGCGACTCCCTCACCCTGGTGAACGCGGGCACCTCCGCCGAGCAGAAGTGGATGCTGTCCACCACCGGCGACGGTCACCACACCCTCGTCAACGCCGCCGGAGGCAAGCTGCTGGACGTCAGCGGCGAGTCCACCGCCGACGGCGCACCCGTCGGCGTCTACCGCCCGACGACCGGATCCAACCAGTCCTGGACCCTCCGCCCCGTCGTCGCTGACACCTGGGCGCCCCTGCGCCTGCGCCACAGCGGCAAGTGCCTCGACGTGAGCGGCGCCTCCACCGCCGACGGCGCCCGGGTCGTCCAGTACACCTGCGGCGGCGCGGCCCACCAGCAGTGGTCCCTGCGCCCCGCGGGAGGCGGCCACGTCAGCGTCGTCGCCCGGCACAGCGGCAAGTGCCTCGACGTCACCGGCGGGTCGACCGCCGACGGCGCGGTCGTCTTCCAGTACGGCTGCAACGGCGGCGCCAACCAGCAGTGGTCGGTCCACCGCTCGTCCGACGGGTACCTCACCCTGCTCGCCCGGCACAGCGGCAAGTGCCTCACCGTGAACGGCGCCTCCACGGCGAACGGCGCCGAGGCGGTCCAGTACGCCTGCGGCACCACCGCCGACCAGCAGCTCGGCACCTCCTGACGGCCCGGCCGGTCCGGAGGGCGCCCCGTCTTCCGGGCCGGCCCCGGCACGTCCCCCCGCCCCGGGCGGCGGGCCCCGCCCCCTCAGACGGAGGTATGTATCCTGTTCGAATCTGATGACTTCGGTGGGCTTCGTGCAGGCCGGAGCCCCCACGAGACGGACGACACGGAGGCGGAGGGCCCGGTGCTGGCGCTGCAGCGGCGAGCGGTGATCCTCGACCTCCTGCGCCGTGACGGCGCCGTGCGGGTGACCCAGCTCGTCGAGCGGCTCGGGGTCTCGGACATGACCGTCCGGCGGGACCTGGAGGCGCTGGCCCGGACCGGCACGCTGGAGAAGGTGCACGGAGGGGCCGTCGCCACCACCGTCACCACCACCGGCGAGGAACCCGGCTTCGAGGCCAAGGCCGGCCTGGAGTCCACGGCCAAGGCCGCGGTGGCCGGGGCGGCGGCCGCCCTCGTGAAGCCGGGCAGCGTCGTGGCCGTCTCCGGCGGCACGACCGCCTTCGCGGTGGCGGCCCGGCTGCGGTACGTCCCCGGCCTCACCGTCGTCACCAACTCGCTGCCCGTCGCCGAGCTGCTGCGCGGCTTCGCCGACGAGCCGGACGCGGGCGCCCCCGCCGTGCTCCTCACCGGCGGCGCCCCGACGAGGTCGGCCGCCCTGGTGGGGCCGCTGGCCGACCAGGCGATCCGCTCGCTCCAGGTGGACCTCCTGATCATGGGGGCCCACGGGGTGTCCGAGCGGGCGGGCGTCACCTCCCCGAACCTCGCCGAGGCGCAGACCAACCGCGCCCTGATCGAGTCCGCCGCGCGCCTCGCCGTGGTCGCGGACCACAGCAAGTGGGGCGTGGTGGGCCTCAGCCGCTTCGCCGCGCTCTCCGAGATCGACTACTTCGTCTCGGACGGCGCCCTCGACGAGGAGGCCCGCACGGTGCTGGCCCGCGAGACCGGCCGGCTGATCCTGGCCGACGCCGCGGGCGGCGCGCCGGGCGACGCCTGAGCGGTACGTCCCCGCCCCGGGCGGTCAGCCGCGCACGGGGAGCCCGAAGCCCTGGCGGCCTTCGGGGTCCAGCCCGGTCTCCAGCCGCGGCGAGGGCAGGTCGTAGCCGCCGGAGTTCTGCCGCCGGAAGGCGATCGGCTCGGTCGACTCCAGGGCGAGCAGCCGCCGCCTCTGGGCCCGGGCGGACGTGCGCGCCCGCAAGACGTACCGGCACCCGCTGGTGGGACCGCTCGAATTCCACCAGGAGAACTTCGCCCTCCCGGAAGTGCCGGGCACGGAACTGCTCGTGCTGTGGGCGGCCCCCGCCGGCCCTTCCGAGGACGGGCTGCGCCTCCTCGCCGGCCTGGCCGCGGACGGCGGCGTCGCCCCGCTCGCCGTCCGGGCCCGTGAGCCGGGGGCGTCCGGGTGACCCTCCGGCAGCCGTGGCGGCGGGGCGTCCCGGACGGCCTCGGCTCACGGGCGCCGCGTCCGAAGGCGCAGTCGGTCCCCCGGCACTCAGGAGGAGGCGCCGGGCGCGGGCCGCAGGACGTGGAAGCCCGCTGCGTGCCGTGGGCCCGATCTCATCGAACTGCTCCACCAGACCCGGGAGTTCTCCTCGTCGACCTGGACCACGTGGACCCGGCTTCCGTCGAGGAGGAGCACCGGCGCGCCCTCGTACACCCAGGCGGGCCGGGGGACGGGGGCGCGCCGCCGGGGCGCGGGGCGGGGCGGCGGGGGGAGGAGCGGGGGCACCGAGGGGGCCGTGCTCCGCAGGGCCGCCTTCGGCCGGGGGCGGGGCGGCTGGGTGCGGGTCGTCGTGCCGTCCGCCGGCCGGCCGGTGCGGGGGGCCGGGACGGGCGGCTGCGGAGGGGTGGGCCGGGGCGTGTCCTTCGGGGGCGATGGGCGGGGCGTGCGCTTCGGGCGTGCCGCGCGGGCGGGCTTCGCCGGCTCCCCGGTCCGGGGGCCCCGTACGAACCCGAGCAGCTTGGCGCGGGCCACGCCCTCGATCTGGCGGATCCTCTCCCGGGTGAGGCCGAGGTCCTTGCCGATCTCGTCCAGCGTCGCCTCCTGCTCCCCGAACACCCCGGCCCGGCGCCGGACCACGAGGGCCTCGCGCTCCGTCAGCCGGGCGAGGAGCGCGGCGAGTCGCTCCGCGTCCAGCCGGGCGAGGACGTCCTCCACCACTGAGGGGGTGGCCCGGCGGGCGCCGATCAGATCGCCGAGGTTCGCCCCGTCCCCGACCTCGCGGTCGAGCGAGTCGGTGACGCGGCTGATCCTGCGCACTTCCTCCACCTGACGCACCGACAGGTCCGCCGCGACGGCGACGTCCGCGACGCCGCGCGGCCGTCCGGCGCGCTGGAGGTCGCGCTCGGCGCGGGCGACCTTCCGCATCCGCTCGTGCATGTGCGCGGGGATCCGGATGGCGGTGCCCTCGCCGGTGACGCCCCGTTCCATGCTGTGCCGAACCCACGGCCAGGCGACCGAGGAGAACCTGAAGCCCCGTGCGGGGTCGAACCTCCGCGCGGCCCGCATCACCCCGAGCATGCCGTGCTGGAGGAGGTCCTCGTCCTCCAGGCCCCGGCCGGCGAACTCCTTGGCGCAGGCGCGGGAGAGCCCCTGGTTGTGCAGGACGAGGCACTCGTACGCCCGGCGGCGGAGGTCGTCGCGCGGGAGGGCCGCGAGCTCCTCGGCGTCCGGCTCGACGTGCATGCGGGCGGGTCCGCCGCGCAGGAGGACGCTCAGCCCGACCTCTGCCGCCGCGCCGAGGAGCCGCGTGTCCGGCCTGCCGGTCCTCCGGTCCTCCTCCAGGACGTGCCGGGCCGCTTCGAGGGCGTGCGCGAGGTCGAGGGCGACGGGATCGGCGGGGCGGCCGGCGGGCGCCGGGGCTGCCTCGCGCGCCCGGGGCCCGGGGGTCCGGGTCCCGCGCGCCCGGGGTGTGGGGGTCTGGGTCCCGCGCTCCCGGGGCGTGGGGGCCTTGGTCCCTGGCGTCGTGCCTCCGGCGTCGACCTCGATGCCCGCTTCCCGGATCAGCCGGTCGAAGCGGGCTTGTTCGGAGGCGTTCAGCCCCGCCAGGCGGGCCACCCCGGACCGGGCCCGTTCCGTGACCCGGTGCCCGTCCGCGTACCGGCGCAGGAGGGCGAGCGCGGAGCCGAGGCGCGGGGGTGCGGCGGCGGAGCCGAGGCGCGGGGGTGCGGCGGCGGAGGCGAGGCGGTGGCGCACGGTGGTCCCCCTGCTGTGTGCTCGATGTGAAGGAAGGGTAGCGACCCGGAGGAGGACGTGACCAGGTGAACGTGTGTGTTCCAAGGGGGAGTTCGAGAGGGGGCGTGCGCGAGGTGGAGGTGGTGCGGAGGGAGTTTTAAGAAACCTTGTTGAATAACCCCGTACCCAGGGTTCGGACTTGATTTGCTCCTGCCAAGCCGCACAGGGTTCTCTCGAACGTTTGACGCCCCACACGTCAACACGAGGAGAGATCCCCTTCCATGGCAACTCACAAGCGATCCCACGGTCTTCGCAACGCGGCCATAGCCACAGGCGTGGCCGCCGCGACCGCTTCCGCGCTCTTCGCGAGCGGTCTCGCCGGGGCGGCCGCCCCGGCCGAAGGGACCGTGCACGGCCTCGGCGCCCCGGGCGCCGTCGCCGGCAGCTTCGTCGTCATCCTCGACGCGTCCGCGAACAAGGCGGAGCTCGCGAAGAAGTACGGCGGCACCCTCCAGCGCTCCTACGGCTCGGAGGTCAACGGCTTCTCCGCGTCCGGCCTGACCGTCGACGAGGCCAAGCGCCTCGCCGCCGACCCGGCCGTCGGTACGGTCGTGCAGAACAAGCGCTTCACCATCAACGAGACGCAGGAGAAGCCCCCGTCCTGGGGCCTGGACCGGATCGACCAGGCCGAGACGGCCGCCGACGAGAAGTACACGTACCCCGACGCCGGCGGCGAGGGCGTGACCGCGTACGTCATCGACACCGGCGTCCGGATCTCGCACCGGGACTTCGGAGGCCGGGCGAGCCACGGCTTCGACGCCGTCGACAACGACGAGACCGCCGACGACGGCAACGGCCACGGCACCCACGTCGCGGGCACCGTCGCCGGCACCGCCCACGGCGTCGCCAAGAAGGCCAAAATCGTGGCGGTCCGCGTCCTCGACGACAACGGCTCCGGCACCACGGAGCAGGTCGTGGCCGGCATCGACTGGGTCACCCGGCACCACTCGGGCCCCTCGGTCGCCAACATGAGCCTCGGCGGCGGCGCCGACGAGGCCCTCGACGCGGCCGTCGAGCGCGCCGTCGCCTCCGGCGTGACCTTCGCGGTCGCGGCCGGCAACGAGACCTCCGACGCCGGGCAGGGCTCCCCCTCCCGGGTGCCCGAGGCGCTCACCGTGGCGTCCAGCACCAAGGACGACGAGCAGTCGGAGTTCTCGAACTTCGGCTCCGTGATCGACCTGTACGCCCCCGGCTCGGAGATCACCTCGGCCTGGAACGACAGCGACACCGGCGTCAAGACCATCTCGGGCACCTCGATGGCCAGCCCGCACGTCGCCGGTGCCGCCGCCCTGTACCTGGCGGGCCACCCGTCGGCGACGCCGTCCGAGGTCGCCGCCGCGCTGACCGGCGGCGCCACCGAAGGCGCGATCAAGAACCCGTCCTCCGGGACGGCGAACAGGCTGCTGAAGGTGACGCCGTAGCCGCGACGCGTGACTGAGGCATGAGGGGGTGGCCTTCCGCCGCGGGGAGGGCCACCCCCTTTCGGGATCCGGTCTCTCGGATCCCGTCTCCCGGATCCTGGCCCCAAGAGACCGGATCCGGCGGCCCGCCCCGGCAGCGGCGGGGCGGGCCGCCGGGGCTCGGGAGGTCCCGGCCGCGGGTTGGGTCTAATGTCGAGAGATAGGCCGAAGGTGCGCTCACGCCCCCGCGGTCGCGCAGGTCGCGGGGGCGGGTCGAGGGCGCGCGAAAGGAGCCTCCCATGACCCGTACACTGCGAGGCGCGATAGCGGTGGCCTCGACCGTGGCCCTGTCGATGGGCGTGGTGGCGACGGCGACCGGCACGTCGCCGGGCCAGGCGAAGCAGGACATCAAGATCGGACTGCTGCTGCCGGAGAGCAAGACCACGCGGTACGAGAAGTTCGACCGCCCCTACATCGAGCAGAAGATCAAGGAACTCGCCCCGGACGCGCAGATCGACTACTACAACGCGGCGGAGAGCGCGACCACCCAGCAGCAGCAGGTCAACACCGCCCTCGCCAAGGGCGACCAGGTGCTCATCCTGGACGCCGTGGACGCCAAGTCGATCCAGTCCTCCGTGGAGAAGGCGAACAAGGCCGGGGTGAAGGTCGTCGCCTACGACCGACTCGCCCAGGGCCCGGTCGACGCCTACGTCTCGTACGACAACCGCAAGGTCGGCGAGCTGCAGGGCAGGGCGCTGCTCGAAGCGCTCGGCGACAAGGCGGAGAGCGGCGAGATCGTGATGCACAACGGTTCGCCCACCGACCCGAACGCCGCCGAGTTCAAGGCGGGCGCCCACTCCGTCCTCGACGGCAAGGTGAAGATCGGCAAGGAGTACGACACCCCCAACTGGGACCCGAACAACGCCAACCAGCAGATGTCCGGCGCCATCAGCGCGCTCGGCAAGGACAAGATCGTCGGGGTCTACTCGGCCAACGACGGACTCGCCGCCGGCATCGCGACCGCCCTCAAGGCCGCCGGCATGAACGTGCCGCTGACCGGCCAGGACGCCCAGCTCGACGCCATCCAGCGGATCCTGCTCGGCACCCAGACCATCACGGTCGAGAAGCCGTACAAGCCGGAGGCCGACATCGCCGCCACGATGGCCGTCGACCTCGCCGAGGGCAAGGAGCTGCCCGACGACCTGACCCCGGTCACCGTCACCAGCGGCAGCGGCCAGAAGGTCCCGGCCACGCTGCTGACGCCGGTCGTGGTGGACAAGGACAACATCAAGGACACGGTCGTCAAGGACGGGCTGTACACGGTCGACGAGATCTGCACCCCGGCCTACGCCGACGCCTGCAAGGAAGCCGGACTGGAGTGACACGTCCCTGACGCGCGCTCCCGCCGAGGAGGCGGTGGTGGACGGTGACGGAGACACCGGTGCTCAGCCTGCGGGGGGTGTCCAAGAGGTTCGGCGCGGTCCAGGCCCTGTCGGACTTCGACCTGGAGGTCCACGCCGGTGAGGTGGTCGCCCTGGTCGGCGACAACGGCGCCGGCAAGTCGACCGCCGTCAAGGCGATCGCGGGGGTGAGTCCGCCCGACGACGGCGTCATCGCGTGGCAGGGCCGGCCGGTCTCCATCCACCGGCCCCACGACGCCCAGAGCCTCGGCATCGCGACCGTCTACCAGGACCTCGCGCTCTGCGACAACCTCGACGTCGTCGGCAACCTCTTCCTCGGCCGGGAGCTGCGCCGGTTCGGCGTGCTCGACGAGGTCCGCATGGAGCGGCGTTCCCGCGAACTGCTCGACACGCTCTCCATCCGGATCCCGTCGGTGCGCATCCCGGTCGCGTCGCTCTCCGGCGGCCAGCGGCAGACCGTGGCGATCGCCCGCTCGCTCATCGGCGACCCCAGGATCGTCATCCTGGACGAGCCCACCGCGGCGCTGGGCGTGGAACAGACCGCCGAGGTCCTCGACCTCGTCGAACGGCTCCGCGAGCACGGGCTCGGCACCATCCTGATCAGCCACAACATGGTGGACGTGATGGCGGTCGCCGACCGGATCGCGGTGCTGCGCCTCGGCCGCAACAACGGTTTCTTCGACAAGCGCTCCACCACCACCGAGGAGATCATCTCCGCGATCACCGGAGCCACCGACAGCGCCGTCACCCGGCGCCAGGCCCGCAAACGCGAGGAACGGGAGGGCCGGGAGGCACGCGGGGAGGAGTCGTCATGACCCGCGCCGGGGACAAGGACCGTACGCCCGAGCCGGGCGACGCCGCCGCCCAGCGGACGGCCCCGGAGGCGGTGCCCGCCGTCGACAGCCGGCTGATCGTCCGCGAGGAGGGCTTCCGGGGATACGTGGGCGAGTTCCGCCGCAAGCTGCGCGCCGGCGAACTCGGTTCGCTGCCCGTCGTCATCGCCGTCGTCGTCATCTGGACGGTCTTCGGCAGTCTGGACAGCGCCTTCCTCTCCGCGCAGAACCTGTCCGACCTCAGCCAGCAGATCGTCGGCACCGGCATGATCGCCGTCGGCATCGTCTTCGTCCTCCTGCTCGGCGAGATCGACCTCTCCGTCGGCTCCGTCAGCGGACTGTGCGCGGCGATCTTCGCGGTCCTCAACGTCATCAACGGCATGAACCAGTGGCTGGCGCTGCTCGTCGCCGTCGCCGGGGGAGCGGCGGTCGGGCTCCTCCACGGCTTCTTCTTCGCCAAGGTCGGCGTGCCCGCCTTCGTCGTCACGCTCGCGGGCAACCTCGCCTGGAACGGGCTGATGCTCCAGGTGCTCGGCACCAGCGGCACGGTCAACATCCCCAGCGAGAGCGTCGTCGCCGAGCTCTACTCCACGATCTTCGAGAGCCCGGTCGCGGCCTACGCGGCGGCGGCGGTGGGCGTGGGGCTCTTCCTGCTGGCCTCGCTGCTCGACGCCCGGCGCAGGCGGGCCGCGCGGGTGCCGTACCGCCCGGTCGCCGAGATCGTGCTGCGGACGGTCGTCATCGCGGCGATCGCCTTCGCCGCCGCGTACATCCTCAACCGGTACCAGGGGCTCCCGCTGGCGCTGCTGATCTTCCTGGTCCTGCTGGTGGTCCTCGACTTCGTGCTCCGGCGCACCCGTTACGGGCGGCAGATCTTCGCGGTCGGCGGCAACATCGAGGGAGCGCGACGGGCCGGCATCAGCGTGGCGTTCGTCCGGATGAGCGTCTTCACGATCGCGGGGACCATGGCGGCCGTCGGCGGCCTCTTCCTCGCCGGCCAGATCCAGTCCGCCAGCCAGACCTCGGGGGGCGGCAACCTCCTCATGAACGTGATCGCCGCCGCCGTCATCGGCGGGACGAGTCTCTTCGGGGGGCGCGGTTCGGTCTGGTCCGCGCTGCTCGGCGCGCTCGTCATCGGCTCCATCCAGTCCGGCATGAACATCATGGGCGTCAGCAACGCCATTCAGTTCATGATCACGGGTGCGGTGCTGCTCGCCGCGGTGGTCGTCGACTCCCTGTCCCGCCGCAGCCAGAAGGCCGCGGGCCGCGCCTGACGCCTTCATGTAAAAACTCGAAGAGATCATGCAAAATTTGCACACGTAAGGATGGGAAGGGGGAGGGGGTCTTCAGGCCCGCCGGGGCATCGCGCAAGCCTCGGCGGCTTCGCGGGGGCTGCTTGCGGCCGTGGTGCCCTCAGGGTCGACAAGAGTCCCGGCTGGAGCATCGATTGTCGAGCAATTACGAAATGAGCGCGATATCTTGCGTTCACTTGTTGGGGGTGGTTGAGTGTGCCGCGCCCCACCGGACAGGTCGCCGGCCTTCGGCGGGGCGACCTCCACGTACTTGCCCGAAGGGGACCACTCGATGAGAAGTGCCAGGCTCCGCCGTACCCGCCGCGCCAGCGCGGTCGCCCTCGTCTCCGCGATGACGCTGACCGCGCTCGCCGCCTGCGGCACGAGCAGCAGCGACGACGACGGTGGCGGTACTTCGCAGCAGACCGCCCCGTCCGACGCCTCGGCCCCGCTGGACCCGAAGACGAAGGTGTCGATCACGATCGACTGCATGCCGCCGGCGGCGAAGGCGGCCGAGCTGAAGGAGTGGAAGGAGGACGTCGCCGAGTTCAACAAGACGTATCCGAACGTCACGATCGAGGGGCGTTCGACGCCGGGGCAGTGCCTGGAGCCGCCGCGGTTCACCGCGATGCTGAAGGCCAAGTCGCAGCCCGACGTGTTCTACACGTACTTCACCGACCTGCCGCAGGTCCTGTCCGAGGACGGCGCCGCCGACATCAGCGCCTACGTCAACGACAAGACGGTGCCGGCGCTGAAGGACATCGACCCGAACGTCCTCGGCTCCCTCAAGCAGGACGGCAAGCTGTACGGCCTGCCCACCAGCAACTACACGATGGGCCTGCTCGTCAACCGCAAGCTCTTCAAGGACGCGGGCCTGGACCCCGACGCCCCGCCGCGCACCTGGGAGGAGGTCCGCGCCGCCGCCAAGAAGATCGCGGCCCTCGGCGACGGCGTGGCCGGCTTCGGCGAGTACTCCGCGGCCAACACCGGCGGCTGGCACTTCACCGCCCAGATGTACAGCCTCGGCGGCGACGTCGTCGACGCGAGCGGCAAGAAGGCGGCGTTCAACGACGAGATCGGCAAGCAGGTCGCGAAGAACCTCCACGCCATGCGCTGGGAGGACGACAGCATGGGCAAGACCCAGCTGCTCAAGTGGGGCGACCTCCAGAAGCAGATCGCCACCGACAAGCTGGGCATGTTCCTCGCCGCCCCCGACGACATCGCGTACATGGTCCAGCAGCTGGGCGCGAAGTACGAGAACTTCGGCATGGGCCCGATCCCCGGCGGCAGGAACACGCTGGCCGGCGGCAACAACTACATGATCAAGAAGGGCATCTCGCCCGACAAGATCAAGGCCGCCGTCGCCTGGCTCAACTTCAAGAACCTCACCGTCGGCAAGGGCCAGTTCGACTGGGCCCGCACCAAGGCCGACAACCTCCCGGTCGGCATCCCGCAGCCCAACTTCTGGCTGAACGGGTCCAAGACCGAGGACGACGCCGCCCGCCTGGCGAACGCCACCATGCCGGTCGCCAACTTCAAGGCCTTCATGGACAACCCCGTCCCCGGCAAGGCCGAACCGCCGAAGGCACAGGAGGTCTACAAGGTCCTCGACAACGTGATGTCGGGGATCCTCACCAACGAGGACGCCGACATCGACAAGCTCCTCGCGACCGCGGAGACGCAGGTCAACCAGGTCCTGGCCCACCAGTGACGGAACCGGGCGGGGCGGGCGACACGCGCCGCCCGCCCCGCCCGGCCCTCCCCGCAGACACGCAGGTCCCGTACCGAGGAGCACCCATGTCGGCCCCCAGCCTGACCCCGAGCAAGGCGGGGCGTCCCCGCCTCTCCCCGCCCCGCCCCGAGGGCCCCGCCGCCCCCGGCGGCGGCTTCGCCAAGAGCCTGCGGCGCAACCTGACGGCCCACTCGTTCCTCATCGGTGCCGTCCTGTGCTTCGCCGTGTTCTCCTGGTACCCGATGGTCAGGGAGTTCCTCCTGGCCTTCCAGAAGACCGAGAGCGGCGAGTCCGTCTGGGTCGGACTGGACAACTTCCGCACCGTCTTCGACGACCCGGCCTTCTGGCAGGCCTGGGGCAACACCCTCTGGTACACCGCGCTCGCCCTCGTGCTCGGATTCGCCGTCCCCTTCGTCCTGGCGATCACGATCAACGAGTTCCGGCACGGCAAGGGGTACCTGCGGCTCCTCGTCTACCTGCCCGTGATGCTGCCGCCGGTCGCGGCCGTCCTGCTCTTCCAGTACCTGTACGACCCCGGGTACGGCCTGCTCAACGAACTGCTCGGCCTGCTCCACCTGCCCGAGCAGCAGTGGCTCCAGGACGCGGACATCGCGATGTTCTCCCTCGTCCTCGCCTCGACGTGGATGAACATGGGCGGCGCCACCCTGATCTACCTCGCCGCGCTCCAGGGCATCCCGGGCGAGCTGTACGAGGCGGCCGAACTCGACGGCGCCGGCCTCCTCCGCAAGATCTGGCACGTGACGATCCCGCAGACGCGACTGATCCTCTCGCTGATGCTCCTGATGCAGATCATCGCGACCATGCAGGTCTTCGTGGAACCGTTCCTGCTCACCGGCGGCGCCGGGCCGGAGGGGTCGACGACCACGGTCGTCTACCTCATCTACCAGTACGCCTTCAACTTCAACAACTACGGTGCCGCGGCGGCCCTCGGCCTGCTCCTGCTCGTACTGCTCGCCGGCTTCTCGGCGGCGTACGTCAAGCTCAGCCGCGCCGAGGAAGAGTAGGACCGGGAGAACAGCATGTCCACTCGTACGCTCATCTCGCCGGCCGTGCTCGCCAAGCGCCGCGGCAAGCGCCTGTACTGGGGCGCCTTCGGCCTGGTCGCCGGCGGCTTCACCCTGGTCTTCCTCGGCCCCCTGTACTGGCTGGTCTCCAGCGGTTTCAAGGACACCCAGGAGGTCGTCCGGACCCCGCCGACGCTGGTGCCGGAGAGCTTCACGCCGGAGAACTACAGCCGGGCCTGGGAGGTCATGGACCTGTCCACCCTCCTGTTCAACACCTTCTACTACGCCTTCGGCGCGCTCCTCTTCCAGCTGGTCCTCGACGTGGCGGCGGCGTACTCGCTGTCCAAGCTGCGGCCGGTGCTCGGCAAGGCGATCCTCGGCATGATGCTCGCGACGCTGATGATCCCGGCGACCGTCCTCGTCGTCCCGCAGTACCTCACCGTGCTGGACGTGCCGGTCGTCGAGCGGAACCTGCTGAACACCCCGTGGGCGATCTGGCTGCCGTCCGTGACCAACGCCTTCAACATCTTCCTGCTGAAGCGCTTCTTCGACTCGATCCCCAAGGAGCTCCTCGACGCGGCGTCGATGGACGGGGCGAGCCCGACGCGGATCCTGTGGTCGATCGTCCTGCCGATCTCCCGGCCGATCCTCGGCGTCGTCTCGATCTTCGCGGTCGTCGGCGTCTGGAAGGACTTCCTCTGGCCGATGCTGACCCTGCCCGACCCGGCGAAGCAGACCCTGAACGTGGGCATCTACTCGCTCTCCAACGGCGTCCCGGTGAACGTCCTCATCGCCGCGCTCACCATCGCCTCCCTCCCGACGCTGATCGTCTTCCTGGTCTTCCAGCGCAACATCATGGGCGGTCTGACCGCCGGCGGCCTCAAGGGCTGACGCCGCCCGCCGCCCCTCCCCAAGCCTTCGCCGCCGCCCCGCGCCCATCAAGTCCCCGCTGTCCGGGGCGGCGGCGGAGCACCTCTTCCCGCTCGAAAGGACCGTCCCGTGGCAGCCCCCACTCCGACCCGCACCGCCGACTGGTGGCGCGACGCCGTCATCTACCAGGTGTACCCGCGCAGCTTCGCCGACGGCGACGGCGACGGCACCGGTGACCTCGCGGGCGTCCGGGCGAGACTGCCCCACCTCGCCGGACTCGGCGTCGACGCCGTCTGGTTCACCCCCTGGTACGCCTCCCCGATGGTCGACGGCGGCTACGACGTCGCCGACTACCGCGCCATCGACCCCGCCTTCGGCACCCTCGACGAGGCCGAGAAGCTCATCGCCGAGGCCGCCGCGCTCGGCCTGCGGGTCATCGTCGACATCGTCCCCAACCACGTCTCCGACCGGCACCGCTGGTTCCGGGAGGCACTCGACGCCGGCCCCGGCAGCCCCGAGCGCGCCCGCTTCCACTTCCGGCCCGGCCGCGGCGAGCACGGCGAACTCCCGCCCAACGACTGGCCGTCGCAGTTCTCCGGCACCACCTGGACCCGCGTCCCCGACGGCGAGTGGTACCTCCACCTCTTCACCCCCGAACAGCCCGACCTCAACTGGTCCCACCCCGACGTCCGCCGCGAGCACGAGGAGGTCCTGCGCTTCTGGTTCGAGCGCGGCGTCGCCGGCGTCCGCATCGACTCCGCCGCCCTCCTCACCAAGGACCCGGAGCTGCGCGACTTCACCGAGGGCGTCGACCCCCACCCGTACATCGACCTCGACGAGATCCACGACGTCTACCGCTCCTGGCGGGCGATAGCCGACGAGTACGGCGGCGTCTTCGTCGGCGAGGTCTGGCTCCCCGACGCCGAACGCTTCGCCCGCTACCTCCGCCCGGACGAACTGCACACCGCCTTCAACTTCAACTTCCTCGCCTGCCCGTGGGAACCGGACCGGCTGCGCCGCACCATCGACGACACCCTCGCCGAGCACGCCCCCGTCCACGCCCCCGCGACCTGGGTGCTCTGCAACCACGACGTCACCCGAACCGTCACCCGCTACGGCCGCGCCGACACCGCCTTCGACTTCGCCGCCAAGCGCTTCGGCACCCCCGCCGACCTGGACCTCGGCACCCGCCGCGCCCGCGCCGCCGCCCTGCTCACCCTCGCCCTGCCCGGCTCCGTCTACCTCTACCAGGGCGAGGAACTGGGCCTTCCCGAGGCCGAGATCCCCCTGGACCGCATCCAGGACCCCATGCACTTCCGCTCCGGCGGCACCGACCCCGGCCGCGACGGCTGCCGGGTCCCGCTCCCCTGGGAGGCCGAGGCACCCTCGTACGGCTTCGGCGGTACGGACCCCTGGCTGCCGCAGCCCGCCGACTGGGCCCGCTACGCCGTCGACCGGCAGAGCGGCGACCCCGGCTCCATGCTCACCCTCTACCGCACCGCCCTCGCCCTGCGCCGCACCGAGCCCGGCTTCGGAGACGGCACGCTCGCCTGGCTGCCCGCACCCGACGGAGTCCTGTCCTTCACCCGCGGCCACGGCCTGACCTGCGTGGTCAACCTCTCCGGCGCGCCCGTGGACCTCCCCGGCCACCGCGCCGTGCTCCTCGCCAGCGGCCCCCTGGACGCCGCCGGCGCCCTCCCCCCGGACACGGCCGTCTGGCTGCGCGCCTGACCCCGGCCGTACGCGGGGCCCCGCGTACGGCGGGCGCGTCCTCGTCCTCAGCCGGCACACCCTCCGCCCGACCACCGCGGCGAAGCCGCTCGCCGCGGGTCCGCACCGTCCGAGAAGCGAGCCCAGATGATCCTCAGCCGTGTCCGTCCACGCGTCCGCGCCGGTGCCAGAGCCACCGCCGTCGCCTGCGCCCTCCTCTGCCTCGGCCAGGCCGCCGGCGGCCTGGCCGCCGCCTCGCCCGCCGGTCCCTCCTCCGCTCCGCCCCCCGCCGGGCCCGTGGTCACCCGCGCCGGGCTCGACCCGGCGCTCGTGGCGGGACGCGGCGCCGACGTCGCCTTCGACGAGCAGGAGGCGGAGAACGCCCGCACCACCGGCACCGTGATCGGGCCGGACCGCACCCCGTACACCCTCCCCTCGGAGGCCTCCGGCCGGAAGGCGGTCCGGCTCGTCCCCGGCCAGTACGTCGAGTTCACCCTGCCCCGCGCCGCGAACGCCCTGACCGTGCGCTACAGCATCCCGGACGCGGCCGGGGGCGGCGGCATCACCGCGCCCCTCGACGTCACCGTCGACGGCCGCGACCGCCGCACCATGACGCTGACCTCGCAGTACTCCTGGCTCTACAACCAGTACCCGTTCACCAACGATCCCCGGGCCGACCTGCTCCACCCGGACTGGTGGCTCGCCGAGTGCTCCTGCGTGCCGGCCTCCACCACCCCGGCGCCCGTCCTCGACAAGCCCTTCCGGCCCACCCACTTCTACGACGAGCGGCGCCTGCGCCTCGGGAAGACGTACCGCGCGGGGGAGAAGGTGCGGCTGACGGTCCCGGCCGGCAGCCCGGCCGCCTGGACGGTGATCGACCTGCTCGACACCGAACGTGTCGCCGCGCCGCACGTCGAACGCGGCGGGGTCGACGTACGGCTCCTGGGCGCCGACCCCACCGGCCGCCGGGACGCGGCCCCCGCCATCGAACGGGCCATCGCCCTCGCCCGCCGCCTGGACCGGCCCGTCTACCTGCCGCCGGGCACCTTCCGCGTCGACCGGCACATCGAGGTCGACGACGTCACGATCGTCGGCGCCGGAAACTGGCACACCGTGCTCAAGGGCCGTCAGGTCACCCTCGCCGAACCCGCCCCCGACGGCTCCCGCCACACCGGCGTCGGCCTCTACGGCAAGCCCGCCTCCGAGGGCGGCAGCCGCGACGTCCACCTGCGCGGCTTCGCGATCGAGGGCGACGTCCGCGAGCGGATCGACACCGACCAGGTCAACGCCATCGGCGGCGCGATGAGCGACTCCACCGTCGAAGGCCTCTATCTGCACCACACCAAGGTCGGCCTCTGGTTCGACGGCCCGATGCGGAACGTGAAGGTGACGGACAACGTCATCACCGACCAGGTCGCCGACGCCCTCAACTTCCACACCGGGGTGACCGATTCACTGGTCCGGAACAACTTCGTGCGGAACACCGGCGACGACGGCATCGCCCTCTGGTCGGAGAGGACCGCCGACGCCCGCAACACCGTCGCCCGCAACACCGTCCAGTCACCCACCCTCGCCAACGGCATCGCCGTCTACGGCGGCGAGGACACCGCCGTCACCGGCAACCTCGTGGCCGACCCGGTGCGCGAGGGCAGCGGACTCCACGCCGGCGCCCGCTTCGGCGCCGAACCCTTCGCCGGCACCCTGCGCTTCACCGACAACACCACCGTCCGCGCCGGCACCCTCGACCTCAACTGGCGGATCGGCCTCGGCGCCCTCTGGTTCTACGCCCTGGACGGCTCCATCGACGCCGACGTCCGGGTCACCGGCGACCACTACCTCGACTCCACCCACAACGCGATCATGCTCGTCAGCGAGTACGGCGTGAAGGACCGGTTCTCCATCCCCTCCGTCCACTTCGAGGACATCCGGGTCGACGGCGCGGGCAACTCCGTGCTCAGCGCCCGCACCAAGGGCTCCGCGACCTTCGAGAACGTCGACGCCCGCAACGTCGGGGCGGTCGGGGTGAACAACTGCGGCTCCTTCAACTTCCCCGCCACGGGATCCGAGTTCGGGCTCGCCGACCTCGGCGGCAACGACGGCGGCTGGCTCGCCCCGTGGCTGCTGCCGAACACCCTCACCTGCGACGACCGCCCGCCGGTCGTCACGCCCCTGGCCCCCGCGCCCTGGTCCTGACGGGCGCAATTTCCTTGCACTTTTTGCGTGATTCTTGCGTTCCGGGGGCGGGTGCGTCCGCCGACCCCGGGGGCGTCGCTCCCTGACCTTTCGCGTCCCCGACGGGACAGCCCTCATCCGACGGCACCGGTATCTCCGCCCCAAGTGGCCCCGATATCGGTGCCGTCGGTGTTTCCGGGGGGCGTCGGTTGTTCGTAACCGGACGGGACCCGTTGACAAAGTCGTCATCCAGTAGAAACCTTGCGGGCTGACGGCGCAAACGAGCCACATAGTTACTCAAGAACCTGGCTGTCCGTCATTCGATCCTTGTCGGAGTCATATCGGGCTCCTGGCGCGTGACCCTGTCGAACTCCTTCGAGCTCCCTCGCGCGTCCGTCGGCGAGAGGCCGCTCAGGACCCAGGAGGGGCACGGGCCCCGCCCGCATCGCGGAAAGGTCACCATGAGAGGCACACATCCGAGCAGGCGACTGGGGGTCGGTCTGCTGACGGCGGGCCTGATCTCCCTGGGGCTGCTTCCCGTCCCCGCCCAGGCGGCGGGAGACGTCAACCTCGCCCTCGACAGGGCGGCGACGGCCGGCGGCGCGAACGGCGGCTACCCGGCCTCCCACGTCACCGACGGAAGCCAGCAGTCCTACTGGGAAGGGCCGTTGGGCTCCTTCCCGCAGTGGGTCCAGGTCGACCTGGGCACCCAGGTCGACCTGGACCGGCTGACGCTCAAGCTGCCCACCGGCTGGGAGGCGCGCGACCAGTCCCTCGCCGTCCTCGGCAGCGCCGACGGCACCGCGTTCAGCACCCTCACCGCGGCCCAGGCCCGTGCGTTCGCCCCGTCCGCCGCGAACACGGTGAACGTCGACCTGCCGGCGGCCACCGCCCGCTTCGTGCGGATCCAGGTCGGCTCCAACACCGCCTGGAACGCCGCCCAGCTCTCCGAACTGGAGGTCTACGGCGAGGCCGGGGGCGGCGGGGACCCGGGCGACCCGCCGCCGGCCGGCACCAACCTGGCCCGCAACAAGCCGGTCGAGGCGACCTCCACGACCCAGAACTTCGCGGCGGCCAACGCCACCGACGACAGCGTCTCCACCTACTGGGAGTCGGCCGGCTTCCCCGCCTCGCTCACCGTCCGGCTGGGCTCCGACGCGGACGTCACCGGCGTCGTCGTCAAGCTCGACCCGGACGCCGTCTGGGGCCCGCGCACCCAGTCCCTCGAAGTCCTCGGCCGGGCCTCCGCCGCCTCGGGCTTCACCACCCTGAAGGCCCGCGCCGACTACGCCTTCAGCCCCTCCTCGGGCCGGAACACCGTCACCATCCCGGTGACCGGCCGCGTCTCCGACCTCCGCCTGACCGGCTTCTCCAACAACGGCGCGCCCGGCGTCCAGGTCGCGGAGCTCCAGGTGCTCGGCACGGCCGCCCCGGCCCCGGACCTCGTCGTCAACGAGCTCACCTGGGAGCCGGCCACCCCCTCCGAGGCCGACGACGTGACCGCCCGGGTCACCGTCCGCAACGCCGGCACCGCGGCGGCCCCGGCCACGACGGTGAACGTCAGCGCCGAGGGCACCGTCGCGGGCTCCGCCCCGGTCCCCGCCCTCGCCGCCGGCCTGTCGGCGACCGTCGCCGTCCCGATCGGCAAGCGCCCGACGGGCGCCTACACCGTCTCCGCCGCCGTCGACCCGACCGACACGGTGCCCGAGCTCGACAACGGCAACAACAGCCGCACCGCGACGGCCAAGCTGAACGTCACCCAGGCCCCGGGCCCCGACCTGACGGTCACCGGCATCACCTCGAACCCGGCCACCCCCGCGGTCGGCGCGCCGGTCTCCTTCACGGTCGCCGTCAAGAACCGCGGCACCTCGGCCGTCCCGGCCGGCAGCGTCACCCGGCTCACCGTGGGCTCCACCACGCTGTCCGGGACGACCCCGGCCCTCGCGGCCGGCGGCACCGCCGACGTGGCCCTCGCCGGGACCTGGACGGCCACCGACGGCGGCGTCACGCTGACCGCGACCGCCGACGCCACCGGCACCGTCACGGAGACGAACGAGAACAACAACGTCTTCGGCCGCTCCCTCGTCGTCGGGCGCGGCGCCGCCGTCCCGTACACGGAGTACGAGGCCGAGGACGCCGCCTACCGCGGCACGCTCCTGTACACCGACTCCACCCGCCCGTTCGGCCACACCAACTTCGCCACCGAGTCCTCGGGCCGCGAGTCGGTGCGCCTCAACGCGCAGGGCGACTACGTGGAGTTCACCTCCGCCGGCGCCGCCAACTCGATCGTCGTGCGCAACTCCATCCCGGACGCGCCGGGCGGCGGCGGCCGGGAGGCCACCCTCAGCCTCTACGCGAACGGCCAGTTCGTCCGCAAGCTGACCCTCTCCTCCAAGCACAGCTGGCTGTACGGCACCACCGACCAGCCGGAGGGGCTCACCAACACCCCCGGCGGTGACGCCCGCCGCCTCTTCGACGAGTCCCACGCGCTGCTCGCGCAGTCCTACCCGGCCGGCACCAAGTTCCGCCTCCAGCGGGACGCGGGTGACGACGCCGCCTTCTACGTCGTCGACCTGGTCGACCTGGAACAGGTCGCCCCGCCGGCCGCCAAGCCCGCCGAGTGCGTCTCGATCACCGAGTACGGCGCGGTCCCCAACGACGGCATCGACGACACCGACGCCCTCCAGCGGGCCGTGACCGCCGACCAGAAGGGCGAGATTCCCTGCGTCTGGATCCCGGCAGGCCAGTGGCGCCAGGAGCAGAAGATCCTCACGGACGACCCGCTGAACCGCGGCACCCACAACCAGGTCGGCATCCGCGACGTCACCGTCCGCGGCGCCGGCATGTGGCACTCCCAGCTCTACACGCTGACCCCGCCGCACCTCGCGAACGGCATCAACCACCCGCACGAGGGCAACTTCGGCTTCGACATCGACGACAACACCAGGATCTCGGACATCGCCATCTTCGGCTCCGGCACCATCCGGGGCGGCGACGGCAACGCCGAGGGCGGCGTCGGCCTCAACGGCCGCTTCGGCAAGAACACGAAGATCAGCAACGTCTGGATCGAGCACGCCAACGTCGCCGCCTGGGTCGGCCGCGACTACTCCAACATCCCCGAGCTGTGGAACCCCGGCGACGGCCTGGAGTTCAGCGGCATGCGGATCCGCAACACCTACGCCGACGGCGTCAACTTCTCCAACGGCACCCGCAACTCCACCGTCTACAACTCGTCCTTCCGCAACACCGGCGACGACGCGCTCGCCGTCTGGGCCAACAAGTACGTCAAGGACACCTCGGTGGACGTCGGCCACGACAACCACTTCCGCAACAACACGGTCCAGCTGCCGTGGCGCGCCAACGGCATCGCCGTGTACGGCGGCTACGGCAACACCATCGAGAACAACGTGGTCTCCGACACCATGAACTACCCGGGGATCATGCTCGCCACCGACCACGACCCGATCCCCTTCTCCGGGCAGACGCTGATCGCCGGCAACGCCCTGTACCGGACCGGCGGCGCCTTCTGGAACGAGGACCAGGAGTTCGGCGCCATCACCCTCTTCGCGCAGGGTCCCGACATCCCGGGCGTCACCATCCGGGACACCGACATCCACGAGTCGACCTACGACGGCATCCAGTTCAAGACCGGCGGCGGCGCCATGCCGGACGTCAAGGTCACGAACGTGAGGATCGACAAGTCGCTCAACGGCTGCGGAATCCTCGCGATGGGCGGTGCGCGCGGCAGCGCCACGCTGACGAACGTCACCGTCACGAACTCCGCCAAGGGCGACGTCTGCTCGCAGCCCGGCACGCAGTTCGTCTTCCACCAGGGCTGACGCCCCGACCCCGGGCGGGGACGCCCGGCACCGCGTCCGGGCGTCCCCACCCCCACCCCCTCCACGAAGCGAGGAACGATGAGAACCCCCACCTGGCGGTCACGGTGCCTGAGCGCCGCGATCGCGACCAGCCTGCTGGCGCTGGGCGGCCCCCTGACGGCCGCCCACGCCGCCGGCGGACCCAACGTCGCGCTCGGTGACGCCGCCTCCGCCAGCAGCGCGCAGTCCGGCTTCTCGGCCGGCAACATCACCGACGGCGACCAGGGCTCGTACTGGGAGAGCGCCGGCGGCTCCCTGCCCCAGTGGGTGCAGGCCGACCTCGGCACCACCACCCGCGTCGACGAGGTGGTCCTCAGGCTGCCCGCCGGCTGGGAGGCCCGGAACCAGACCCTCTCCGTCCAGGGCAGCGCCGACGGCACCAGCTTCACCACCCTGAAGAGCTCCGCCACCTACACCTTCAGCCCCGGCTCGGCCAACACGGTCACCGTCGCCTTCCCGTCCACGCAGACCCGCTTCGTCCGGGTGAACGTCACCGCCAACACCGGCTGGCAGGCGGCCCAGCTCTCCGAGCTGGAGGTGCACGCGGCCGAGGGCTCCTCGGGGAACCTCGCCGCCGGCAAGACGCTCACGGCGAGCAGCCACACCGAGGTGTACTCCGCGCCGAACGCCAACGACGGCAACCGGGCCAGCTACTGGGAGAGCGGCAACAACGCCCTGCCGCAGTGGCTCCAGGCCGACCTCGGCGCCTCGGTGGCGGTGAACCGGGTCGTCCTCAGACTGCCGGCCGGCTGGGGAGCCCGCAGCCAGACCCTGAAGATCCAGGGCAGCGCCGACGGCACCGTCTTCACCGACCTGTCGGCCTCCCGGGCGTACGCCTTCGACGCGGCCAACGACAACACGGCGACGATCACCCTGGACTCCACCACCACCCGCTACGTGCGCGTGCTGGTGACCGCCAACACCGTGCAGCCCGCCGCCCAGATATCCGAACTGGAGGTCTACGGCCCGGCCACCGGCGACACCCGGGCCCCCACCGCCCCCACGAACCTGGCCTTCACCCAGCCCGCCACCGGACAGATCCGGCTCACCTGGAACGCCTCCACCGACGACGTCGGCGTCTCCGGCTACGACGTCTACGCCGACAACGTCCTGCTGACCTCCGTCGCGGGCGACGTCACGACCTTCACCGACACCCGCCCGGCCGACCGGACCGTCTCCTACCGGGTGCGGGCGAAGGACGCGGCGGGGAACCAGTCCGGCGACAGCAACACCGTCACCCGCTTCGGCGACGGCGGCGACACCCAGGCCCCCACCGCCCCCGCCAACCTCGCCCTCACCGAGCCGGCGAGCGGCCAGGTCAGGCTGGCCTGGACGGCCGCCACCGACGACAAGGGCGTCACGGCGTACGACGTGTACGCGAACAACGTCCTGCGCGGCAGCGTCGCGGGCACCGTCACCACCTACACCGACACCCAGCCGGCGAGCGCCACCGTCACCTACCACGTGGTGGCCAAGGACGCGGCGGGCAACACCTCCGTCGCCTCCAACCGCGTCACCCGCAACGGAAGCGGCGGGACCGGATCCAACCTCGCCGTCGGCAAGACGATCGAGGCCTCCTCGACCACCGGCGCCTTCACCGCGGCCCACGCCAACGACAACGACACCGCCACCTACTGGGAGGGCGGGGGCGGCGCCTACCCGCAGACCCTCACCGTCAAGCTGGGCTCCGACGCCGACCTCGACAAGCTCGTGCTGAAGCTCGACCCGGCCCAGGTCTGGCAGGCCCGCAGCCAGACCATCGAGGTCCTCGGCCGCGAGCAGAACGCCACCGCCTTCACCAGCAAGGTCGCGGCCAAGAGCTACTCCTTCGACCCGGCGAGCGGCAACACCGTCACCATCCCGCTGACCGCCCGGCTCGCGGACGTCCGGCTCAGGTTCACCGCCAACACCGGCGCGCCCGGCGGCCAGATCGCCGAGTTCCAGGTCGTCGGCGTGCCCGCGCCCAACCCGGACCTGACCGTCACCGGGCTGTCGACCACGCCCGCCGCGCCCGAGGAGGACGACGAGATCACCGTCTCGGCCGTCGTCCGCAACGGCGGCACGGCGGCCGCCGCCGCGAGCAGGGTCGCCGTCCGCCTCGGCGGCACCAAGGTCGCGACCGGGCAGGTCCCGGCCCTCGCCCCCGGCGAGCAGGCCACCGTCCCCGTCTCCATCGGCGTGCGCGCCGAGGGTTCGTACGAGCTCGGCGCGGTCGCGGACGAGGCGAACGAGGTCCTGGAGCAGAACGAGACCGACAACGTCTACGTCCGGCCCACCGCACTGGTGGTGAAGCCGGTCGCCGGCGCCGACCTCGTCGCCTCCTCGGTGACGACCGTCCCGTCGAGCCCGAGCGCCGGCGACGCGGTCACCTTCAAGGTCGCGGTGAAGAACCAGGGCACGACGGCGACCGCGTCCGGCGGCCACGGCGTCACCCTGGAGGTGGTGGACGCCCAGGGCGGAGTCGTCAGGACGCTGACCGGCTCGCACTCCGGTGCGCTGGCGGCGGGGGCCTCGGCGGAGGTGAGCCTGGGCACCTGGACCGCCGTCAACGGCTCGTACACCGTCCGCACCGTCCTCGCCGACGACGCGAACGAACCGCCGGTCAAGCGCGCGAACAACACGCGGACCCAACCCCTGTTCGTCGGGCGCGGCGCGAACATGCCGTACACGACGTACGAGGCGGAGGACGGCACCGCGGGCGGCGGGGCGGCCGTCGTCGGGCCCAACCGCACCGTCGGCGACGTCGCCGGCGAGGCCTCCGGCCGCAAGGCCGTCACCCTGGACGCGACCGGCGAGTACGTCGAGTTCACGACCCGGGCCGCCACCAACACCCTCGTCACCCGCTTCTCCGTCCCGGACGCCCCGGGCGGCGGCGGCATCGACACGACGATCAACGTCTACGTCGACGGGGTGTTCAAGAAGGCCCTGCCGCTCACCTCCAAGTACGCCTGGCTGTACGGCGCCGAGGCCGGCCCCGGCAACGACCCGGCTTCCGGCGCCCCGCGCCACATCTACGACGAGGCGAACCTGATGTTCGGGGAGACCGTCCCCGCCGGCAGCAGGATCAGGCTCCAGAAGGACGCGGCCAACTCGGCCGCCCACTACGCGATCGACTTCGTCAGCCTGGAGCAGGTCGCCCCGGTCGCGAACCCGGACCCGGCCGCGTACGCCGTGCCGGCCGGCTTCACCCACCAGGACGTGCAGAACGCCCTGGACAAGGTCCGCATGGACACGACCGGCAAGCTCGTCGGCGTCTACCTGCCGCCCGGCGACTACCAGACGTCGAGCAAGTTCCAGGTGTACGGCAAGGCCGTCAAGGTCGTCGGCGCCGGCCCGTGGTACACCAGGTTCCGGGCGCCCGCCGCGCAGGACAACACCGACATCGGCTTCCGCGCCGAGGCCACCGCGAACGGCTCGCTCTTCAAGGGCTTCGCGTACTTCGGCAACTACGTCACCCGCATCGACGGCCCGGGCAAGGTCTTCGACTTCCAGAACACGGCCGACATCGTCATCGACGACATCTGGAACGAGCACATGGTCTGCCTCTACTGGGGTGCCAACACCGACCGGACGACGATCAGGAACTCCCGGATCCGGAACATGTTCGCCGACGGCGTCAACATGACCAACGGGTCGACGGACAACCTGGTGTCCAACAACGACGCCCGCGCCACCGGCGACGACAGCTTCGCGCTCTTCTCCGCGATCGACGCGGGCGGCGCGGACATGAAGAACAACGTCTACGAGAACCTGTCCACCACGCTGACCTGGCGCGCGGCGGGCGTGGCCGTCTACGGCGGCTACGACAACACCTTCCGCAACATCCACATCGCCGACACCCTGGTCTACTCCGGCATCACCATCTCCTCGCTGGACTTCGGCTACCCGATGAACGGCTTCGGGACCGTCCCGACGAAGTTCGAGAACATCTCGGTCGTCCGGGCCGGCGGGCACTTCTGGGGCAACCAGGCCTTCCCCGGCATCTGGCTGTTCTCCGCCTCGAAGGTCTTCCAGGGGATCCGCGTCAGCCGCGTGGACATCGTCGACCCGACGTACAGCGGCATCATGTTCCAGACGAAGTACACCGGTTCGCAGCCCGAGAACCCGGTGAAGGACACCGTCTTCACCGACGTCTCCATCACCGGCGCCCAGCGCAGCGGTGACGCGTGGAACGCCAGGTCCGGCATCGGCGTCTGGGCCAACGAGATGCCCGAGCCCGGTCAGGGCCCGGCCGTCGGTGAGGCGACCTTCAACTGCCTGCGCCTGCGGGACAACGCCGAGGACATCCGGAACACCACCAACTTCAAGATCAACATCAACCCCTGCTGACCCACCCCCGCCCACCGGCGAAAAGCCGGCGCCCCCGCATCCGGCGGGGGCGCCGGCTTCCGGCGCCGCGAGGAGGGTCGACGGGCTCCTCGCCGCCGCTACGGCGTGAGCCACCTCCGCAGGAGCCTGCTGACGGCGGGCATCGAGACGTAGGTCATGAGGACGTTGAAGACGCAGGCGGTGACCGCGCTGGTGAGGAGGACGGGCAGGGCGGTCAGGTGCGGGATCAGGAAGAGGCTTCCGAGGACGGAGATCGGGTAGATCGCGAGCGTCGCGCTCACCGCCATCTTCCAGCGGGGCGGCGCGGGGCGGGTGGAGCCCGGCTCGGCGAACCACGTCTCCATGCCGGTCAGCTTCCGCCGGGCGATCTCGGTGTGGTGGTGCCCCTCGCAGTCGGCGAACCAGGCCGCGCGCTCCGGCGACTCCTGCCAGGTCCGGCAGGCCTCGGCGTCGCGGAAGCGGTGCACGAGGAACCAGGGGGCGTCGCCGCCGGAGGAGCGGAAGAGCCCGTACCCGAGGTGGCCGGGGAAGGTCGCCGCGGTGTCGAGGATGCCCTGCGCCCAGCGCCGGAACGACTCCTCGTGGCCGGGCTCCACCCGGCGGGCTATCAGCAGGGTCACCTCGCCGCTGTCGGCGGGGACGGTGGCGTGCTCAAGGCTGACCGCGGTCAACACAGACTCCTCGTGATCTCACCGCGCCCGCGCCCACTCTACCGACGGGCCGGCCGTGACCCGCGGTGGTCCCGGCCCGCCGCGCCGTCCTCCCGCCGTCCCGCCCTCGCCGCGCGGACGACAGTAATAGCTGTCGAAAAGAGAGAGTGACAGTTATCTTTGTCGCATGAACGATGTGAACGGGGCGGGCATCCCGACCCCCGACAAGAGCGACGACGACTTCTGGGCCGCCTTCTCGGACCTGGTGGAGCCGCCCTGGAGCGAGCCCTCCCAGGACGACGCCTTCACCATGGACGAGCGGGTCCTCGACGCGGTCCGGGCCCTGGCGGAGCGGATCTCGACCCGCCTGCTCGCCTACCGCGCCGCGGGCAAGGAGCCCGACCCGGTGCTCATGGCCTCGCCCGACGTGCAGCTGGCCATGCTGCGGGCCGTGTACGAGGCCAAGCTGTCCGTCGACCGGCTCGCGGAGTCCGCCGCCACCGTGGCGGGCCGCAGCGGCGCCAACTACGCCCAGCTCGGCGCCGCCTGGGGCGGCATCAAGCGCCAGTCGGCCCGCGTCAAGTGGCCCCACGCGGTGGTCAGGAAGTCCTCCGCCGAGTCCATCCCGCTCCACTACGCGGGCGGCACCGCCGTCGTGCACCACGATCCCGACGCCGACGCCTGGTGGTACGCCGCGACCGGCGCGGACCAGCGGGAGGGGGAGTCCCAGCCGGTGCACGGCACCTACGCGGAGGCCATCGCGGGCGCGACCGAGTTCCTGCTCGCGCACGCCCTGCCCGAAGAGCGCCCGCCCGTCTGAACCGCCCGCCCGAACCCGCCCACCCGAGCCGTCCGCCCGAACCCGCCCGCCCGGGGCCCGGCACCCTCAGAGGCCGCCCCGGCCGTCGTCCCGGTCGTCTTCCGCGCGGCGGCCCCTCCGCGACGGCGGCGGGGGGTGGCGGGACAGCCGGGCGTCGAGCTTCGCGAGGACGGTGGCCGTGGCCATGAGGACGAGCGCGGTCGCGGCGAGGCCGACGCCGACGTGCAGCCCGCTCGCGTTCAGGAGCACGCCGACGCCCAGGCTCGCGGGGACGCCGAGGCCGGCGACGACGACCTGGAGCACCTCCAGCCGTCTGCGGGCGCCCAACCGGCCGGCCATAGCGGTACCCCTTCGCCGTGAAGTGTCCGTGCGGGGGGTGGTTCCCCCGCCGCCGGTGCGGAACACCCGCCTCCGTCCCCGTGCGCCCCGGCCGCCGCGGGCGGATCCTGGAAGGGGCGGGGAGCAGCGCCCCGGCGCCGTACGGCACCGGCGGCGCCGACCGGCGTGCGAGGAGGCAGACCATGACGCGGAACCTGGAGTGGAGGGTCGGCCTGGAGCTGAGCGAGGAAGCGGGCCGGACCAAGGCAGAGGCCCGCCTCGACACGGGCACGGCCACCTTCACGGGGCACGGCTCGGCCCGCTGCAACCCGGCGGACACCGACGTGCCGGTGATCGGCGACGAGCTGGCCGCGAGCCGGGCCATGAAGGACCTGGCGGGCAAGCTGATGCGGGAGGCGAACCGGGAGATGGAGGCGGTGGGCGCCGGGACCGTGCCGGCGCGCACGGGCCCGGGATACGGCTGGCCGGAGGCGGTCTCCTGAGGAGTCCGCCGCCCCGCGCCCCCGTGCCGGCGACCGCCCGGCGCGGGGGCGCGGCGCGCGCGGCGCCCCCGCCGTCCCTCACTCCTGGGGCGGCTCCACGACCAGGTGGTCCACCACCTCGACCACCCCGTCGACGGACTCGCACAGCCGGACCAGCATGGGCCCGAGGTCCTTGCGCGCCAGGGTGCCGCTGAGGGTGACCCGGCCCTCGTCGACGTCGATGTGGACGGCGGCGGGGGAGAGGCCGAGGATGCGGATCACCACGTCCTCGCGGATCTCCTCCTGGATCGAGCGGTCGCGCCGCAGGAAGAGCTGGAGCAGGTCGCTGCGGCTGAGGACGCCGATGAGCCGCCCGTCCGCGTCCACGACCGGCAGCCGCTTGACGTGGTGCCGCTCCATGAGCCGGGCCGCCTCGATGGCGGTCCAGGAGGGCCGGGCGGTGCGCACGGGGCTGGACATCATGGCCTCGGCGGTGCTGGGGCCGTCCTTGGCGGTGTGCCGGCGGAGCAGGTCGGCCTCGGAGACCACGCCCACGGGCCGGTTCTCCTCGTCGACCACCGGGACCGCCGTGATGCCGTACTCGTCGAGGAGGCGCGCGATCTCCTTGAACGGCGTACCGCGCTGGACCGCGACCGCCGTCGGGGTCATCAGGTCCGCGACGCTGCGGTTCCTCATCGTCCGTTCCGTCCCTTCTGCGGGTGATGGTTCCATGATCCCGCATGGGGCGCGCACGGGGTGCGGGAGGGTGGGGGAGGAGCGGGGGAACAGGGGTGCGGGAGACGTCTTGTGGGTGCGGCGGGTCCGTGGTTACCTGCGGGTTACCTCCGGTAAGTCGCTGTCCCCACACGGAAGAAGGCTGCCCCATGCCCTCGGTACGCACGACCCGGACCCGCCGTCTCGCGGTCGCCCTCGCCGCCTCCCTCACGGCCTCCCTCACCCTCCTCGCCCCCGCCGTCGCCGCCCCGCGGGACGCCCCCTCCCGGGTCGCCGACGCCCCCCTGCGCGAGGTCATGTTCGTCGGCAACAACTGGGACGGGACCGCCGACGTCATCGCCTCCCGCGGCGACTTCCACCGCATCGGCCGGGTGAACGTCGTCCCCGACAAGGAGGAGCGCCTCCGGGAGATCTATCTCAACCCCGTCAAGCTCGCCTTCTTCCTCGGCGTCCGCAGCGGCCCGGGCGAGGGCCACGACCAGTTCGTCGACGACATGTACGCCACCCCCGACGGCACCGCGATGGTCGTCTCCCGCCCCAGCTTCGCCGACGTGGTCTCCATCGACCTGCGCACCGGAGCAGTCAACTGGCGCTTCCCCGTGGCCGGTTACCGCTCCGACCACATGGCCGTCTCGCCGGACGGCACCCGCGTCGCCGTCTCCGCCTCCACCGCCAACACGGTCCACGTCCTCGACGTCGCCACCGGCCGCCAGCTCGGCAGCTTCAAGACCGGCGACAAGCCCCACGAGAACGTCTTCACCTCCGACGGCCGGCTGTGGAACATGTCCATCGGCGAGGTGACCACCGCCCTCGACGCGCCCTGGCTCGACTGGACCAAGGGCGACCGCAGGATCACCGTCGTCGACGCGACCACCTTCGAGACCGTCCGCGTGATCGACATGCGCTCCCGCCTCGACGCCTTCGGCCGCGACGACCTCTCCGACGCCGTCCGCCCCCTCGTCTTCACCCCCGACGAGAAGAAGCTCTACTTCCAGGTCTCCTTCCTCAACGGCTTCCTGGAGTACGACGTCGAGGCCGACCGCGTCACCCGCCTCAAGACCCTGCCCGGCAGCGCCACCACCGACCCCGACCGCACCACCTGGGTCAACGACTCGCGCCACCACGGCCTGTCGATCAGCCCGGACGGCGCCAAGCTGTGCGTCGCCGGCACCATGGACGACTACGCCACCGTCGTCGACCGCGCGACCCTCAGGCAGGGCCCGCTGGTGCCCGCCGACAAGCCCTACTGGGCCACCGTGAGCGGCGACGGGAAGTCCTGCGTCGTCTCGGAGAGCGGCGCCGACCGCGTCAGCGCCATCGACTTCGCCACCGGCGAGCGCGTCGCCTCGGTGGAGGTCGGCGACCACCCCCAGCGCGTCAGGCTCGCCCGCGTACCCGCCGACTGGACGCCCCCCGCGGCGGACTGACGGAGCGTCACGAAGGCCGGAGGGGCCGGCCGGATCGGCGTCGATCCGGCCGGCCCCTCCTCGTCGCCCGCGCCCGTTCAGGAGCGGGTGACCGTCACCTCGTAGAGCGAGTAGCCCCACTGCGTGGCCCGCCGCTCCCCGTGGAAGCGGACGTAGCGGGCCGGCGTCGAGTCGAAGACGGCCGTGTCGTAGCCGCCGTCCCCGGCGTCCGTCCGCCAGACCGTCCGCCACGCCGAACCGTCCTCGGAGACCTCGATCCGGTACTGGCGGGCGTGGGCCCGCTCCCAGTCCAGGGTCACCCGGCCGACCCGCCGGACCTCGCCCAGGTCCACCTGGAGCCACTGGTCGTCCGACCAGTCGCTGGCCCAGCGGGTGCCGGTGTCGCCGTCGAAGGCGCGCCCCGGCGCGTAGCTGGTGAAGGGGTTCCACTCGGCGGAGCTGGCCGAGGTGGGCACGCCGGACGCGAGGTTCTCGCCCGGCTCGTGCCGCTCGGTCGCCTTCCAGGTCCGCAGGTAGGACTCGGCGCCGAGCGCCAGGTCCCCGATGACGTCCGGGCCGCCCGGGGTGAGCCGGATCTGCTCGATCCAGTCCGGCACCAGGCCGGCGTGCGCGGCGCCGTCCTTGTTGAGGTCCCAGGTCCGCTCGCCCGTCACCTGCCGGTCGAGGACGGTGCCGCCGTCGAAGCTGCGGTAGGGGTAGGTCACCGCGTTCGGGGCGTCCTCGCCGACCGGTCCCGGCCAGCCGCCGACGCCGTTCATGTCGGTGCCGTAGCCGAGGCCGACGCCGTACTTGTCGCGCAGCGCGGCCTTGCCGTTCGCCTCGTCGATGAAGCCGCCGGCGCTGTGCATGTACGGTGCGGTGAAGCCGCCCAGCTTGTACAGCCGTTCGGTCCAGTCGAGGTCCATCCAGCTGTGCGTGGACAGCACGCCCGGGTACTCCTCGGCCTCCAGCATGTCCAGCGCCCGCCCGGCGGCCTTCACGCTCATGTGGTCGAGCTCCAGCATCATGCCCCGGTCGATCATGCCCTTGAGCGCGTACTCGCCGAGCCGGGTCAGCCCGCGGGTGTTGCAGCGGGCGTCGGAGGCGTAGCCCGGCACGCTCACCCCGGCGGGCAGCTTCGCCGCCATCGCGGCGGGCGCGGTCAGTCCGATCGGGTTGTCCTGCTGCGGGCCCGCGCACCGCTCGGTCGCCCAGAAGGTGCCGGTGGACAGGAACTGGCCGATGTTCACCGCGACGCCGGTGGTGCCGGAGTCGAAGCGGACGCCGCACAGCGCGTTGTCGAACTTGTGGCACAGGAACATGCTGCGCACGCCGAGCCGGTACAGCTCGTCCAGGCCCCGGTCGATGTCCGCCTTGTCGCACTGGGCGACATCGAGGATCTGCTTGCAGCCGAACGGCTCCGAGGTCTCCACGCCGAGGACGACGGCGAGCTTGCCCGCCTCGATCACCGACCGCGCCTGGTCGGCGCTGGTGACGATGCGGAACCAGCCCTTGCCCGGGCCGCCGAAGAGCGAGTCGACGTAGTCCTGCATCTCGTAGGTCTTGCGGGCCTCCAGGCGGATGGCCTCCATCTCGTCGCAGCCGCGGTCCCGGGGCATGATCGAGCACAGCAGCCCGTTGGAGACCAGGTCGTTGACGAGCACGCGCTGGCCGCCGCGCCAGGCGCGCTCCAGCCAGGCGTAGTAGTTCTGCTGGTGCGTCAGCGAGTCGTGGGCCGGCCAGTCGGCGAAGGTCGGCCAGCCGTCGGGGTCGTGCGTGCCGTTCGCGCCGCCGGTCAGGTTCTCGAAGAGGGCGCCGGAGCCGTCCGGGTAGTGCTCCGGACAGTCCTTGAGGGCGTCGGCCGCGCCGGCCGTGGAGAACGGCTTGCCGCAGATGAGCCGGCCGCCGAAGCCCTCGTTGGACATCACGTGGTTGTGCGCGTCGACGAAGCCGCGCACCCGGCCCTGGGCGTCGGTGCCGGTGAACGGCGCGCCCGTGGCGTTGACCTGGGAATCGGTGGCCGGCCGTGCGGTCGGTTCCCACCAGGGGGCGCCCGTGGCGGGGACCGGGGCGGCGCCGAACAGCACGGCCGCGAGGGCGAGGAGGAGGGACGCGAGGCCGAGGCGGCGGGTCCCGTGGAAGGGGGGTGTGCTTCGAGTGGTGCGTGGGGGCATGGTCGCGAAGCCTCCGGTCGGTGAGGGTGTACCGGGCGCCCCGAGGATCGCGGTGATGCAGGACCGAGTCAAGAGTCCGGGTCACATGACCTACTGGCGAGGGGACGGCTCCGCCGCCCGTCCCCTCCGTGCGTCAGCCCTCGATCAGCAGAACCAGCTGATCAGCCGTCAGTTCCAGTTGCTCCAGGGCGGCTTCCTCGTCCCGCAGCACCAGGTACTGGAGCGTCATCCCGTCCACCGCCGCCGCCAGGTGGCGGGCCAGCGTCCGCACCGGAACCTTCGGCTCCGCCCCGCGCACCGCCCCCACCTGCTCCACCAGCGCCGTCGCCGACCGCACGTACTGCTCGTACTGCGCGCGGGCCAGGTGCTCGAAGCCCGGCTCGCGCAGTGCGTACTGGGTGAGGTCGTAGGTGAGCATGTGGTGCCCCGGGTGCGCGGTCACGTCCTCCCAGTACGTCCGCAGCGCCTCCCGCACCGTCTCGCGCAGGGTGGCCCGCGGCTCGACCGCCTTCATCACCCGCGCCACGTAGTCGCCGATGATCGTCTCGATGGCCGCTTCGAGGAGCGCCTGCTTGGAGTCGAAGCAGTAGTGGAAGACGCTCAGCGAGACGCCGGCCTCGGCGGAGATCGACCGCGTGGTGGTCCTGGCCACCCCGTCCCTGGTCATCGCCCTGATCGCCGCCTCGACCAGCTGCCGGCGTCGCTCCGCCGACGGCATCCGCGCCATGCTTCCTCCTCGGGTCAAGGCGTCAGGGTAACCGCAGCCGCCCGCACGCCGGGCGGCGCGTCAGCCCCGCAGCAGCTCGTCCCGGGGGATCCGCGCCAGCAGCGGCGGCTCGCCCGCGCCCTCGTGGCCGAAGTGCAGCTCGTGCCGGGCGCGGGTGGCCAGCACGTAGTAGGTCATGCGCAGCGCGGCGGAGGTGGGGTCGGCGTCGGCGTCCACGTGCGCGTCCGGCACGACCACCAGGTCGAAGCCGAGCCCCTTGGCGCTGGCCCGGTTGACGATGACGAGGCCCGGACGCGAGAGGTCCAGGTCGCGGTACCGCCCCGAGCCCGCCTCCGCCGTGTACATCTGCGGCCTCAGGCGCGGCTCCGTCCGGCTCAGCCGGGTCATCAGGTCGAACTGGCCGCGCGTCGTCCTGAGCACCACCCCGACGGAGGACCGGGGGTGCGCCCGCACGAGGCCGGCCAGGAAGCGGGTGAGCACCTCGGGCCGGGCGAAGGAGTGGAGGCGCGGCGGCGGCCCCTCGCGCTCCGGCGGCTCCGGCGCGCTCGCCCCGACGTGGAAGTGGCGGGCCAGTTCGGCGATCTGGCGGGTGTTGCGGTGGTTGCCCTCGACCTCGCGCACCGGACAGCCGCCGAGCGCCTTCGTGATCTCCGCGAGCGTCGAGTGGGTCTCGGTGAGCTGCTGGCACTCGTCGGCGAAGACGGTGACCCGGGCCTCCAGGATCCGGCAGAAGCGGTAGAAGTCCGGCGGGAGGTCCTGGCCCTCGTCCACGACCACCGACAGGCCCTCCTCCGGTTCGGCCAGGGTGGCCGCCCGGACGAGGGCGCGCCAGTCGTACCAGCCGTCGTCCGCGCGCGGGGCCTCGGTCCCGGTCCGCTCGCGGTGCCAGGCGGCCAGCCAGGCGTGCACGGTGGACACGGTCACGCGATTCGCCGTCGGCCCGAGGGCGGCCGCGGCGGGCGCGAGCGACTGCCGGAGCAGGTGGGAGCGGGTCAGCAGGACCGTCGGGCCGCCGGTGAGCGCCAGCATCACCGCGCGCTGCACGGCCAGCAGGCTCTTGCCGCTTCCGGGGGCGCCGCTGACGACGTGGTGGCCGTCGAAGGGCAGCCCGTCCAGCACGGCGCGCTGCCGTGCCGTCAGGTCGAGGTACGTGAGGGTCATCGTCGGCTCACTCCAGCGCGGCCGCGGCGGCCGTGCGGGCCGCGGCGATGATCGGTTCGAAGTATCCGGGCACGTGCCCGCCGCCGACCACCAGGGACCGGTCGAGCAGGGTGTTGCCGGTCTCGCAGCTGGTCTCCGGCAGCAGGGCGCAGGCGTGGCAGGCCGCCCGGTTGAGGCTGTCGAAGCCCTGCCCGGTGTGTTCGGCGCACAGCGGATCGGCCGAGCACCAGGCCGCCGCCTCCGTCATCCGCAGCAGCGTCTCGGCGAGCCGAGGGGCCTCGCCCTGCTGGACGAGGCCGCCGAGGGTGCCCTCCGCGTCGCCCGCCGCCGTGTAGACCAGCACGCCGTGCTGGTCGTGCTCGGGGCGCGCGTACACCCGCTCGCGCAGGCTGGCGGTGGAGTAGCCGGACTCGAAGGACAGCTGCCGGACGAGGAGGTGGGCGAAGGTGTGCAGGAGGACGAAGCGGGGGGACAGCTCCTCTCCCGTCACGGCCGCCAGCCGGTCGGCCTGGAAGGAGCGGGACAGGTCGTCCCGCATCCCCGCCACGTGGTCCCGCACCCGCTCGTCCCGCTCCCACGAGGCCAGTTCGTCCCGGTCCAGGGTGACGAAGATCCCCTCGCCGAAGACCTCCACGGCGGGCAGCCAGCGCAGCCGCCGGGAGGTGTCGGCGGGGACGAAGGCCGATCCGGGGGAGACCCGGCGGAAGCCCTGGAGGGCCCGCACCTCCCGCAGCCGGTCGGCCAGCACGATCCGCCCGACGCGCCGGCCGAGCCCGGCCCACGGCTCCGCCGTCTCGCCGTCGAGCCCGAGGCCGGTCGCCCGCACCGCGAAGTCCCGCGTGGGCGGCTGGACGGGGGCGACGAAGGCCGCCCACTCCTCGCGGCTCAGATCCGGCACGGCGGGCCCGGCCGACGCGTCGTCGCCGCCCGTGCCCGCGCCCGGCGCGGGAGCGGGGGCGATCCCGGTCTCCTCGGCGAGCAGCGCGTCCAGGAGGGCGTCGTCCGCGCCGGTGTCCTCCTTGATCATGTCCCGGTAGGTGCCGGCCCGGGCCCCGCCGGCCGCCCGGCACAGCGGGATCCACAGGTCGGAGGCGCGCACCCGTTCGGCGAGCAGTTCGTTGCCCGCGTCGGCCGGGAGTTCGGCCTCGGGGATGTCCAGGGCGGAGCTGACGACCGGGTAGTACACGTTGCCCGCGGTGCGCTGGACGACCTGGACCGGCTTGACGCAGTCGGCGGCCTCGTTCAGCCGCTGCCACGGGTTGCGCCCGGAGCACCGCATGCCGTGCGTGCCGAGCACGTCGAGCAGGTCGCGGGAGGCCCCGCAGCCCTTGGCCGTGCAGGTGACGGAGAGCGCTTCGAGACCGGTGGCCCGGTCGGACACGTCGAAGCGGAGCCGGTCGCGGGCGGCGCAGGCGTGCCGCTGCCCGGGGTCGAGGCGCGAATGCGCCCAGAACCACCAGTCCACGTCCCCGAGGTGCCCGTCGGCGCAGATCTGCACGAACCGCATGGGGGCCAGCTGCCGCACCGGCGAGCAGCCGGGGCAGCGCGGGGGCGTGCCCGGCTTCTCGTCGGCGATCCGCCAGCGGGTCATCCGCCGGCAGGCGCCGCAGAACAGCCAGGAGGGGAAGCGGATGTACGGCGCTCCCGCCGCGTCCGGCCGGTCGAAGCGGTCGTCGGCGGCCGGCGGCGCGGCGTAGAAGCCGCTCACGCCGAGCTGTCCGGCGAGCCGGGCCGAGTGGACCTCGGGGCGCCGGCGCGGCCAGTCCCCGATGCCGGTCGCGACGAAGGACTCGCCCTGGATGTCGAAGACCGCCCCGACGCCGAAGGGCAGGACCGTCTGGGCCTGCCGCACCCGCAGCCGCCTGCTCACAGCTCCGCTCCCTTCACCGTGACCTGGCACTCCCGGTCGACGTTACGCATCGAGTGCGGGGTCTCCCACAGACCGCCGTGCCGCTCGAAGTTCTTCAGCAGATGCATCTGGCCCTTGCCCTGGCTCCGGTAGTACAGCTCCTTGCCCTCCTTGCGGGCGTCGAGCGCGTGCTGCTGCCACGCGGACAGCAGCGCGTCGAGTTCGTCGTGGACCTCCGCGGCGGCCCGGGGGTCTCCGGCGGCGGCGCGGGCGGCCAGCCGTTCGGCGACGGCGACGACCTCCGGCAGCCGGTCGACCAGCTCGCCGGCCTGGTTCTCCGCGGACAGGCCGAGGCCGTGGCGGACGAGGATGACGAGGGCGGCGTGCAGGGCGCGCCGCCGCGAGGGCGCGGACCAGGGGGTCACGCTCGTCGGCTCGACGTGGCGGTACAGCGACCGGTGGTAGACGTCGAAGGTCTCGTAGTGCGAGCGGTCCCGCGGCCGGGTGGCGTTGAAGAAGGTCACGACGAGCCCGGGCACGGCGTGCCGGCCGACCCGGCTCGTCGCCTGGATGTACTCGGCGGTGGTCTTCGGCTGTCCCTGCATCAGCATCAGGGCGAGCCGCTTCACGTCCACGCCGACCGACAGCATGTTGGTGCAGGGCAGGAACGCCACCGCGTCCGCCGCGGTGTACGGCTTCTCCAGCCGGTCCAGGAGGACGGGCTGTTCGGCCCGCGCCAGGTTGCTCGTCAGCTCCTGCACCGCCCGGTCGGGCAGTTCCCGGGTGCCGCGGCCGCCGTCGAGGCCGGCGAGCTGGGCGGGGATGTCGTCGGCGGCGGCGGTGACCGTGCGGCCGAGTTCGCGGAGGCTGTGGTGGTAGGCCACCAGGGTCCAGTACGCGTCCCGGTGCTCCTCCGGGAGCTCCCAGGCGCCCTGGAGCATGGCCGCCGCCGTGGTGACGGCGGCGCGGCCCGCCGTGTGGCCCTGCGCCATCACGCCGACGTACTGCCGTCCGGGCCGGGAGGTGTCGGGCTCGGCGAAGTACGAGTGGCGGGCGTCGGTCCCGGCGGGCGGGAAGAGCTGCACGGCACGGCCGTACAGGCCCCGCACCTGCTCCTCCGAGCGCCGGATGGTCGCCGTGGAGGCGACCACCTTCGGGCCGACGCCGTTCCGCTCGCACAGGCCGAGCACGGCCGCCTCGTACAGTCCGACGGTCGTGCCGAGCGGCCCGGTCAGCAGGTGCAGCTCGTCCTGGATCACCAGGGACGGCGGCGCGGTCCGGCCGCCGTCGCCGAACAGCCGGCCGGCCCGCGGCTCCCAGGCGAGCCGCGCGAACTTGTCCACGGTGCCGAGCACGAAGGTCGGCGGCCGGTCGTAGAGGTGTTCGTCGACGACCGCGACGGGCAGCTCGTCGTGGAAGGCGCAGGCGTCGCGGGGGCAGAAGAAGGCGAAGGAGTCGGCCCCCGCCCGGACGCCGTAGTCCGCGATGTCCGGGGACTTGCGGGCGGGCAGGACGCGGGTGCCGCACCACGGGCACCGGTCCAGGATGAAGACGTCCTCGGGGCGGGCGGCTGCCCGCACGTCGTCGAAGGCGTCCCGGGCCGCCTTGTAGCTGTTGGGCGAGGTCGCCTCGCCGACCCACAGGCCGATGGAGAACGGCTCGGTGCCCAGGGCGGCCGGGTCCGCCCGGCGCAGGGTCTCCAGCGCGCAGACCGTGGTCGCCGCCCGCTGGAACTGCTGGGTCGTCAGCAGGCTGAGCGTGTAGCGGCTCAGCACGGCGGTGCCGCCGCCGTCCGGCTCGCGGCGCCGCAGGACCATCACGAACGCGGCGAGCAGCAGGTACGCCTCGGTCTTGCCGCCGCCGGTGGGGAACCAGATGAGGTCGGCGGTCTCGCGGTCGGGGTGGCGCGGGTCCACCGTGCCGTCGACCGCCATCAGGAAGAAGGCCAGCTGGAAGGGGCGCCACGCGGCGTCGGGGAAGGGGGCGGGGTCGACGGCCGCCGCGTCGCCCCGGGACCGCCGCCCGCCGGCCTGGTCGGGGGCGGAGTGCCGCATCTGGAGCGCCATGGCGTGGTTGGCCGTGCGGAACGCCTCCAGCAGCTCGGGGCGCTCCGGGTCGCACAGCGTGCGGATGCCGGACTCGATCCGCCCCACGACGGTCCCGACGCGGTCCAGGATCCGGTCGGCGGCCTCCCGGCCCCAGCCGGGCACCTCGGCGGCCCGCTGCTCCGCGTACCACCGGCGGTATCCGGCCGCGAACTCCTCCAGCTCGCCGCGGAGCACGTCCCGGGGCACGGCGGGGTCGGAGAGGTGCGACACCCGCAGCACGGGCAGCCCCACCGGCCCCGCCGCCCGGGTGGCCGGCACCTCGGAGCGGGGCATCACGGTCGCGGCGACGCCGACGACGTTCCCGCCCTCACCCCCTTCTCCGTCGTGGAGTTCGTCCACCGCGCAGCCGTGGCCGACGGCGTGGGTGACGACGTGCCGGTACTGGAGCCGCAGCTCCTGCTCCTCCGGGTCGCGGCTGGCGAGCCGCACGCTCGGGTACGGCCGGATCCCGCCGTCCAGCGGCCGGGCCTCCAGCCGCACCTGGAACAGCATCCGGTCCCACTGAGCCGCCCGTCCCCGGCCCGCCGCCGGCGCGCCGGCGTGGGCGGCGTTGACGAGGGCGACGGTCACGAGCCGGCCCCCGCCGAACGCCCGCCGCCGGATCCGGATCTGGGCCCGCCCGCCGAGCACTTCGCGCAGCTGCTCGTCCGGGCCGACCGTCACCGTCTCCACCGGCAGCGGCACCCGCCGCCAGTGCCGCGCCCGGTCGCCCTGCCGGGTCTCGTAGCGCGCGGCCCCGCACACCACCTCCAGGGTGGAGGCGTCGGTGTAGAAGCTGAAGCCGAGGGACGACGGCAGCCAGGAGTTGGACTCGGGGATGGGGTCGGTGGCGGGCGCGGTGTCGTCCGCGGCGTCCTCGGTCCCGGGCCCCTCCAGCTCCTCGGCGGTCTCGGTCAGCCGCCGCTGGAGGTCCGCCTCCTGGGGGTAGAGCGTGCCCATCAGGTACTGCCGGTCCGGCGGGGCGTCGAGCACCTCTTCCTCGCCCTGGGCCGGACCGACCAGCTGCCTTCGCAGGTAGTCGACGAGCTCGTCGCGCGGGTTCACGTGCGGGTTTCTCCTTGTCGTAGGTACGGCGGCGTGCCGGGGCGAGGGGTGTGCGACCTCAGCTCCGCTGCCACCACTTGCGGGGGTCGGGCCCCGCCGGAGCCGGCGCGGGCCGGCTCGCGGCCAGCCGGGCCTCCGCCTCGGCCACGCGCACCCGCGCGGCCTCCCGGGCCTCGGCGACCTGCTGCTCGGCCCACCGTTCCACGGCCCGCACCCGCTCCGCCGCCGTGTCCTCCGCGGCCCGCGCCTCGGCCGCGAGCCGCTGCGCCTCGGCCCGGGCCCGGTGCAGCCCTCCCGCCAGCTCGGCCGTACGCAGCGCCGCCGCGTCCCCCGCCCGTCGCCCGTCCTCGGCGACCCGCAGAACCTCGTCCCGGGCCCGCCGAAGCTCCACCTCCAGCTCGGCGGCACGCAGCGCCGCCGCGTCCCGCTCCCGCTGGGCGTCCTCGGTGAGCCGCCGGATCTCGTCCCGGGCCCGCCGGAGTTCGTCCTCCAGTTCGGCGGTACGCAGGGCCGCCGCGTCCTCCGCCCGGCGGGCGTCCGCGCCGAGCAGCCGGATCTCGTCCCGGGCCCGCCGGAGTTCGTCCTCCAGCTCGGCGGTACGCGCGTCCGCCGTGGCCTCCTCCCGGCGGGTGTCCTCGGCGCCCCGCCGGATCTCGTCCCGGGCCCGCCGGAGTTCCTCTTCCAGTTCGGCGGTACGCAGGGCGGCCGCCGCGCCGGTCTCCCGCAGGCGCTCCTCGTAGCGCTTGGCGGTGCGGCTCAGGGTCTCGCGCAGCCGGACGATCTCCTCCTGCGCCTCCCGGGCGTGCGTCTCGCCCGCTTCGAGCGGCGCGTGCGGGCGCGCCGCGGCCTCCTCGCGGAGGCGGCCGGCCTCCGCCTCGATCGCGGCCCGCGCCTTGTTCCGCTCGTCCGCCCGCGCGACGGCGACGCGGTGCACGACGTCGGCCTCCAGCTCGCGCAGCGACCGCTCGGCCTCCAGCAGGCGTTCCTCCACCGAGGGAGGCCCGGGGAGGGGCGCCTCGGGCGCCTCGAACACCGTGGGGCGCTCCGGTACTTCCAGGGCCTCGGGGCCGGCCGGTGCCTCCGGTGCCTCGGGCTCGTCCGGAGCCTCCACCGCCTCCGGCTCCCGAGGCTCCCGCGGCTCTTCCGGCTCGGCCGTCAAGGGAGGCTGGGGAGGCTGGGGGACGCGGGCCGGTTCGGGCTCGGGTGCGGCGGCCGGCTGCTCGGGCGCGGCCGGGCGCGGCCGCACCGGGCCGGGTATCGGGCGCCGGCGCCGGGGGGCCGGCGGCACGGGGGCGACGGGGTGCCAGCGAACGCCCGCGAGGCCGAGGACGATCTTGCGGTGGAGCGGCAGCCCGCTGCCGTCCGCCTTGGCGAGCGCCCGCTGTTCCGCCATCCACTCGCCCAGCGGGAAGCCGTCCTCGTGGTGGTCGGGGGCCGGGTAGGTGTGCCCCGTCCGCGCGTGGAAGGCGCGCAGGGCGACGACACCGGCACCCCACTTCACGCCCTTGAGGTCCCGGCTGATCGCGCCCACGGGGTTCGAGCCGACGCGGGGGTCCGCGAGCATGGCCCTGAGCGCGGCGTACGGCGCCTCGCCGGGGGCTTCCAGGGCGAGCCGCAGGACGGGCAGGACGTGCGCCTCCAGCTGCCGCACCCGCTCGCGCGTCACCTTGAGTTCCGTCCCGATGACGTCGAGCGTGGCGGGGTCCTGGCCGCTGAGCCCGACGCGGCGGTCGACGACGTACGCGTACCGCTCGGGAAGGAGCGCCACGAGCCGGTGGACGTCCTCGTCGGCGAGCTGCTGGAGCACCGTCCCCTCCACGGACGGGATGGCGTTGCGTCCTTCGACGAGTTCACCGAGGCTCGTGCCGTCGCCGATGACGCGGTCGAGCGAGTCGGTCACCTTGCTGACGCGCCTCACCTGCCGGACCTTGTCGAGAGGCAGGTCGCACGCGACGGCCACGTCGGCGAGGGTCGGGTAGTGCCCGGCGGAGAGCAGCTGCCGCTCGGCGCGGGCGACCTTCTGCATCGTCTCGTGCATGTGGACCGGCACCCGGATGAGGCTGCCCTCGTCGGCGACGGCCCGGCTCATCGCCTGCCGGATCCACCAGGTCGCGTAGGTGGACAGCTTGTTGCCCTGGAGGGGGTCGTACTTGCGGACGGCGTTGAGGAGTCCGACGACGCCGTGCTGGAAGACGTCCTCGTAGTCGAGTCCCTGCTCGACGTGCTTGCGGGCGAGGGAGTGGACGAGCCCCTGGTTGTGCGCGATCAGGCAGTCGCGCGCCCTGCGGCGCACGTCCCCGGGCGGGAGCGCCGCCAGCTCCTCGGCGGTCGGCTCGACGCCGACGAGGTCGACGCCGCCCCGGAGCAGCACGCTCAGCCCCACCTCCTCGTCGGCGGCGAGGACAATCTTCTCGGGCCGCCGGGTGAAGCGGTCCTCGTCGAGGACGCGCAGCGCGGCGGCGACGGCGGCGTCGAGGCCGTCGGGCGTGACCACCGGGCCGTCGGACGCCGACGCGGGCTCCGGAGCCCCGGCCTCGGCGTCGTCCTCGTGCGCGGTCTCGTGCGCGGTCTCGCCTCCGGACCCGTCCGCGCCTCCGGCGGACGCGGGCGCGGAGGCCGCGACGGACGCGCCGGCCGCGTGCTCCGCGCGCACCGTGAAGCGTGCCGCCGCTCCCGTCCGGAGCGCGGCGGCGTCGGCGGTCCCGAGCCCTGCCAGCCGGGCCACGCCCGCGACGACATGTTCGGCGACGGCGCCCTCCACGGCGTACCGCGCGACCAGGTCGAGCAGGATCCCGGTGGCGGCCCCCGGTGCAACCTTCCCCGCGCCTCGCGCGTCGGGAGTGGCAGGAGTGCGGGCAGCGGTGGAAGGGGCGGAGACGGTGGCGGTTCCGGAGGCGGCGGAAGGCGCGGCGGCCCCGGCCGGGCGGACCTCGGCGCGCAGCCCCATCCGCTCCAGCTCGGCCGCCAGCCGCGACCGCGCGGCCTCGTCCAGCCCCAGGTGCGCCACCTCGGCCTCGAAGGCGCCCGCAGGCACGACGCCGTCGACCGCGATCCGCTGGAGGTTGCGGTGGAGTCCTGCGAGTGCGGCCCTGAGGTCCAAGGTCACCCAACTTTCACCCGGCGTGAGGGCGGCGGCGTGCCGTTGATGGGGCGTCAGTATAGAACTGCCGTGTTGGCGATGTAAACAGACAGGTTTTCAGCCGCGGGGCCACCGTGACGTGTACGCTTCCCGCGCCCCGAAAGACCCCGCCCGCCCTCTTCCGTACGGGCCCGCTCCGCAGGAGTCTTCTCTCATGATCCCGCCCAAGCCCACCGACGCCCCCACGCTCCCCACCGCCCCCGTCCCCGCTCCCGCGCCCCCTCTCGCCCCCGGCTCCCGCCCGTCCCGCCGCACCCTCGTCTTCGTGGCCGTCTGGACGGTGCTCGTGGCCGGAGTGTCCTCCGGGATCACCGCCGCCCTGGTCGGGGGTGACGACGGCGTCGCCGAGGGCGTCGCCGCGCCGACGGCGAGCCCGTCGATATGGCAGGACACCCGCAGCCACCCCGCCGACCCGCCGGCGGAGCCGGAGCGGGCCCCGAGCCCCTCGCCGTCCGGCGCGGGGAGCTTCGCCATGGGGGAGAAGGCGAAGAGCGGCGGGGCGACGGTCGTCGTCAGGAAGGTCACGGAGGCGGCGACGGTCGTCCTCGACGACTACGACTCGGAGGACGTCCTCAAGGCCGGCGCGGGAGCGAAGTTCGCGATCGTGGAGACGACCGTGCACAACGACGGCACCGACTCCTTCGATCCCGTCTGCGGCGGCGGCATCTCGCAGGGCCTCATCGACGCCGAGGGGCGGAAGTTCGACGTCATCGACCAGGTCTTCATGGTCAAGGCCAACCGCGCGGCCGACGCCTGCGGCGAGGAGCTCCAGCCCGGCTTCAAGCGCGAAGCCGTCTTCGTCTACAAGTTCCCCGCCGACGCGACCCCGGCCGCGTGGTCGTTCTCCGGCTCCCGGGGCATGACCGAGGGCGACGTGGCCGTCGTCCGCCTCGGCACCGGCACCACGTCGAGCTGACGCCACGGGCCGGGCCGCGCTCCCTCGCGTACGGGAACGCACCCCGGCCCCACCGGCGCGGAGGCGGCCCCGCTACTCCCCGGAAGCGAAGGAGACGAACCGTCCCCAGCCTTCGCGGCCGACCGCGAGGGAGGGGAGGTGAACGTCCTTGGAGTCCCGAACGTGGACGGCCTGTCCGGCGATGGCGACCTCTACGCAGCTGTCGCCCTGGGTGCCGCTGTAGCTGGACTTGAACCAGGCGAGTTCCTTCGTGACGGTCATAGCTCTCCTCGCAGTCGCTCCAGCAGGCCCCGAGATTCCTTGGGGTGGAGGGCCTGCGAGCGCAGTGTGTCATAGCGCTGGTGGAGCAGTCTCACCTCTTTCGGGTCGCTGATCAGCCGCCCGTTCTGCTGCCCTTCGGAGTATCCGAGCCGCCGCCCGTCCAGGGTTTCGAGCAGTTGTACCGAGCCGTCCAGGCAGCCGTGGAATTCCGCCTCCAACGGGACCACTTGCAGCGTCACGTTGCGCGTGGTGCTCAGCTCAAGCACCAGGTCCAGCATGCTCCGCTGCACCTCGGCTCCGCCCAGCCTGCGCCGGAAGACGTGTTCCTCCACGATGAAGCTGAACGGCACCGTCGGCCGCTCCCACAGCATCTTCTGCCGCTTGAGCCGTGCGGCGAGCTGGGTGTCCAGCTGTCGCTCCGTCAGCAGCGGGATGCTGTTGTCGAACACCGCCCTCGCATACGCCTCCGACTGCAACAGCCCGGGCACCAGCCGGCACTCGTACGTGCACAGGCTCACCGCCGTCTTCTCCAGGCGGGCCCACCGCCGGAACCAGACCGCCAGCCCCGCCTCGGCGCGGGACAGGAACGGCGCGGACCGCCGCAGCGCCCCCGTGTTCCCCAGCGCCGCGTCGCCCCGGTCGACGAACGCCTCGTCCGGCATCCGTCGCCCCAACTCGACCGACTCCACCGTGTGTTTGGAGAACCGGACCAGCTCCGCGAACTCGGACCGGCTGAGCCCCGCGTGTTCGCGCAGGGCCTGGACGACGGCGCCGAACGTCCGCAGACTGTCCGACGGATCGGGCTCCCGCTCCCCGTCGTCGGTCCGCTCCGCGTCGTCGCCCTCGGCCTCGACGATGCTCATACGCCGCCACCTCCACGTACACCCGCGGCAGCTCCCGCGGTCGGCCTACCGAGCGTGACGGTGCGGGGTCCGTACTGTCCACCCTGAGCGCCCGTACGCTGACGGTGCGTACGGGGTGCGGCTCTCGCGCCGGGAGTCGCGCGGCCGCCACTGTGGCCCCATGGAACAGACGTCACCTCAACTGGTCACCACCGTACGCATGTTCAGTCAGCTGATCTCGTCGACCCGGCGCGGGGCCCGGCTGGCCCGGCTCCTCACGATGACGGAGCTGTACTTCTGGGGCGTCCCGCAGGGCGTCACGGAGCGTGCCGAACAGGTCGTCGCCGAACTCGCCGCGAACGCCGTGCTGCACGGCAGGGTCCCGGGCCGGGACTTCCGGCTCCGCCTGGCGCTGGAGGCGGACGGCGGCGCGCTTCGGATCGAGGTCACCGACGCGCGCGGCGAGCGGCTGCCGGCGGTCGTGCCGCCGGGCGGGGGCGACGGCGGGAGGGGGCTGCCCCTGGTGGCGGCGCTGGCCGATCGCTGGGGTGTCGTCCCGTGCCCGCCCGGCGGCAAGACGGTGTGGGCGGTGCTCGACCCCGATCGAATGCCCCCGAACGAGTGACGCCGATACGCCCGATACGTCGATTACTGCGTGTCAGACTGGACTTACGGGCCGTCACCGGCGTGCGAATGCCGGTGACGTGTCGTCAGTTCACGTAAAGACCCCCGCGACGCTGGAACGTCCGGGGGCATGACACCAGGAGCCAGAACTCCCGATGCAGATCCATCGTATCCCCAAGCACGACCGAGAGTTCGTCATCATCGCCAACAAGGCGATCCAGGACCCACGGCTCTCGCACACGGCCCGGGGCATCCTCGCCCTGGTCCTCTCCCTCCCCAACGGCGTCAGGGAGAACGTCCGGACCCTCTCCGACAACTACCCGCAGGGTCGGCGCGCGGTCGAGAGCGCCGTCGCGGAACTGCGGCTGCTCGGCTACTGGGTGACCCGGACCGTCCGCGACCGGGAGACCCGCCGGATCGTCTCCACCGTCGACGTGTACGAGCTGCCGCCCGCCCCGGTACCCGGCGCCCCGGTTCCCACCCGTCCGGTCATCGGCCCGGAGGCCGCCGAGAACGCGGGCGCGTCCCCTTACGGGGAAAAGGACGGGGAAAGGGACGGGGGAAAGCAGGGGGAAGGAAACCCTCCCTTCCCTCCCGCGCCCGCGCCCGCGCCCGCGTCCGAACCTGCGCCCGCGCCCGCGTCTGTCCCTGTCGCTCCTGACCTCGCGCCCGCGCTCGCACCCGCTCCTGCCGCACCCAAGCCCGCGCTTGTGCCCGCGCCCGCGTCTGTCCTTGCCGCGCCCAAGCCCGCGCCCGCGCCTGCGTCCGTGCCCGCCCCTGTCGCTCCCGCATCCGTCCCTGCCGCATCCGCCCCCGCCCCCGCCCCCGCGTCCACCGTCGGGCCGGAGCCGACCCCCGGTGCCGCGCAGGAGGTCGCCTCCGGCGCGTACGCGGCCGAGGCCGCCCGCGTGTTGCGGCGCCTCGCGTCCGTCGACGCCCGGCTCGGGCTGTCCGCGCGGCAGGTCGCCGAACTCGTCCCCGCCGTCGCCGACTGGCTCGACCGGGGCGCCACGGTCACCGAACTCCTCGACGCCCTGACCCAGGGCCTTCCCCGGAGGCTGTACTCCGCCCGGGCCGTGATCGCCGACCGCCTCGACCGCAAGCGCCCCGCCCGCAGGCGCCGCTGGAAGACCTACGCCGACTGCGCCGACGGCTGCGGCGGGCTGCTGCCCGAAGGACAGGACTCCGGCTCCTGCCACGCCTGTTCCGGCACCGAACGGCCCGGCGCCGAACCGTCCGGCCCCGCCTCCGCGCCCCTCCCCGAGACGCCCCCGGGCCCCCTCGCACCCGAAGGCTTCGCCGTCTTCCGCGCCGCCCGCACCGCGCTGTCCGGCGGGGCCCGGCCCGGAGGGCCTCTCGTCCCGCGGGCCGCCGACGGCGTCCTCGTATGATCAACGGGCCGTATCCCTCGCCCGTGAGGAGCCCCGTCGTGCCCCAGCTCGCCCTCGCCCACTCCTTCTGGGAGAGCTACGACGCCCTGGAGAAGCAGGTCAAGGCGGGTGTCCGCAAGGCGATGGCCAAGTTCCAGCTGCTGACCGTCGCCGAACTGCACGCGGACAAGGGGCTCCACCTCGAATCCGTCGACAAGGCGAAGGACGCCCGGATGCGGACGATCCGCATCAACGACTTCTGGCGCGGGGTCGTCCTCGCGCCCGACGACGGCAGCGACACCTTCCTCCTGCTGAACGTCGTGCCCCACGACGACGCCTACACCTGGGCCGCGAAGCGCCTCTACACGGTCAACACCGCCACCCGCGGCCTCGAGGTCCGCAACGTCGTCGCCATCGAACAGCTGACGCCCGCCCTGGAGCGGGCCGCCCGCACCGCGCCGGACCTGCTCTTCGCCCGCCACTCCGACGCGGTCCTCGGTCACCTCGGCATCGACGCGCAGGTCCTCAGGGCCGTACGGACCGTCACCGAGCGGTCCCAGCTCGACGCGTTCGGGACGCTGCTGCCCGAGGACCAGTTCGAGGTCCTCACCTTCCTCGCCGACGGTTACCCGCCGGAGGAGGTCTACCGGGACGTGGTCGCCGTGCGCAGGCCCGCCGACGCCGCCCCGGAGCCCACCGAGGACCTGGCGACCGCCATCGCCAACACCGCCGGCCGCATCCGGCTCGTCACGGAACCCGACGAACTCGCCGACATCCTCTCCAAGCCGTTCGCGGCCTGGCGCGTCTTCCTCCACCCCTCCCAGCGGCGCCTCGCCTACCGGGAGTCGTACAACGGCCCCGCGCAGGTGTCCGGCGGCCCCGGCACCGGCAAGACCGTCGTCGCCCTGCACCGGGTCAAGCACCTGCTGTCCCGCGCGCCGGACAGCCGGATCCTCCTCACCACCTACACCAACGCGCTCGCCGCCGCGCTCCGCGAGAACCTGGCGCTCCTCCTCGACGACCCCGGCCTCCTGGCCCGCGTGGACGTGACCACCGTCGACGCCTACGCCCACCGCGTCGTGCGGGAGCTGGGCGGCCGCGTCCCCGCCCCGCTCACCGACCAGGAGGAGCGGCGGATCTGGGGGAAGGTCGCCCAGCGGCTCGAACTGCCCTGGACCGAGCGGTTCCTGGCCCAGGAGTACCGGCACGTCGTCCTCGCCCAGGACCTGCGCACCGCCGACGACTACCTCAACGCCACCCGCAGGGGCCGCGGGACCGCCCTCGGCCCCCTCAAGCGCGCGCTGCTGTGGCGGGCGGTCTCCGCCTTCGAGAACGAGCTCGCCGCGCAGGGCGCCTCCACCCACCTGCGGATCTGCGACGACGCCGCCCGCAGGATGACGGAGGCGGGGGCCGCCGCGTACGGCTACGACCACGTCGTGGTCGACGAGGCCCAGGACCTCCACCCGGCGCAGTGGCGGGTGCTGCGCGCCGCCGTCGCCCCCGGCCCGGACGACCTCTTCGTCACCGGCGACCCGCACCAGCGGATCTACGACGCCCACGTCTCCCTCGCGTCCCTCGGCATCCGGGTCGCCGGCCGCTCCAGCCGGCTGCGGATCAACTACCGCAGCACGGAGGAGATCCTGGCCTGGTCCACCGGCGTCCTCGCCGGCGACACCGTCGCCGACCTCGGGGGAGACGGTGGCGATAGCCTCACCGGCTACCGCTCCCTGCTGCACGGCAGGCGCCCGCACGTCGACGGCCACCCCTCGGAACAGGCCGAGGTCACCGCCCTGGTGGAACGCGTCCGGAGCTGGCTGGAACAGGGCGTCCGCCCCTCCGAGATCGCCGTGTGCACCCGCTTCAACCTCCTCCTGGACAAGGCCGGCCGGCACCTCGAAGCCGCGGGCGTGCCCGTCGCCCGGGTGAAGGACCGGCCGACGGCCGCCACCGAAGGCGTGCGCCTGGCCACCATGCACGCCATGAAGGGGCTGGAGTTCCGCTGCGTGGCCGTCGTCGGCGTCACCGAGACCGCGGTGCCCTTCGTCCGGGAGGTCACCCCCGAGGACGTCGACCGCCTCCAGCACGAGGCGGACACCCTCCGCGAACGCTGCGTCCTCTTCGTGGCCTGCACCCGCGCCCGCGAGTCCCTGCACGTCTCCTGGAGCGGCAAGCCCAGCCCGTTCCTGCCGCTCCCCTGAACCCCCGGCGCCCGTCCCCGCCCGGCGAGCGGGCGGGGAGGCGCGGAGGGGGCGGGCTCAGCCGCCGCAGCCGCCGCAGCTCTCCAGGCCCCGGCCGTTGACGGGGCGGGGTTCGGCGTCGGCCCAGGAGACGGGCTCGGCGGGCCCGGGCTCCTCCAGGACGGCCATGCCCACGCCCAGGAGGGTGAGGGGCGCGACGGCGAGGGCGATCATCCACCAGCCGATCGCCTCCTGGACGCCCTGGAGGTCCGCGTCCACCAGGATCCAGCAGAGCGCCCCCCACACCGCCAGGGAAAACCAGCTGCCGAACAGGATCCAGCGGTCCAGCCGACTCATGCCCCACCCCCCGTCGCCTTCGTCCCCGGCGTCGTTCCCCGGCCGGGACGGTGGAACACCCCGCTCCGGCCGGGGCGTCGCCGAAGGTCAGCCCGGGTCGGCGTCCGGCGGCAGCAGCGCGCCGGTGGTGAGCCCGTCGCGGGCCAGGACGGCGGCGCGGTGGCTCAGCTCCGCGAGTTCGCGCACGCTCTCCTCGAAGGCGGTGAGCGTGCGGAAGGCGGCACCGTAACGGCGCTGCTCGGCGATCCCCATCCGGGGGACGCGTGCCCCCCGGGCGTCCAGGCGGAACGTTCCGCTCGCGCTGGTCGAGCGGCGGTTGTTGGCCGCGCTCCGAAGGAAACCGTTCAGGTAGTCGCTGTCGAGCTGTCCGCTCGTCGACAGCGCCGCGTCCTCGGACAGTTCGATCAGACCGGCGCGCGCCAGCTCCGACAGGCTCACGGACGCCCCCTCCGACAGACCGCCCCCCGCCCCCGCCTCCAGCGCGGGCAGCAGACCGTCGAGCAGCGCCGTCTGCCGGGCGATCGCCGCCCTCAGGGCGGCGTACTCGCCCGCGTAGTCGGTCAGCCTGGCCGCCACGTGCGCGGCGGGCGTCAGGTCGACCGTGTCGTCCAGCAGGTCGATGCGGGGCACCTCGGTGCTCCGGCCCGACGCGCCGTCGAACGGCGCGTCCGCGTCCAGACCGCCGAAATCGGTCATCCGGACCGCGTCGGCACCCCGCGGGGAACCCGCGGGCCCGTCCGCGGGCCGGCGGAGCACCCACAGGTGGACCGGGAGGGAGTGCGAGGCCGCCATGCCGGCCGGGAGGGCGATCACCTCCGTCAGCAGCCCGCGGCGCACGATCTCGGCCCGGATGCGGCGCCCCGCCTTGCGGTAGGCGACCGAGGTCGGCATCACCATGACGACCCGCCCGCCCGGCGCCGTGTGGGCGTAGCAGTGCTGGAGCCACGCCAGCTCGCTCTCGGCCCGCGACGGCACCCCGAACTCCCAGCGGGCGTCCAGCAGAAGCTCCTCCCGCCCCCAGTCGGCCACCCCGACCGGCGGCTCGCAGACCACGAGGTCCGCCCTCAGCTCCGGGTACGCGTCGTCCCGCAGCGAATCCCCCGCCCGCACGGTGACGGGGGTGACGGCGGTGAGCCCCTCGACCCGGGCGCGCAGCCCGGCGAAGCGCGCGTGCGCGGGCAGGACGTCCTGCCCGAACAGACCGGTGGCCCGGTCCGCGAAGGCGAAGAGCAGAGAACCGATTCCGCACGCCGGATCCAGGACGGTCCCGTCCGAAGGGCCGGCGGCGTACCGGATCGCCTGGATGAGCCGCGCCGACGTGACGCCGTCGGATCCCGCGCGCCCCGGCGCGTCGACCAGCCGCGCGGTGAGGTCGGCGAGGAGCGTGCCCGGGGGGACCTCGGCGGTGAGTTCGGCCACGAGGGCGCGCAGCGGCCCCGCGCTCTCCGGCGCGGCGTCCGCGTCCGGCGCGCCCTCCGCGTGCGGTGCGCCCTCCGCCAGGATCCCGGCGACGGCCGTCAGTCCGCCGAGCACGTCGTCGCCGTACTCCGCCCGCAGCCGCTCCCAGAGCCTGACCTCGGCGGACGCCTCCCGCCCCTTCCGCTGGCCCTCCAGCCAGGAACGGACCTCCGCCAGCGAGAAGAGCGGGCTGCTCGTCCCGCCCGTCACCGGGGCCGGGAAGTCCTCGTGTCGTCTGCGCCAGTTGGAGACGGCCGCGCGCGTGACCCCCGCGAGCCGGGCGATCTCGGCCGCCGTCACGACGGCGTCCGCGCCTTCCGTGCGTGCGGGCTCGTCCTTCATGGCCCCCAAGGTACACGCAGGGGTCCGGAGTGCCCCTGAGGCCATGTGTTGGCGATGTAAACGAGTGGGGGAGGGGGCGAGGAGGGAAGGGGCAGGCCGTGGGTGGCGGGGGGCGTGCGGCTCAGTCCGCCGAGGGCCAGGCGCCCCGGGCCGCGAGGTCGAGGACCAGCGCCGCGATGTTCCAGGCGTCGTCCTCGCCCCGGTGGTGGCGGCCCTCCAGGGGGAGGCCGGCATGGGCGAGCGCCTGGGCCATGCCGGGGCGGCGGCGCAGGGCGTGGGCCTCGGTGAAGACGGCCTTCGCGTTGGTGTGGAGGCGGCCGAAGGGGTACGGGGTGCGCGCCGCCCCGCACTGGCGGGTGAACTGCTTGCGGTCGTAGTCGCCCCAGCTCGCCCAGGGGCGCGTACCGGCGGCGTGCTCGCGGGCGAGGAGCCGGCAGGCGGTCGCGAAGTCGACGCCGGTGTCCACCTCCGCCTGCGTGAGCCCGGTCAGTTCGGTGCAGAAGGCGCTCACGCGGGAACGCGCCGGCCGGACCAGGATCCGGTGGCGGCCCACCCGCTCGCCCGCCGCCAGGTCCACCACGGTCAGCCCGATCTCGATGATCTCGTTGACCTGGCCGGGCGGCGGCGCCGTGTCCCAGCAGGTGGCCTCGACATCGACGACGTTGATCAGGCGGGAGGGGTCCATGCCGGGAGCGTAGGAGAACCGGCCGGTCGCGGGCACCCGGATTTCCCCGCCGGCCGGTCGCCGCCCCCCGCCCGTCAGCCCGCCTCCGGGGGCAGCACCTTGCGCAGGGCCGCCACGGCGTGGGCCCGGTGGTCGTCGAGCCGGCCCAGGACCGCGCCCTTGTCTCCCTCGCTCAGGGCGGCGAGCACGGCCCGGTGGTCCTCGACGGCCTCGACGCGGTGCCCCGGGTCGGTGTAGTAGAGGGACCGGTAGGCGTCCGTGGCGTCCCAGAGCGTGGTGATCATGCGCACCAGCCGGGGCATGCCGCAGGCGGCGACGAGGGTGAGGTGGAAACGGCGGTTGGCCTCGGCCATGGCCGTCACGTCCCCGTCCCCGGCCGCTCGTTCGACCTCGGTCTGGAGGGCGGAGAGGGTGTCGTCCAGCCCCTCCGGCGCGAGGTCCATGGCCCGGCTCACCGCCTCCGTCTCCAGGAGGGCGCGGATCCGGTAGATCTCCTCCAGGTCGGCGAGGGACAACTCGGCGACGAAGTAGCCGCGGTGGACGTGGTGGACGACCAGGCCCTCGGCCTCCAGGGCCTTGAGGGCCTCCCGGAGCGGCACCCGGCTCACTTCGAGGCGGGCGGCGAGGGCGTCCTGCCGGATGGGCGCGCCCGGGCGCAGCTCGCCCCTGGTGATGGAGCCCCGCAGCTCCTCCAGGACGAACTGCTGGGCCGTCCGGGGCCGTCGCCTCTCCACCGCTCCGCTCATCGATCCGACCTTCCGCCGTTGCTCATGGACCGGCGGCCTTTTCCGTCGCCGTCGGTGACCGTCATCTTCCTACGGATCACGGGACCGCGTTCGAGTCGTCCACAGGGGCGATTCCGGCCAGCACCTCGTCGGTGTGCTGACCGAGCCGCGGGGGAGCGGAGCGGTAGGACGGAGGGGTGGCGCCGAAGCGGACCGGGTGCGCGACCTGGCCCGGCCCGGCCGGCTCCTCCGGGAGCCGGGCGCCGAGGCCGAGCCGGTCGGCGAGCGCGAACGCCCCGGCCAGGTCGTTGATCGGGCCGCAGGGCACGCCGGCGGCGGTCAGCTCCTCGAACCAGGCGTCGGCGGTCCGGGACGCGAGGGCGCCGGAGAGTTCCGCCGCCAGCTCCTCGCGGTGGGCGACCCGGGCGGTGTTGGTGGCGAACCGTTCGTCCGCCGCCAGTTCCGCCCGGCCGATCCGCTCGCACAGCGCCCGGAACTGCCGGTCGTTGCCCACCGCCAGGACCAGCGGCCGGTCCCGCGCCTCGAAGACCTCGTACGGCGTGATGCTCGGGTGCCGGTTGCCCATCGCGCGCGGCACGACGCCCGCGCCGAGGTGGGCGGCGGCCTGGTTGGTGAGGGCGGAGAGCAGCGAGCCGAGCAGCGAGACCTCCACCCGCTGGCCCTCGCCGGTCCGTTCGCGGTGGCGCAGGGCCGCGAGGACGCCGAGACCGGCGTGCAGTCCGGTGATGACGTCCACCAGCGCCACCCCCGCCTTCGTCCCCCGGCCGCCGGGCTCGCCCGTGACGCTCATCAGCCCGCCCATGGCCTGCACGAGCAGGTCGTATCCGGGCAGAGCGGCGCCGCCGTCGGTCCCGAAGCCGGTCACCGAGCAGTAGACGAGGCCGGGATTGGTCCGGCGCACCTCCTCGAACCCCAGGCCCAGCTTCTCCATCGTGCCCGGCCGGAAGTTCTCCACCAGGACGTCCGCCCGGTCGACGATCGCCCGCGCCGCCGCCATGCCGTCCGGCGAGGCGAGGTCGAGGGCCACGGACCGCTTGTTGCGGTTGACCCCCAGGAAGTAGGTGGCCTGCCCGTCCGCGAACGGCGGCCCCCAGGCCCGCGTGTCGTCCCCGCCGCCCGGCCGCTCGATCTTGATGACGTCGGCGCCGAGGTCCGCCAGGAGCATCGTCATGTACGGCCCGGCGAGGACCCGTCCGAAGTCGGCGACGACGATGCCGGACAGGGCGCCGGGGGCGGGCTCGTGCTCGTGGGGGTGGTCGGTGGGCATTCCGCGCTCCCTCGGTGGCGACGGCGGGTCCGGTGCGCCGGATCGTGGATCCGACACGCTGAGGACGGGATCCGGCAGGGTGGAGATCGGATCCCGAAGATTGGATCCAATCGGACCGTAGGGCTCGGGTGTCGGATTTTCAATACTGGATCCAAAATCCAATCTGCCGCTACGCTTCGGCTCGCCACGCCGAGCACGACCCTCGTCACAGCCGCCAGGAGGCCGCCCGTGAAGTCCTCGCCGTCCACCGCCACCCACCCCCTCGCCCTTCTCGCCGTCGACGGCCTGCTCAGCGACGAGGAGCGGGAGATCCGCGCCACCGTCCGCGCCGTCGCGGACCGCGAGCTGCGCCCGCACGTCGCCGGCTGGTTCGAGAAGGGCGAGATCCCGGCCCGTGAACTCGCCCGCACGCTCGGCGAGCTGGGGGTGCTGGGCATGCACCTGGACGGGTACGGCTGCGCGGGGACCAGCGCGGTGGCGTACGGCCTGGCCTGCATGGAGCTGGAGGCGGTCGACTCCGGGCTCCGCTCGCTCGTCTCCGTGCAGGGCTCGCTCGCGATGTACGCGATCTGGAAGTACGGCTCCGAGGAGCAGAAGCAGCGGTGGCTGCCGAAGATGGCGGCCGGCGAGTACATCGGCTGCTTCGGCCTCACCGAGCCCGACGCCGGTTCCGACCCGGGCGCGATGCGGACCAACGCCAAGCGGGACGGCTCCGACTGGATCCTCAACGGCACCAAGATGTGGATCACCAACGGCTCCGTCGCCGACGTCGCCGTCGTCTGGGCCCGGACCGAGGAGGGCGTCCGGGGCTTCCTCGTGCCGGCCGGCACCCCGGGCTTCAGCGCCCCCGAGATCAAGATGAAGCTCTCGCTGCGGGCCAGCGTCACCGCCGAGCTGGTCCTGGACGACGTCCGGCTCCCCGCCGACGCGATGCTCCCGGAGGCCCGGGGCCTGTCCGGCCCGCTCGGCTGCCTCAACGAGGCCCGCTTCGGCATCGTCTTCGGCGCCCTCGGCGCCGCACGCGACTGCCTGGAGACCGCGATCTCCTACGCGAAGGACCGGACCGTCTTCGCCCGCTCCCTCGCCTCGTACCAGCTCACCCAGCAGAAGCTCGCGGACATGTCCGTCGAACTCGGCAAGGGCATGCTCCTCGCCCTCCACCTCGGCCGCCTCAAGGACGCCGGCGAGATCACCCCCGAGCAGATCAGCGTGGGCAAGCTCAACAACGTGCGCGAGGCCATCGCCATCGCCCGCGAGTGCCGCACCGTCCTCGGCGCCAACGGCATCACCCTGGAGTACCCGGTGCTGCGCCACGCCAACAACCTGGAGTCCGTCCTCACCTACGAGGGCACCAGCGAGGTCCACTCCCTCGTCATCGGCAAGGCGCTCACCGGCGAGCAGGCCTTCCGCTGACCCGGGCGGGCACGGGGACGGGGCGGCCCGTGCGGACCGCCCCGTCCCCCCGCTCCACGCGTTTCCGTGCCGCTCCTCAGCCCGTCGTCACGCGGGCGAGGAACGCGTCCAGGTTCCCCATGGCACGCGCCACCCGCTCCTCGACGGACAGGGTCTCCTCCTGCCGGAACCCCCGCAGCTTCGGGACGCGCCTGCCGCGCAGGTAGAGGGAGCAGGCCAGGTCGGCGCAGACGTAGATGCCGACCGTGTTCCCCTCCCTGCCCCGGGCCCCCGCCAGCGGGGCGGCCAGCAGGGTGACGCCCGAGGAGGCGTGCCCGGTCATGCAGATCTGGCACATGCTCGTCTTCACGGCGCTGGTCCGGCCGGTCGCCGGCACCCGCAGGGACACCCCGAGCGGGCCGTCCTCGCGGCGCACCACCAGGTGGGCCCGGAGCGGCGCGCCCGGATCCACCCACCCCAGGAAGTCCAGGTCCTCCCAGGGCGTCTCGGCGAAGTCCAGCGGCAGCCGCAGCCGCGCGGCATCCCCCTTCGTCGCGTTCACGAACGACGAACGGATCTCTTTCTCAGTCAACGGTTCCACTCGTTGGACCGTACAGGCATGTCCCCCGACCGGGCATCCGGATATCGGCCCCACCGGCCGGCAGGCCGGAGGGGCGGCCACCGGATCCGCGGCTCAGGCCACCCACTCCGGCAGCGCCGGATCCGTGAACCGCCCCGGCGCCCCCTCCAGCGCCGCCGCCAGCCGCTCCGCCGCCGTCCCGTACACCTCCTCCGGCAGCGTGTACGGGATCCGCAGCCGGTGCTCGTGCGTCCCGGGATCCACCCCGAACCGCGCACCGCCCTCCACCCGCACCCCGTGCCGCAGGGCCCGCGCCGCCAGCTGCGTCGCCACCGGCCGCCCCAGGTCGATCCACAGGCACATCCCGCCCGGCGGCACCGACCACCGCCACTCCGGCAGGTGCCGGGCCAGCGCCGCGCCGAGCGCCTCCCGCCGCTGCCGCAGCTCCGCCACGCGCGCCCGCACGATCGGATCCAGGCGCCGCATCAGCGCCACCGCCACCAGCTGGTCCAGCACCGAACCCGACAGGTCGGCCGTCACCCGGGTCCGCGTCAGCTCCGTCACCACCCGCGCCGAGGCCCGCACCCAGCCCACCCGCATCCCGCCCCAGCAGCTCTTGCTCAGCGAGCCGATCGACACGATCTGCTCCCCGGCCCCCACCCCCGCCGCCGCGCCGAACGGCGCCGGGGCCGGCACGTCGAGCGCCATGTCCGTCAGCGTCTCGTCCACCACCAGCCACGTCCCCGTCGCCCGCGCCGCCCGCGCCAGCTCCCGGGCCTGCTCGCGCGGCATCAGCCGCCCCGTCGGGTTGTGGAAGTCCGGGATCAGATACGCCAGCCGGGGCGCGGTCTGCCGCAGCGCCGCGTCCACCAGCCCGGTGTCCCAGCCGCTCTCCGTCACCGGCACCGGCGTCACCCGCATCCCCCGGCCCCGCATCGCGTCCAGCGCGTTGGTGTACGAGGGGTTCTCCGCCAGCACCCGGTCGCCCGGCCGCCCGAACTGCGCGAGCACCAGCGACAGCGCCTGCTGCGCCCCCGTCGTCACCAGGATCTGCTCGGGCCGGGTCGGCAGCCCCCGCTCGGTGTACCGCTCCGCGACCGCCGCCCGCAGCTCCGGCAGGCCGTACGGGTGGTAGCCCGGCGCGGCGGTGTACCGGGGCAGCTCCGCGGCGGCCTCCGCCAGCGCCTCCGCGAGTTCGGCCCGCGGCCCGTGCGGCGCGGCCAGCGCCAGGTCGATCACCTCGCCGGCCCCGTCGGGGAAGGCGCCCAGCGAGATCGGCGCCTGTCCGTCCGGCAGTGCCGTCCACGTCCCCGCGCCCCGCCGGCTGTGCGCGTACCCGCTCTCCCGCAGCAGGTCGTACGCCCCCGTCACCGTCGTCCGGCTCACCTCCAGGACCTGCGCGAGCTCCCGCTCGGCGGGCAGCCGCAGCCGCAGCGCCACCCGCCCGTCGAGCAGCGCCTCCCGCACCGCCCGCGCCAGCTCGCGGTATCCGAACCGGCCCTCCGGCGGCCGGGTGAGCAGGGAGGCGAGCTGGCGGCCGGACAACGTCCGGTCCGCGGTGTGGACCACACGGCCCTCTGCCATGCCAATCACTCCTTATTGGCTCTGCTGTCCGGGCCAATAAGGCTACAGACTCCCTTCCAGTGGCCTGGTGGTGCGTCCGGAGGAACGCCGCCACCGGACCACTTCTCCGCTCAGCGCACCCGTCCACAGGGAGGAACCCGACATGACCCCGCACTTCACCGACCGCGACGAGCGCCTGTGGCAGCGGCACGCCGAGGAGCGGGCCGCCCGCCCCCTGCCCGTGGGCGCCTGGCTGCGCACCCTGCGCGCCACCCTCCGGACACCCACCGTCCTGCCTCCCGGACCACGGAGGGCGCCGTGTGACCGCGCGGACGCCCGTACCGGAGGGGCCGGGTACGGGCGTCCGCGGGGGACCGGGCGTCAGGCCGCGAGCCACCGTCCGGGGCCCGGGGCCGGCGCGGAGGAGGTGCCGGAGCCGGAGGGGGCCGCCGGGGACAGGCCGGAGGACGACGTCTCCGTGGTGTCCGTGGAGCCGGTCGTCCCGTCGGTCGTGGTGTCGGCCCCGTCGGTCGTCGTCCCGGGCGTGTCCGAGGGAGTGTCCGAGGGCGAGTCCGACGGGGAGTCCGAGGGCGAGTCGGAGGGGGAGTCCGACGGGGTCTCGGACGTCGGCGACGTCGTGTCCGTCGAAGGGGACGGCGTGGGCGTCGTCTGCGTCGGCGAGAGCGTGGAGGGGCAGGGGGACGGCGTCACGCCGTCGACCGGCGTCGGCGTCTCGTCGCCGGTCACCGTCACGCACGGCACCGGCGAGGTCGACGACGTGGACGGCGACGGGGACGTGGTGGTCGGCGTGGGCCGGGGCGGCGGCGGGGTCGGCTTGTCGTGCCGGCCGGTGTCGCCGTGCTCGCGCGCGAACCAGGCGTCGTCCTCGGGGTCGTACACGACGAAGACGTTCACCACGGTCACCGAGGGGGCCACGACCACGACCTGGGAGGCGTTGTAGCCCTGCCACGGGGTGCCCGTCGTCCGCGGCTCCCGCTGGGCCACCGGCTCGGTCAGCGGGTTCCCGCAGGCGCAGCGCACCCGGGGCACGCCCCGCCCGTCGACGAGGACCGCCGTCCCCGCCTGGAGGACCGCCTGGTACGTGGTGGCGGAGCCGTCCTTGTAGCCGTGGTTGGTCACCCGGGTGTCCACCCGGAGCTGGAGCGGGGTGAGGGAGCGGAGGTAGCCCGGCACGGCGTCCGCGTCCAGGCCGAGGACCCCGGCGAAGGCGGCGTTCTTGGCGGGCTCGGCGCCGAGGAAGCGCACCTGCCGCTCCACGTCGCAGCTCGCCACCTCCCGCGTACCGCCGTACAGGCCGGGCGTGGAGCCCGAGACCTGCGGGGTGGCGCTCTCCGCCGTGCCGGTGCGCGGGGCCAGCGAGGCGGTCCCCGAGGCGCTGTCGGTGCGGGCGGTGGAGGCGGTGAACGGGTCGGGGCCGGAGGCGGAGGTGTTCTGCAGGAAGACCTCCCCGCTGCCGCCCGAGCCCGCCGTGTCGCCCTTGTCGTCCGACCGGCCGACGAGGACCACGGTCAGCGCGACGGCCGCCACGACGGCGGCGGTCAGCGAGGCCACCTTCGGCACGGACCGCCACCACGGCGTCCTTCCGCTGCCGCCGCCCCGGTGGGAGCCGCCCCCGTCCCCGCCGGAGCCGTCTCCGTCACCTCCGCCTCCGCCTCCGCCGGAGCCGTCGTGCGGCGGCGCGGGCGGGGGCCCGGCGACCCCGGGGCGGGTCGCCGCGCCGGAGAGCGGTCCCGAGGGCGGGCCCGTGGGCGGACCGGCGGGCGGGACCGACGGAGGGCCGGACGGCGGCGGTTGGGAAGTCACTTTTTTCCCTTTCTTCCGTTCGGCGCCATTCTCGGCGCCGAACGGGCACCCCGCACCCGCAGGCTCCGCCGACGGCCGCTCCCAGAAGGACGGCGGCCTCGGCGCCGGGCCGCGGCGGGAGGCCCGGCCGCCCGCCGCGAGGGGCCCGCCCTCAGGCCGCCGCCGCGTCCCGGACGGCCTCGACGAGGGCGGCGGAGAAGGCGTCGAGGTCGTCCGGCCTGCGGGAGGTGATCAGGGGGAAGGAGCCGTCCGTGTCGACGACGACCTCCCGGTCGACCCAGGTGCCGCCGGCGCCGGAGAGGTCGGGCCGCAGCGAGGGGTACGAGGTCAGCTCGCGGCCCCGGACCACGCCCGCGTCGGCCAGCAGCCAGGGGCCGTGGCAGATCGAGGCCACCGGCTTGCCCGCCTCGGCGAACGCCGTCACGAGCCGCCGGGCGTCCTCGTCGGTCCGCAGGGTGTCGGCGTTGACGGTGCCGCCGGGCACCACCACGGCGTCGAACCCCCCGGGCTCGACGTCCGCCAGGCGCGCGTCCGGCCGGACCTCGGCGCCGGGCTCGCGGTCGGAGACCAGGGTCTGCACCGGCTTCTCCTCCTGGGCGGCGACGGTGACGCGGGCCCCCGCCTTACGCAGCGCGGCCACCGGCTCGCGCAGCTCCTTCTCCTCCGTGCCGTAGTTCGTGGTCAGCACCAGAACGTGCCGTCCCTCCAGCAGTGACATGACCGGCTCCTCCCATGGGGTCGATGGCGTACGACGTCGCCCCAGCGCCTCACCACTCCCACCGGCCTCAAACACCGGCCCCGGACCCCGGCCCCCTCCTCCGTTCCCGCGCTCCGTCCCCGCCCTCACCCGATGGACCGCAGGAAGGCCCGGGTCCGCTCGTGTTCCGGGGCGTCGAGCAGCCGCCCCGGAGCGCCCGACTCCAGCACGCGGCCCCCGTCGAACATCAGGACCCGGTCCGAGACGTCCCGGGCGAAACCCATCTCGTGGGTGACGCAGAGCATCGTGAGGTCGGTGCCGGCGGCCACGTCCCGCAGCACGTCCAGGACCTCCGCCACCAGCTCGGGGTCGAGCGCGGAGGTCACCTCGTCCAGGAGGAGCAGCTCGGGGCGCATCGCCAGGGCCCGGGCGATGGCGACCCGCTGCTGCTGGCCGCCGGAGAGCCGGGTGGGGTGCGCGTCCTCCTTGTCCGCGAGGCCGACGAGCCCCAGGAGGTCCCGGGCGCGGGCGGCGGCCTCGTCCGCGTCGAGGCCCAGGACGTGCCGGGGCGCCTCCGTCACGTTCGCCAGGACGCTCATGTGCGGGAAGAGGTTGAACTGCTGGAACACCATCCCGACGCGCCGCCGGCGCGGGGCCAGATGGCGCTCGTCCGCGGGGACGAGCTTCCCGCCGCCCGACGGCATGTGGGAGTACGGCTCCCCGTCCAGGTGGACGACGCCGTCCGTCACCCGCTCCAGCGTCATCAGCAGCCGCAGGATGGTCGTCTTCCCGGAGCCGCTCGGACCGATCAGGGTCACCCGCTCGCCCGGCGCGACCGTCAGGTCGAGCCCGTCGAGCACGGTCTGTTCCCCGAACCGTTTCGTCACCCGCTCGAACCGGACCTTCTCGGCTCCGGGGACGGTCTCAGTGGGCAAGGCGGGCCTCCAGTCGGCGGACGAGCACGGACGTCGGCCAGCTCGCCAGCAGGAAGACGGCGGCGGCCAGGGTGAAGCTCTCCAGATAGGCGAAGTGGGTGCTGCCGAAGGCGCTCGCCTCGTGGACCATCTCGTTCACCGTGATGACCGAGAGGAACGGCGTCTCCTTGAACAGGGAGACCGCGTAGTTGCCGAGCGCCGGCAGCACCTTCCGCACGGCCTGCGGCAGCACCACGGCCCGCCACACCCGCCGCCTCGGCAGCGACAGCGCGGTGCACGCCTCCCACTGCCCCTTCGGCACGGCGTCGATGCCGGCGCGGTACACCTCGGAGAGGTACGCGGCGTAGTGCAGGCCCAGGACCAGCACCCCGAGCGTCAGCGGGTCGAGGCCCGGCACCAGCACCCAGGCCGCGAACAGCTGCACCATCACCGGCGTCGAGCGCACGAACGAGGCCAGCGCGCCCACCGGCAGGGCCGCCCACCGGACGCCGGAGCGCTGCACCAGGGCCACGCCGAGCCCCGCGACCAGCGCGACGGCGAAGCCGAGCACCGTCGCCAGCAGCGTGACGCCGAAGCCGGACAGCACGACGGGCAGCGCGGCCCGCGCCGCGTCCATGTCCCACATCACGCACCGCCCCCCACGACGCCGAGCCGCGCCTTCGCCCGGCGCTCCAGCGCGTTCATCCCCGCGCCGAGGAGCGCGGCGACGGCGAAGTACAGCAGGAGCAGCAGCAGGTAGGCGGCGGCCGTCCCGCCGGTCGCCGCCCGCAGCTGGTCGATCCGGAAGGTGAGATCGGCGACCGTGACCAGGGACAGCAGCGGCGTCGCCTTGAGCAGCTGGATCAGCAGGTTCTTGAACGGCGGGACCATCAGGACGTACGCCTGCGGCAGCACGACCCTGCGCAGGCGCAGCCCCGGCCCCATGCCCAGCGCGATCGCCGCCTCCGTCTGGGCCGCGGGCACGGCCGCGATCGAGCCGCGCACCACCTCCGCGCCGTACGCCCCGTAGTTGAGGCCGAAGGCGAGCACCCCGCAGGCCATCGGCTCCAGCCGGAAGCCGAGCATCGGCAGCGCGAAGAAGAGCCAGAACAGCTGGACGTACAGCGAGGTGCCCCGCAGGAACTCCACGGTGACGCGGGCCGCGCCGCGCACCACGACGGCGCGGGAGCGGGAGGCCAGGCCCAGGGCGAAGGCGACGAGCAGCGCGAGGGCCGCGCCGAGCGCCGTCGCCTCCAGGGTCACCAGGAGCCCCCGGCCGATGCCCGGCAGCGCCCGGCCCAGCTCGGAGAGGAACACGTCCGTGCCGGATCCGGTCATCCCGCGCACAGCTCCGCGGTGCGCAGGGTGCGCGGCGGCACCTCGCGCTCGGTGAAGCCGTACTTCCCGATCAGCTCGACGTACCGGGCGGGGTCGCCGGTGATCCGCGCGAGCTCCTCGTCGAAGGCCTCCCGCAGCGAGACGGCGCCGGTGCGGAAGACGGCGCCGCCGGGGCTGTACCGCTTCACCCCGTCGATCACCGGCACGAACGGCTCCAGGACCTCCACGGCGGCGCTCCCGTTGGTGCGGGCGAGCCAGCGCAGCGAGATGCCGGTGAGCGCGAAGGCGTCGATCCGGCCGGCGAGCAGGGCGTCGAGTCCGTCCTGCTGCTTGCCCACCGCCACCACGGACCCGTCCGGGACGCCTGCCGCCTTGGCGTACCCGCCCTCGACGGCGGCCGTCAGGACGCCGACGCGGGCCTTCTTCTCCGCGCAGGACGCCAGGTCGCTCAGCCCCTCCGGGTTCCCCCCGCGGACCATGAGGGCGGTGGGGGAGACGAACTCCGGCTCGGAGAAGGCGACTTTGGCGCAGCGCTCGGGGGTGATGGCCATGCCGGCGCTCACCACGTCGAACCGTCCGGCGAGCAGCCCGGGGATGAGGGCGCCGAACTCGGTGAGGGTGGGCCGGAGTTCGGGTATGCCGAGGGCGGTGAAGATCTCCCGGTGGAGGGTGGGCGCCTCCCCGGCGAGCTCGCCGCCGTCCTGGAAGCCGTACGGGGCCTCGCCGGCGAAGCCCACCCGGACGTGACCCTGCTTCCGCAGCCTCGCCAGCAGGTCCGCGTCACCGGCGGGGCCGCCGGTGCCGGCCTCCGTCCGGCTGCACGCGGCGAGCAGACCGGGCACGGCGAGGGCCCCGCCGAGGAGGGCGCCCCGGGTGAGGAGGTGTCTGCGGGAGGGAAGCGTGGTCATGTCCGTCCTTTCGCTGGGGAGTTCGGGCACGGGGGCCCGGGCACGGAGGCCCGGGCGGGGTCCGGGTGCGGGGGAGGCGCCGGCGGAGGGGTCAGCCGATGGGGGTGGTGTCCCGGGCGGCGATGTAGGAGGGCCGGCGGACGGGGGCGGCGAACGGCAGCTCCGGCGCGTTCTCCACGCTGTTGAAGACGAGGAAGACGTTGCTGCGGGGGAAGGGGGTGATGTTGTCGCCCGAGCCGTGCAGCGCGTTGCAGTCGAACCAGACGGCCGACCCGGCGTCGCCGGTGAAGTGCTCGATCCCGCACGCCTCGGCGAAGGTCGTCAGCGCCTTGTGCGACGGGGTGCCGGCGTCCTGCATCCGCAGCGACTGCTTGTAGTTGTCCTTCGGGGTCGCGCCGGCGCAGCCGAGGAAGGTGCGGTGCGAACCCGGCATGATCATGAGGCTGCCGTTGGTGGTGAAGTTCGGCGTCAGCGCGATCGACACCGACACGGCCCGCATCAGGGGCAGCCCGTCCTCGGCGTGCCAGGTCTCGAAGTCGGAGTGCCAGTAGAAGCCGCTCGCGCCGAAGCCGGGCTTCACGTTGATCCGCGACTGGTGGACGTAGACGTCGGAGCCGAGGATCTGCCGCGCCCGGTCCACGAGCCGCGGGTCGCTCGCGAGCCGGGCGAAGACCTCGCTGATCCGGTGCACCTCGAAGACGGAGCGGATCTCCCGGGAACGGGGCTCGACGATCGCCCGGTCGTCCTCGCGGATCCGCGGGTCGCTCACCAGCCGGTCCAGCTCGGCGCGGAGCTCGGCGACCTCCCCGGGGGTGACGAGGGCGTCGACGGCGAAGAAGCCGTTGCGCTCGTAGTCCTCCAGCTCGCGCGGCCAGAACGGGCCGGGCGTGCCGGGCTCGGACCAGACGACGGGCTCCTTGCGGTAGACGAGGGCCTCCTCGGTGCCGCGGGTCGGGTACGGGTCGACGGGGCGGGCGGGGGCGGTGGTCATCGCGGTGCTGGCCTTTCTCGTACGTACGGAGGGAGGGGCGGGGCGGGGCTCAGGCGCCGCCGGATCCGGGTCCGGACCCGGGCTCGGGCTCGGGCTCGGTGAGCAGCGGGTAGACGCCGTTCTCGTCGTGGTCCTCGCGGCCGGTGACCGGCGGGTTGAAGACGCACAGGCAGCGGAAGTCCTCCTTGACCCGGAGGGTGTGCCGCTCGTGGCCGTCGAGGAGGTACATCGTCCCGGGGACGATCGTGTACGCCGTCCCGGTCTCGTGGTCGGTGAGTTCGGCCTCGCCGGCGGTGCAGACGACCGCCTCGACGTGGTTCGCGTACCACATGGCGGTCTCGGTCCCGGCGTACAGGACGGTCTCGTGGAGGGAGAAGCCGACGCGCTCGCGGGCGAGGACGATGCGCTTGCTCTCCCAGGTGCCGGAGGCGGACCGCACGTGCCGCTCGGTGTCCTCCAGCTCCGCGAAGGTGCGGACGATCATGAAGTTGGCCTTTCCGTGAGGGGGTTCAGGCGGTGTGGCGGACGGCGCGGGCGAGGATGCCGAGGCCCTCGTCCAGCTCGTCGTCGGTGACGGTCAGCGGGGGCAGGAGCTTGACGACCTCGTCGCGCGGCCCGGACGTCTCCACGAGCAGGCCCAGCTCGAAGGCGCGCCGGCAGACGGCCCGGGCCCGCTCCCCGTCCGGGAACTCCAGGCCCCACACGAGCCCGCGCCCGCGCGGCACGGAGCCCGGGACGAGGTCGCCCAGCGCGGCCTCGACCGTGGCGGCCCGCCGGAGGGTCCGGTCGCGCAGGGCGGAGTCCCGCCAGTAGGCGTCGAGGGCGGCGGTGGCGGTGACGAAGGCCGGGTTGTTGCCGCGGAAGGTGCCGTTGTGCTCGCCGGGCTCCCACACGTCGAGCTCGTCGCGGAACAGGCAGAGGGACATGGGCAGTCCGTAGCCGCTGATGGACTTGGACAGGGTGACGACGTCCGGGGTGATGCCGGCCTCCTCGAAGGAGAAGAAGTCGCCGGTGCGGCCGCAGCCCATCTGGATGTCGTCGACGATCAGCAGCATGTCCCGGCGCCGGCACAGGTCGGCGAGGCCGCGCAGCCACTCGGCGCGCGCCACGTTGACCCCGCCCTCGCCCTGCACCGTCTCGACGATCACGGCGGCCGGGTGGTCGAGGCCGGACCCGGAGTCCTCCAGGAGCCGCTCGAACCAGAGGAAGTCCGGGGTCCTGCCGCCGAGGTAGTGGTCGAACGGCATCTGCGTGGTGTGCGTCAGCGGCACGCCCGCCCCGGCGCGTTTGCCGGCGTTGCCGGTGAGCGCGAGGGAACCGAGGGACATGCCGTGGAAGGCGTTCGTGAAGGACACGACCGTCTTGCGGCCGGTGACCTTGCGGGCCAGCTTCAGCGCCGCCTCGACGGCGTTGGTGCCGGTCGGGCCCGGGAACATCACCTTGTAGGGCAGGCCGCGGGGTTCGAGGACGGCCGAGCGGAAGGTCTCCAGGAACCGCCGCTTCGCCGTCGTCGACATGTCGAGGCCGTGGGTGATGCCGTCGCTCCCGAGGTAGTCGAGGAGCGGGCGCTTGAGCGCGGCGTTGTTGTGGCCGTAGTTGAGCGAGCCGGCGCCGGCGAAGAAGTCGAGGAAGGGACGGCCGTGCTCGTCGAACAGGCGGCTCCCGGTGGCCCGTTCGAAGACCGTGGGCCAGGCGCGGCAGTAGCTGCGCACCTCCGACTCGACGGTCTCGAAGACGGTGGGGGCGGATCCTGCGATGAGCGTCATACGGGACTCCAGTACGGGGGGTGGCGGAACGGGGGAGGAGCGGGGGAGAGGCGGGGCCGGGCGGCGGAGGGGCCGGCGTCAGAAGGACAGCGGCGCGATGCGGTGCAGCACCTCGGCCTCGTGGCCGGGCGCCGGGAAGGCGGCCGACGGGAAGAGGACCGTCCGGCTCACCCGGGCGCCGTGCCGCCGGGCGTAGGCGCCGAACAGGCGCTCCGACGCGAGGTTGTCCGGGGTGATGGTCGTCTCGACGGCGTCGAGCGGGTACGTGCCGGCGACGCGCTCCGAGAGGTGGTCGAGCAGCGCCCCGGCGATGCCGCGGCCCCGGTGAGCGGCGTCCACGGCGACCTGCCACACCAGCAGCGTCCCCGGCGCGTCGGGCCGGAGGTAGCCGGTCACGAAGCCCAGCGGCCGGCCGTCCGCGTCGCGGGCGACGGCCGAGGTCTCGGCGAAGTCCCGGCACCACAGGAGGTAGCTGTAGGAGGAGTTGACGTCCAGTTCCCCGGATTCCCGCGCGAGTCGCCAGAGTTGGGCGCCGTCGCCGACCCGGGGCCGTCCGACGGTCCAGTCCCGGGCGGAGACCGGCGCCGCGGCCCGGACGTGTTCCGGTGCTGTGTGAGCTGTGGTCATGGGCGCCGAAGTTACCCAGCGCAGCCGTGAACTTCCTGGTCCCGAGGGGTTCCGGAGGGGGGTGTTCCGTGCTATGGCCCGAGGCGTCCGGGTCGAGGAGTGGACGATCATCTCGCGGATTCGAGGGTGGGAAAGTCGTCGATAACGGCTCAAATCTTCCGTTTATAACGACGACGTAACACCTTCGAGCCGTCTCGCACCGCTGTCGGAGCGTTACCGCATCGTCGGCCGACAGCCCGTTTGACGGAGCCGTATCCGGTTAGGGATGCCTCCTATGGGCCCACGTTCACGCAGTGTCACCGTCACCGTGGCCCGTCCCCACCGGCCGTCCGGACGGACCGCACCCGCAGGCGGAGCCGCCCGGGCCGGACTAGCGTGGGCAGGGTGAGCACCCGGCTCCCCCACACCCCGCCCCCCGCCACCGGCCCGGACGCCCCCGGCGGCGCCCCGCCCCCCGCGGGACTCCGCATCGCCCTCCAGGCCCTCGCCGCCGTCGTCGCGGGCTACGCCGCCATGGGCGTCACCGCCGCCCTCGGGCTCTGGGCCGCCGGCGCGGCCGACCTGCCCGGGGGCTTCGCCGCCGTCCTCGCCGCCGTCGTCGTCATGGCCGCCGGCGGACAGGTCGAGATCGCCGGCTCGGCCGGCTCCCTCGCCGGCACCCAGGGCGAACTCACCGCGATGCCCCTCACCGTCACCCTGGTCGGCGCCCTCGTCACCGGCGCCGTCTTCCTCCGCCCCCTGCGCCACCACGCGGTCGCCAGGACCGGCGAGCTCGCGGCCCGCGCCGCCGCCGTCACGGTCCTGTGGCTGGCGGCCCTCGCCGGGCTCTGCGCCGCCGCCCGCCACGACTTCCCCCTCGACCTCGGCGCCGGCGACTCCCAGGAACCCCTCGCCGACCTCTTCGGCGAACTCATCGACGCGGCCGATCCCAGCGTCGGCTTCCGCGCCCTCGCCGGCCCCACCCTCGGCTACGGCCTCCTGTGGATCCTCGGCGTCCTCCTGGTCGCCCTCCTCGTCTCCCGCCGCAGCCCCCTGCCCGCCCGCCTGCTCCGCCACCAGGAGGCCGTGCGGCCCGCCGCCTCGGCGATGCTCCTGCTGCTCCTCGCGTACGTCGCCGTCGGCCTGGTCGTCGGTCTGGTCGTCGCCGCCACCAAGGGGCACGCCGCCGAGACCTTCGCCGTTCTCCTCCTGGGCCTGCCCAACGTCAGCTGGCTCGCCCTCGGCGTCGGCATCGGCGGCTCCTGGGAGGGCACGGTCGACGGCCCCTTCGGCCTCCCCATGCCGCAGATCCTCGACGCCGTCCTGCGCGGCGGCGCCGACGGCACCGACCTGTCCACCGTGGACCTGTCCTCGCTCGCCGCCCAGGACGGCCGCGCCTGGTGGCTGCTGCCCATCGCCGCCGTCCTCGTCCTCGGCGCGGCCTTCGCCGCCGCCGTACGCTCCCCGGCCCGCGTCCGGCCCTGGCAGCACGCCCTGCACCTCGGCGTCGCCTTCGCCCTGACGATGCTCGCCGTCGCGCCCCTCACCCTCGTCGAAGCCCGCTTCGGCCTGTCGGTCCTCGGCATCGGCGACCTGGCGGGCCTCGGCGGCGAGGTCGTCCTCCGGCCCGACCTCTGGCGCCTCGTCGGCTTCGCCCTCCTCTGGGGCCTCGTCGCGGGCTTCCTGGCCGGCCTGCTCGCCACCCGCGTGCGGCACCGGGGCCAGGTCCCGCCCCGCGACGGCTGAACCGGCCGCGGGCACCCGCGCGGGCCGGTGTTCCGCCGGCGACGAGGACCCGACGAGGACCCGCCGCGCGGGATCCGGCCTCACCGCCGGCGGAACACCGGCCGCGCCCACGCCGGAGGCTCCGGCGGCGGACCCGGCGCCCGGGCACCCGCCCCGGTCGCCGACACCGGGCCGCCGCCCGCGGCGCGCGCGAGTGCCGCCCGCAGCTCCGCGACGAACTCCAGGCACGTCCCGTACCGCTCCTCGGGCGTCTTCGCGAGCGCCCGCGCGAACACCGCGTCCACCCCCTCCGGCAGCCCCGGCCGGTGCTCGGCCAGCGGCGGCGGAGGGTCGTACTGCTGGGCCCACAGCACCGCCCAGTCGGTGTCCCGGCGGAACGGCGGCACCCCGGCCAGCGTCTCGAAGACCACGCACGCCAGGCTGTACACGTCACAGCGCCCGTCCACCGGCTTCCCCGAGATCTGCTCCGGCGCCACGTAGTCCAGCGTGCCCACGAACTCGCCCACCGTCGTGAACCCGGTCAGCGACAGCGACTTCTTCGTCAGCCCGAAGTCGGTCAGGTAGACGTGCTCCGGATGGTCCCGGTCGGTGCCCTCCGCGACCAGGATGTTCCCCGGCTTCACGTCCCGGTGGACCAGGTCGTGGGCGTGCGCCGCGTCCAGCGCCGACGCCACCTGCGCCGCGATCCGGCCCGCCGTCGCCGGCGGCAGCGGGCCCTCCCGCGCCAGCAGCGCCACCAGGTCCTGCCCGGCCACGTACCGCATCGCGATGTAGAGGACCCCCTCCGTCTCGCCCGCCTCGAAGACCGGCACGATGTGCGGGTGGTCGATCGAGGCGGCCACCCGCGACTCGTGCGCGAACCGCTTCCGGAAGGTGTCGTTGCGCGCCAGCTCCGGCGCGAGCAGCTTCAGCGCGACCGTCCGGTCCAGCCGCAGGTCCCGCGCCCGGTACACGACGGCCATCCCGCCGCGCCCGATCTCGGCCTCCACGCGGTAGCCCGCGATCTCCTTCCCGGCCAGCCCCGAGGGCCGCCCCGCCGGGAACCCGGCGTCCCGCGCCCCGCCGCCGCCCGCGCCCGCCATCAGCGCCCGTCCTCCGCGTCAGGAGGCCGGTCGACGATCCGGGTGGGCGGCGGCCCGGCGGCCGCCGCCGGATCCACCCGGGGCACCACCCGCGTCGGTTCGTACGCGACGGGTGCGGGTCCGGTCTCCGGTACGGGCTCCGCCTCCGCCGCCCGGGCCTCCGCCGGTCCCTCCGCCGGATCCACCTGGGGCACCACCTGCGTCGGTTCGTACGCGACGGGTGCGGGTCCGGTCTCCGGTACGGGCTCCGCCTCCGCCGCCGGCTCGGAAACCGGCTCCGGGGCCGGGCGCGGGCCCGGAGCCGGCGCGGCGGTCCGGGACGGGCCGGCGGAGGCCGCGTACGTCGTCAGGCCCACCCCGTCGCAGAACACCCAGCGCTCGTGCTCCGCGTCGTACAGCCACACCGACTCCCCATCGACGACCATCCCGACCCGCAGCCCGCGCGTCCGCCGCCGGAAGACCTCCCCGTCCGCCCGCCCCGCCGCCAGCTCCTCCACGGCCCGCCGGTAGCGGCCCAGGGCGTCCTCGGCCCGCGCGATGAGCGGCCGCGGATCCGCCGTGCGGGCGAGCGCGGGGCCCGCCGCCGGGGGATCGTCGGGCACCGCGACCAGGAGCCGCGCGTCCACCCACGCCGACCAGCCGTTCGAGCAGAGCACCCGCCCCCAGTCACCGGCCCGTTCCATGAGCCGCACCGGCAGGAAGGCGTCCAGCGGCACCGTCGGATACCCCGGGTCGGGGGCCTGCCAGGCGGAGAGGCCGCCGCGCGGGACGACGTGGGTGGGGCGGAAGTCGACCGCGTACAGGACGTCGGATCCGACGTCCGGCACGGGGGACCCGTGGTCCGGAAGACCGGATCCGGCATTCGGATTCGGATTCGGCATAGGGGATCCGGATCCGAAGTCCGGTCCGGGGCCGGGAACGCTCACCGCCTCACCTCCTGATCGCGGTCACCGCCGCATCACGACGGGTTCGTGCCGGCGCAGCAACCGGGACACGGCGAGACCGAGGGCCAGGCAGAGCACGACCATCATGCCCATGTCGAAGAGCCAGGCCGCCGCCGTGTGGTCCATGAGCGGATCGGCGGTCTTCTCGCTCGGCGCCACCGCCCCGATGTCGATCGTCGCACCCATCGCCGCGAACGCCCACCGCGACGGCACCAGCCAGGCCAGCTGCTCCAGGACCGGGGTCCCCCGGACGTTCAGCAGGGCGCCGCAGAACACCACCTGGACGATGGCGAGGAGGACGAGGAGGGGCATCGTCACCTCCTCCTTGCGGACCAGCGCCGACACCAGCAGGCCGAGCATCATCGCGGTGAAGGCGAGGAGGGCGACGGCGAGCGTGATCTCGACGAGCGGGGGCATCAGGACGCCCCTGCCGTCGGGCACGTTGAGCGGTACGCCGACCAGGGCGACCAGGGTCAGCACCACCGCCTGCACCACCGTCACGGTGCCGAGGACGACGACCTTGGAGGCGAGGTAGGCGGAACGGGACAGGCCGACGGCTCTCTCCCGGCGGTAGATCGACCGCTCCTTCACCAGCTCGCGGACGGCGTTCGCCGCGCCGGTCAGGACCCCGCCGACGCAGAGGATCAGCAGCACGTTCAGGGTGGACTCGGGGTTGAGGCTGCCCTCGGACAGGGCCCGGGCCATGGCGCCCATCACGAACGGCAGCGCGACCATGATGGCGAGGAAGGTGCGGTCGGCGGCGAGCGCGGCGGTGTAGCGCCGCACCAGCGTCCGCAGCTGCCCGCCCCAGCTCTGCGCCTTCGGTGGCGGGGCCGGCGCGCCCGGGGGAGCCGCCGACGCCCCGGCTCCCGCGCCGGGGGCGGGCACGGGGGCGTACGGCCGGACGGTCGCGTCCTCGATGTACCTCCGGTGGAAGCGCGACCCCCGGTACTGCCCCGCCCAGTCGCGGTCCCGCTCCGTCTCGAACGCCTCGAAGGCCTCCGGCCACTGGTCGAAGCCGAAGAAGGACAGGGTGTCACCGGGCGGCCCGTAGTAGGCGACCCGGCCGCCCGGGGCGAGCACGAGGAGCCGGTCGCAGACGTCGAGGCTCAGCACGCTGTGGGTGACCACGACGACCGTGCGCCCGTCGTCCGCGAGCCCGCGCAGCATGTGCATCACCGAGCGGTCCATGCCGGGGTCGAGGCCGGAGGTCGGCTCGTCGAGGAAGAGCAGCGAGGGCTTGGTCAGCAGCTCCAGGGCGACGCTGACCCGCTTGCGCTGCCCGCCGGAGAGGCTGTGGATCGGCTGGTCGGCCCGCTCGGAGAGCCCCAGTTCGCCGATCACCTCCTCCACGCGCGCGCGGCGCTCGGCGGGCGCGGTGTCCCCGGGGAAGCGCAGCTCGGCGGCGTACGCGAGGGCGCGCCGGACGGTCAGCTGGAGGTGCAGGATGTCGTCCTGGGGGACGAGCCCGATGCGCTGGCGCAGCTCGGCGTAGTCCCGGTAGAGGTCGCGGCCGTCGTAGAGGACCGTGCCCCGGTCGGCGGGCCGCTGCCCGGTGAGCGCGCCGAGCAGCGTCGACTTGCCGGCCCCGGACGGGCCGACGACCGCGAGCAGCGACTTCTCGCCGACCGGGAAGGAGACCCCGTCGAGGAGGGTCTTGCGGCCGCGGTCGACGGTGACGGCCAGCTCCTGCACGTCGAGCGAGATCTCGCCGGTGTCCGTGAACTCGACCAGCTGCCCGCCGGCCAGGCAGAACGCGCTGCGCCCGATGCCGACGATGTCGTCGGCCGTGACCCTTACGGGCTCGACGACGGGACGGCCGTTGAGAAAGGTGCCGTTGTGGCTGCCGAGGTCGTGGATCCAGTACGTCCCGTCGGGCCGGGCGAGGAGTTCCGCGTGGTGCCGCGAGACCACGAGGTCGGCGACGACGACGTCGTTGTCCGGCGCCCGCCCGATCCGCACGGTGTGCTCGGGCAGCGGCCGCACCGCCGTCGGCCGCCGGAAGGTCCCCGTCGCCCCGGGCCGCGACACCCCCGAGGGCGAGGGCGAGGGCGAGGGTGACGGAGACGGGGCCGCCGGGGCCGCCGGGGCCGCCGGGGCCGCCGGGGCCGCGGCGTCCGTGCCGGCCGCGGCCAGGTCGGCTGCGGACAGGTCGGCCGCGGGCCGGACCGGGGGAGTCTCGGAAGGCGGTGGGGGAGGGGGCGGCGCGGGCGCGGGCCGCTCGGGACGCGGGGCGGGCTCCACGGGCCGTCCCACGGGTGCGGCGGGCCGCTCAGGGGCGGCGGCCCCCGGATCGTCCGCTGGTGCGGTGAGGACCGCGCGGGGGCCGTCCTGCGGATGGCCGAAGCGGACGACCGTGCCCGGGCCGACGACCCGGGGGAGCCGCACCCGCACGCCGTCCGCGTAGGTGCCGTTGGTGCTGTCCTCGTCCGCGAGCGTCCACTGGCCGCCGGCGGCGCGGAGCACCGCGTGGTGCCAGGACGCCCGGGCGTCGGCGAGCACGACGTCGCTGGTGGGATCACGCCCGACGCGGTAGACGCGGCCCGGGTCCATCCGTGTCGTGACGCCGTCGACGAGGAGGACCAGGCCGGGTGCGGCGGGCGCTACCGGCCGCTCTCCCATGCGTGAATCCTATCCGCCGGGGCCCGGGACCGCCCGGCGCCGGAGCCGGGGGCGGGGGCGCCGGGCGCGGGTAGGGTGGGCGCCGGGCGGCGCGGGGAGCGGCGCCGGACGGACAAGGGAGGCGGACGTGCCGAAGGGCGTCACGAGGCGGCGGCCGCGCACTCGGGCGGCGCTCCTGAAGGCCGCGCTGGAGGCCTTCGCCGAGCACGGTTTCCACGCCACCACCATCGAGCAGGTCTGCGAGCGCGCCGGCTACACGCGGGGCGCGTACTACTCGAACTTCGCCAGCAAGGAAGAACTCTTCCTCGCCCTCTTCGACGAGCACAGCGAGCGCACCGTGGCCCGGCTCGCCGCGTCCATCGACGCCCTCGCCGCGGAGGAGTACACCCTCGCGCGGCTCGCCGAACTGGCCGCCACGATCGAGCCGGACGAGCGCGACTGGTACCTGGTCACCACCGAGTTCACCCTGCACGCCATCCGCGACCCGCAGGCCGCCTGGGTGCTGGCCCGGCACGACGAGCGGCTGCGGGCCGAGATCGCCCGCGGCCTCACCCTGGTGCTGCGCCGGGCGGGCCGCGAACTGACCGTGGACGCCGACCGGTTCGCCCGGCTCCTCATCGCCCTGCGCGAGGGCGGCCTCGCGCAGAGCTACGTGGAGCCGGAGGCGCTGCCGCCGGGCGACCTGGAGCGGGAGTTCCTGCCCCCGCTCCTGGAGGCCTCGACCCGGCCCGCGCCGCCGCCTCAGTCGAAGAGGTCCGGGTCGGACGCCGTGATCTGATCCCACAGCGGCCGGGCCTGGAACCAGCCGGCCAGGTGACCGCCGATCTGCCCCCGGGTGAGCAGCGCCGTCTCCCGGTCGATGAGCTGCGGCGTACCGGCGGCCATGGCGAGCAGCTGCGCCTGGCAGGACCGCTCCATGGTGACGAACCACCAGACCGCCTCGGCGACGGAGTGACCCACCGTCAGCAGCCCGTGGTTCTTCAGGATCACCGCCTTGTGGTCGCCGAGCGCCTTGGCGACCCGCTCGCCCTCCTCGGTCTCGTTCACCACGCCCCGGTAGTCGTCGTAGATCCCGTGGTCCTCGAAGAAGGCGCAGGCGTCCTGGGTGATCGGGTCGAGCGGGATGCCCAGGCTGGAGAACGCCTTGCCGTGCAGCGAGTGCGAGTGCGCGGCGGCGACCGCGTCGGGGCGGGCCGCGTGGACGCGGGAGTGGATGACGAAGGCGGCCCGGTTCACCGGCCGGCGCCCCTCCAGGACCCGTCCCTCGTGGTCCACGAGGATCAGGTCTGAGGCCTTGATCTGGCCGAAGCTCATGCCGAAGGGATTGACCCAGAAGGCGTCCGGGTCGCCCGGGTCGCGGACGGTGATGTGCCCGGCCACCCCCTCGGAGAACCCGAACCGCCCGAAGATCCGGAACCCGGCGGCCAGTTGCTCCTTGCGGTACCTGCGCTCCTCCTCGACGCTCCCGAAGCTCGGCGGGAGCGGCAGCTCCACCCCGTCGGGCAGCGGCCCCACGGCGGCGGCGAGGGCGGGCGGCACGGTGCTCATGGCGACTCCAGGGATGCGGAGGTGGGTGCGCGGCGAGCCGAAAAGATACAGCCGCGTATCCGGTACATCAATGCACCGGGGGGGGTTCCGCCGGGCCGCGGGGCCGCGGGGCCCCGGTGCCCGGTCGGCTCCTCGGCCGGCGGGGGCACCGGAGGGACCGGCGGGGGCACCGGAGCGGGAGGCGCGGCACCGGGCGGTCGGCGCGGCTACCGGGGCGGGAGGCGCGGCACCGAGGGGCCGACGCGGTTACCGGGGCGGGAGGCGCGGGTCAGGCGTTCGGGGCGCCGAAGCGGGCCAGGTAGTGCCAGACCCGCTTGACGTCCTGGGGGTCGTACGCCCCCGACAGGGACGCGTCCTGGACGATCCGCGGGTCCAGGTGGCCGTCGACGGCGATGCGGGCGCCCAGTTCGACGTACTCGGGACCGCGGAAGTCGGGGTGGCGGCGCAGTTCGGCGACGGAGAGGCGGAAGCCGCCGTGCCACTCGACGGGGCACGGCAGGCGGCGGGCCGCCTCCTCCACCTCGGTGCCCCGGTGGCTGGGGTCCAGGACCAGCGCCTCCACGTCCCGCGCCAGTTCGACCGGTCCGTGCACCTGCGCCTCGACGTAGTCGTCCAGCGGGTCGCTCTCGTCGGCCTCCGCCAGTGCCACCAGTGCCATCCGGGACGCCACGCCGAAGTCCGCGGGCTCCAGGAAGCTGTCGGGGTAGCAGAAGCTGGTCCGGGCGGCGGCCTCCGGCGTCAGCCGCAGGTGTGCGGAGCCGAAGCGGGGCGCGGCGCCGTACGGGCGGCGGCGGAAGTCCAGCGCGCCGTAGACCGGCCGTTCGTGCGCGGGCGCCTCGTCGTACGCGCCGCCGAAGATGCGGCTCTCCCAGTTCCAGCGGTCGCCGCCGGGCCGGGCGGTGAGCCCGCCGTTGCTGGTGCCGGTCACGAACTGCGAGCGGTAGACGCCCTCGTCGGCCAGCCGGTCCAGGAAGTGCGGGTGGAAGTTGAGCGTCACGCGCAGCGCCGGGTCCATCGGGGCCCCCGACGAGCGGGCCTCCACGTGGGCGAGGGCCCGCCGGGCCGCGTCGTGGAGCCGGAGGGGGGCGGGGCGGGATGCGGAGGTCGTCGTCATGCGGCGAGTCTGCCCGAGCCGCCGGGCTTGCGGCGCGGGGTTTTCGCTGGTTACGGTCGCACCGAGCGGAAAGAAAGCGCTTACTCCCCTGCTTCCCCCGCACCCCCGACGCCGTCGGACCTCCCCGCACGCCCCGACCCCCTACCCTTCAGGCCCCTTCACACGCCCCCGACCCAGGAGCCTCCCGTGCCCACCGCCGACGTCCTCGTCTACACCCGCACCGCCGGGTACCGGCACGCGTCCATCCCCGACGGGGCCGCCGCCCTCGCCGGGCTCGCCGCCGCGCGCGGCCTCACCGCCGAGACCACCGAGGACCCCGCCGCCTTCTCCGGCGCGGGGCTCGCCGGCCGGGCCCTCGTCGTCCTGCTCTCCACCACCGGGACCGTCCTCACCCCGGAGGGCCGCACCGCCCTGGAGGCGTACCTGCGCGCAGGCGGCGCCCTGCTCGCCGTCCACGCCGCCGCCAACGCCGAACCCGACTGGCCCTTCTACGGCGACCTCCTCGGCACCCGCTTCGCCGGCCACCCGCCCCTCCAGCCCGGCGCCGTCCTCGTCGAGGACGCCGGCCACCCCGCCTCCGCCCCGCTGCCGCCCCGCTGGGAGTGGACGGACGAGTGGTACGAGTACACCTCCCACCCGCGCGCCTCGGGCGTCCACGTCCTGCTGTGCGCCGACGAGACCGCGTACGAGGGCGGCACGCTCGGCGACGACCACCCCCTCGCCTGGTGCCGCACCGTCGACCGGGGCCGGTTCCTCTTCACCGCCCTCGGCCACGCCCCCGAGGCGTACCGCGACCCCGTCCTCCTCGCCCACCTCGACGGAGCCCTCGCCTGGCTCCTCTGCTGAGCCACGCGCGCGTGCGTCACGGCAGCCGGTCCAGGGCCGTCTCGACGTCCTCCGGCTGAGCCACGCGCGCGTGCGTCACCCCACCGCACCCGCCCCCCTTGCGCGCCGGCCCCGGAAGCGGGAGGTTTCCCGTGGGGGCCGACGCATGAGGAGAAGGCCATGGCCATCGCCACGGTGAACCCCGCCACAGGCGAGACGCTGCGCACCTACGACGCCCACGGGCCGGAAGAGGTGGAACGGCGGATCGCGGCCGCCCACGAGGCGTTCCGCCACTGGCGCACGACCCCCTTCGCCGAACGGGCCCGGCTGCTGCGCGCCGCCGCCACGCTCCTCGACGAGGACACCGAGGACATCGCCCGCACCATGACGCTGGAGATGGGCAAGCCGCTCACCGCCTCCCGCGCCGAGGCGGGCAAGTGCGCCAAGACCATGCGCTGGTACGCCAAGCACGCCGAGGAACTGCTCGCCGACGAGCACCCGGCCGAGAGCGACGTCCGGGACTCCGGCGCCGACCGGGCCCGCGTCCACTACCGGCCCCTCGGCCCGGTCCTCGCCGTGATGCCCTGGAACTTCCCCCTCTGGCAGGTGATCCGCTTCGCCGCCCCCGCCCTCATGGCCGGCAACACCGGACTCCTCAAGCACGCCTCCAACGTGCCCAGGACCGCCCTCTACCTCGGCGACCTCTTCCGCCGCGCCGGCTACCCCGACGGCTGCTTCCAGACCCTCCTCATCGGCTCCGCCGAGGTCGAGGACGTCCTGCGCGACCCCCGGGTGGCCGCCGCCACCCTCACCGGCAGCGAACCCGCCGGCCGGGCCGTCGCCGCCGTCGCAGGGGACGTCGTCAAGAAGACCGTCCTGGAGCTCGGCGGCAGCGACCCGTACATCGTGATGCCCTCCGCGGACATCGTCCGGGCCGTGAAGACCGCCGTCACCGCGCGCGTGCAGAACAACGGCCAGTCCTGCATCGCCGCCAAGCGGTTCATCGTCCACGAGGACGTCTACGAGGACTTCACCGAACGCTTCACCGCCGCCATGAACGCCCTCACCGTCGGCGACCCCCTCGACGAGTCCACCGACGTCGGCCCGCTCGCCACCGAGAAGGGCCGCGCCGACCTGGAGGAACTCGTCGACGACGCCGTACGCCTCGGCGCCACCGCCCTCTGCGGCGGCCACCGCCCCGAGGAGCCGGAGCTCGCCCGCGGCTGGTACTACCGGCCCACCGTCCTCACCGGCATCACCCCCGCCATGCGGATCCACCAGGAGGAGACCTTCGGACCCGTCGCCACCGTCTACGCCGTGCGGGACGCCGAGGAGGCGGTGGCCGTCGCCAACGACTCGCCGTTCGGGCTCAGTTCCAACGTGTGGACCCGGCGCGACGAGGACGTCGACTTCTTCGTCCGCGACCTCCAGGCCGGCGGCGTCTTCGTCAACGGCATGACCGCCTCCCACCCGGCGCTCCCCTTCGGCGGCGTCAAGCGCTCGGGCTACGGCCGCGAGCTGTCCGGCCACGGCATCAAGGAGTTCTGCAACGCCACCACGGTCTGGCAGCGCGCCTGACACCGCCCGGCGGACGTCACGCGAACCACTCCCGCACCACGTCGTCCGCCCCGTAGTTCTCGCGGAACTCCCGGTCCTGCCGCGTGCACGGGTTCTCCAGCCCCTCCGCCTCGGCGACCGCGCGCCGCCACCGCGCGTCGCCCGGGGCCCGGCCGCGCAGCTCCTCCACCGCGACCGCGTCGTAGGACGACTCCCCCGTGAACCTCAGCGGGGACAGCGACACGGCATAGCGGCCGCCCGGCTCCAGCGTCGCCCAGAACTCCTCGTGCTCCCCGGCGACCTGCTCCACCTCCACGGTGCTCCCCGGCGCGAACCGGCCGCGGAGCGGATCCCGGTGCACGAACCGGGTGTCGACCGACAGACGGGCCCGGACCACCCGCTCCTCCGCGCGGCCCCCGCCGCCCGGCCGCCGGTACGTCCACACCTCCCCGACCGTCCCCGCCACCAGCGCACGGGAGTCGGCGGCGACGTGCGCCGCGTCCTCGCGCCCGTACGCGCAGAAGCAGGAGATGACGTCGGTGTGCGCCGCGACCTCGGCGGCGTACCACCACGTCAGCCCGCCGGCGGCGAGGACGATCCCGAGCGAGGACAGCAGGAGGGTGCGCTTCTTCACGGACCGCTCAACGAGCCGGCGCCGCCCAGGTCGCGCCGGCCGCTCCCGCGCTCCCGCGCTCGCTCCCGCGCTCGCTCCCGCGCGGAACGCGATCGGCCCGGCACCGCCACGCCGGAGCGCCGGCACACCCCGACGCCGGAACGCCGGCGCAGGGGCCGCGACCCGCTCCTCAGCCGCCCGGCGCCGACACGTCCGCGCGCACCGGCGCCGGCCCGATCTCGCACCACACCGCCTTGCCCTCGCCGCGCGGCTCCACGCCCCAGCGCGAGGCCAGCGCGTCCATCAGGAGCAGCCCACGGCCCGAGGTCGCCGCCTCGCCCGGGGTGCGCCGCCGGGGCCAGGCGCTCGACCGGTCCTGCACGGAGAGCCGCACCCGCCGCACCGGCTCGGGCAGCACCTCCAGGGTCAGCACCGCGCCGCCCTCGGTGTGCAGCAGCACGTTCACCAGCAGCTCGCCCGTCAACAGCTCGGCGTCGTCGGCGATCTCCGGCATCCCCCAGTCCCGCAGCGCCTGACCCACGGCCGCCCGCGCGTCCGACAGGCCCTGCGGGTCGGCCTGGTGGATGTACTGGTGGATGCGCGGCGCCCGCTGCGTGCCCGGGTCCGGACTCCGCCGCAGCACCAGCAGCGCCACGTCGTCGCCCGAGCCCCACCGCTCCCACAGCCGCTCCGACAGGTGGTCGGCCAGCGCCTCCGCCTGCGGCGGACCGCTGCTCACCGCCTCCGACAGGGCCGCGAGCCCCGCCTCGATGTCGGTGCCCGGCTGCTCGACGAGCCCGTCCGTGCACAGCACCAGCGTTTCGCCCGGCACCAGGTCGAGCCGGGTCTCCGGGAACTCCTCCTCGCCGAACACGCTGGCGAGCCCCAGCGGCAGGCCGCCGCGCAGCTTCGGCTGCCCCACCCGCCCGTCGGTGTGCCGGATCAGCGGCCCCAGATGCCCGGCCCGCACCGCCCGCACCGTGCCGCTCGCCAGGTCCACCTGCGCGTAGGTGCAGGTCGCGAAGCGGTTGGTGTCCAGCTCGGCGAGGAAGCGGGAGGCCCGGGCGAGCACCGTCGACGGGGCGTGGCCCTCGCCCGCGTACGCCCGCAGCGCGATCCGCAGCTGGCCCATGATGGCCGCCGCGTGGGTGTCGTGGCCCTGCACGTCACCGACGACGACCCCGACCCGGCCGCGCGGCAGCGCGATCACGTCGTACCAGTCCCCGCCGACCTGCCGGCCGCTCCACGCCGCGTGGTAGCGGACCGCGATCTCCCCGCCGGTGATCTCCGGGATCCGGCGCGGCAGCATCGTCTCCTGGAGCCCGGTGGCCAGCTCCCGCTCCTCGTCGAAGAGGATCGCCCGCTGGAGCGACTGGGCGACGATCGCGGCGAGCCCCAGCGCCAGGTTCCGCTCGTCGGCCGTGAACGCCGTCCGGCCGCGGTAGAACAGCGCCATGCCGCCCAGCGAACGCGCCTGCGCCACCAGCGGCAGATAGCACGCGGCCCGGAACGGCAGGCGTTCCAGATACGGCGCCAGCTCCGGGAAGTCCCGCCCCAGCGAGGCGAACGAGGACACGAACCGCGGCCGGCCGCTCAGCACCGCCTCCGCCAGCGGAAGCCCCCGGTCGAGCCGCCGGGTCCGCAGCCCGTCCAGCACGTCCAGCGAGTCCCCGCTCAGCGCGATCACGTTCAGCGAGCCGTTCTCGACCAGACCGAGCGCCAGACCGTCCGCCCCCAGCCGCGCCAGGCCGCCCGGCCCCGTCAGCGACGCCGTCACGTCGTCCACCGTGACGGCCCGCGACAGGGCGTGCGTGGTCCGCTCCACGATGCTCGTCTGCATCTCGCGGCGCTTCTCCAGCTGCTGCACGAAGGCCGCGTGCGACACCTCGGCCGTGGTGTCCCGCACCGCCCCCACGATCCGGTGCGCCCGCCCGTCCCCGTCCCGCAGGATCCGGGCCAGCACGTGCGTCCAATGGGGTGTCCCGTCGTCCTGCGGGATCGGGAAGTGGGTGCTGTACGAGGTGTGGCCGCCGGTCACCGCCGCCCGCACCACGTGGTCCAGACGCATCCGCTCCACCTGGTCGAGCCGCGCCACCAGGCTCGTCGGCCGCCCGTCGAAGCCCTCCGGGGGCACACCGAAGACCAGCAGCCCGGACGCGTCGACATCGATGGTGCCCGTGTCGAGATCCCAGTCGAAGCTGCCGGTCCGGTTCATGGCGAGCCACTCGGCGGGCCCGATCCCGCCATCGCGCGCACGCGGATCGTCATCGGTCATCCCCCCCATTGTCGAACCCGCACCCCGCCGACGCCATGCCTGCGACACGGCGCGGCGCACCGGCCCCCGCCCGGAGGAGGCGGAACCGCACCGCCCGAACCACCCCGCCCCCACCCTCGGGGCTGTCGGTCGGGTGGGCCATAGGGGCGGCTCCGGGGTACCGGTCGGGCGGAGCCGCATCGGCCCTCGGGCCACCGGTCGGGCGGAGCCGTACGGCCCCCCGGACCACCGGCCGCGTGGAGCTGTACCGCCCCGGACCATCCGCCGCGCGGAGTCCGTACCGCCCCTGGTCGGCCGGCCGGGCGGAGGTGCGCGGCCCGGCGGCCGGGAGGGCCGGAGGAGGGCGGGGGGCTCGGGCGGCCGGGGCAGAATGGGGCGGTGCAGCCCACCTACCGCGTCCTCGGCCCAGGCCGGGCCCGCCGCGCCGACGGCACGGAGGGGCCCGTTCGGGGCGCCCGTCTCGCCGCCCTCTTCGCGGCGCTCGCCGCCGCGGGGGGCCGGACCGTCGGGGCCGCCGCCCTCGCCGACCGGGTGTGGGCCGACGGGACCACCGCCCCCGAGGAGCCCGCCGCCGCGCTCCAGGCCCTCGTCGCCCGGCTCCGCCGGACCCTCGGCGCCGGGGCCGTCGTCTCGGAACCGGGCGGCTACCGCCTCGGCGCGGCCCGTGAGGACGTGGACCTGTTCCGTTTCGAGCGGCTCGCCGCCGAGGGGTCGGCCGCGCTGGCGGCGGGGGAGGCGGGTCGTGCGGTGGCGCTCCTCGACGAGGCGCTGGGGCTCTGGTCGGGGCCTGCCCTCGCCGACCTGCCCGACCGCGCCGCCGACCCGCTCGTCGTGCGCGTCGAGCGACGCCACGCGGACGCCCGCCGTGCCCGGCTCGCCGCCGGTCTCGCCCTCGGCCGGGCCGCCGAGGTCCTGCCCGAGCTGACCGCGCTCTGCGCGGACCGGCCGCTCGACGAGTCCGTGCAGGTGCTGCGGCTGCGTGCGCTGCGGGAGGCGGGGCGGGCGGCGGAGGCGCTGGCGGGGTACGAGGAGGTGCGCCGGACGCTGGCCGACCGGCTCGGTGCCGACCCCGGGCCCGAGCTGCGCGCCCTCCATCGGGAGCTGCTCGCCGGGACCCGCCCCGAAGCCCCCGCCCGCCGGGAGCCGGCGCTCCCCGCCCGCCTCACCTCCTTCATCGGCCGCGAGGAGGAACTCTCGGCCCTTTCGGACGAGTTGCCGTCCGCGCGGCTGGTGACCCTGCTCGGGCCCGGCGGCGTCGGCAAGACCCGGCTGGCCCTGGAGGCGGCGGAGGCGTACGACGGCGAAGGCATCGTCCGTCTCGCCGAACTCGCGGCCGTGCGCGAGGAGTCGGAGGTCCCGGGCGCCGTCCTCACCGCCCTCGGCGCCCGCGAGACGATGCTCCGCGGCTCCGACGGACTCCTCGGCGGCGATCCGCTGTCGCGTCTGGTGGAGCACTGTGCGGGGCGGCGGATGCTGCTGCTCCTGGACAACTGCGAGCACGTGGTGGGGGCGGCGGCCCGGCTTGCGGAGGCGGTGCTGGCCCGGTGTCCGGGGGTGCGGGTGCTGGCGACGAGCCGGGAGCCGCTGGGGGTGCCGGGGGAGCGGTTGCGGCCGCTGGGGCCGTTGCCGGAGGCGACGGCGCTGCGGTTGCTGGGTGAGCGGGGTGCGGCGGCGCGGCCGGGTTTCGACGTGGAGCGGGACGTGGCGGCGGGGCGGGAGGTCGTGCGGCGGCTGGACGGGCTGCCGTTGGCGATCGAGCTGGCGGCGGCGCGGTTGCGGGTGTTGTCGGTGCGGCAGATCGCGGAGCGGCTGGACGACCGGTTCCGGTTGCTGACGTCGGGGGCGCGGACGGTGCTGCCGCGGCAGCAGACGTTGCGGGCGGTGGTGGACTGGTCGTGGGATCTGTTGGAGGGGCCGGAGCGGGCGGTGCTGCGGCGGTTGGCGGTGTTCGCGGGCGGGTGTGATCTGGAGGCGGCGGAGGCGGTGTGTGCCGGGCCGGAGGGCGCGGAGGTGCTGGACGTGCTGGGTGCGCTGGTGGACAAGTCGCTGGTGGTGGCGGCGCCGGGGGAGCGCGGGATGCGGTTCCGGTTGTTGGAGACGGTGGCCGAGTACGCGGGGGAGCGGCTGGACGAGGCGGGGGAGCGGGCGGCGGTCGAGCGGGCCCACCTCACGTACTACCGCGAACTCGCCCGCACCCAGGACCCCGCGCTCCGCGGCCCCCGCCAGGCCACCGCCCTCGCCCTCTTCGAGCGCGAGCACGACAACCTGCGGACCGCCCTGCGGACGGCCGTCGCCGCCGGCGAGGAGCAGGAGGTCCTGTGCCTGGTCCACTCCCTCGCCTGGTTCTGGCAGCTCCGCAACCACCAGCACGACTCCCGCACCTGGACCGCCGCCGCCGGCCGCTTCGGCCCCGACCCCTTCGACCCGCCCGTGCGGCCCGCCGAGCCCTTCCCCGGCCGCTGCCACGACGTGCCGCCGCCCTGGACGGGCGAGCGGCTGCGGGAGGCCAGGCGCGGCGTCCGGCTGTACGCGCTCGCCGCCCAGGGCGGGTCCGGCGCCACCGCCATGGAAGAGGACGCCCGGGTCCGCGACCGGCTCCACCGGATCGCCGCCGCCTACCGGCCCGGCCTGCCGCAGACCTGCCGGCAGCCCGGCACCGTCTGGTTCTTCGCCCGGCTCATGACCGGCGGGCTCACCGGCCTGGACACCACCCTCGGCCTCCTCGTCGACGCCTGCCGCGCCGACGGCGACCCCTGGGACCTGGCCTTCGCGCTGCTCATGCGGGCCAGGCTGGCCGGCGAAGGCCCCGAGGAGGCCGCCGAGGCCCTCGCCCTGTTCGAGGAGGCGCGGGACGCCTGGGGCATCGCGGAGTCCCTCGCGGCCCGCGGCGAGGCGTACGAACGCGCCGGGAGGCTCGCCGAGGCGGCCGGGGACCTCGGCCGGGCCGCCGCCGCGGCCGGGGAGGCGGGCGCCCGCTCGCAGGTGCCGGTCTTCACCGCCCGCCTCGCCGCCGTACGCCTCCGGCTCCGCCCCGACGGCGACGAGGAGGCGGAACGGCTCCTCGTCCGCTCCGCGGAGGAGGCCGCCCGCTGGGGCGCGGAGGCCGCCGGCAGCGGCCGGCTGCTGCTGGCCCAGCACTACGCCCACACCGGCCGCACCGGTCTCGCGCAGGAGCAGCTGGGCCGCGCCGAGACCGAGTTCGGCGACCACACCCCCGCCCTGTTCTGGGGGCTCGTCGGCGGGATGCGGGCCTGGGTCGACTGCCTGGACGGCGCCCACGACCGCGCCCTGGCCCGGCTCGGCCGCGCCGTCGACGACCTGGAGACGCTGGCCCACCTGGTGGCGCCGTACCTGCTCGTCGCCCAGCTCGCCACGGGCGCGTGGGCGCTAGGCGGCCGTGCGGGCCCCGGCGACGCGCGCACGGGAGCCCTGCTCCTCGGCGCGTACGACGCCCACGACGCCGGCGGGCGGGGCGGCGGCTTCCGCCCGTACACCTCCCGGACCGAGGAGCTGATCCGGCGGGGCGCCGGGTCCGCCGTGCGGGCCGGGCTCACCGAGGGGGAGTACGCCGACGCGTACGCGGCCGGCCGGGCGCTCCCGGTGGCGGAGGCGGCCGCGCTGCTGCGGCGGGCGGCGGAGGGCGCCGGACCCGCGCCGGGCGCCCGGATGCGGGGCGCGGGGCCGGACACGACAATGGCCAGTGCCGGGACCCACCCGCAGAAGCATGGAGGAGACGGCATGAACGCTGAGCCCGACGAGAAGTCCCGGGGGGACGTACCGACCCCCGACCGGCTGCTGCACTCCGGTTCGGAGGGCGAGTTCACGGCGGAGGACGTGGTGCTCGCCTCCGGCCGCGACGTGACGCCCCAGACGCTGGCCTGGGCCGAACGCAGGATGGCGGAGAAGGGCCGCGCCTCCCTGGACGAACTCCTTCCGTAGACACCCGCGAGACCCGTGGGTCCTTCCGCGGACCCCCGTACGAGCAGGGGCCCGGGGCGGTGCTGCACCCGGCGCCGCCCCGGGCCTTCCACATTTGTGGAACACGTTCTACCGTGACCGCCGTCGTGCCGAGGACGCCGACGCCGACAGCCGTCACGGGAGGCCGGGATGCACCTGCAGTACACGCCGGAACAGAACCGCCTGCGCGCCGAACTGCGCGCCTACTTCGCGGAACTCGTCCCCGAGGACGTGCACGGCCGCTACGGCGACCCGGCCGCCCAGAAGCGCTTCTACCGGGAGACGATCCGCCGCCTCGGCGCCGACGGATGGCTCGGCGTCGGCTGGCCCGTCGAGTACGGCGGGCGCGGGCTCACGCCCATGGAGCAGTTCATCTTCTTCGACGAGGCCGCCCAGGCGGGCGTCCCGCTGCCGCTCATGGCGCTGAACACCGTCGGCCCGACGATCATGCGGTTCGGCACGGACGAGCAGAAGGCCTTCTTCCTGCCCGGCATCCTCTCCGGCGAGCTCGACTTCGCCATCGGCTACAGCGAACCCGGCGCCGGCACCGACCTCGCGGCCCTGAAGACCCGCGCGGTGCGCGAGGGCGACACGTACGTCGTCAACGGGCAGAAGATCTGGACGACCAACGGCGACACCGCCGACTGGGTCTGGCTCGCCGTCCGCACCGACCCCGACGCGGCCCCCCACAAGGGCATCACCATGCTCCTCGTCCCGACGAGCGACCCCGGCTACTCCTGCACGGTGATCAACACCCTCGCCTCGCACGACACCACCGCCAGCTACTACGACGACGTCCGCGTCCCCGTCACGCGCCGCGTCGGCGAGGAGAACGAGGGCTGGCGGCTGATCACCAACCAGCTCAACCACGAACGCGTCACCCTCGCCGCCCACGGCACCATGGCGATCCGCGCCCTCCACGACGTCCGCCGCTGGGCCGACGGCACCCTCCTCTCCGACGGCCGGCGCGTCCTCGACCTGCCCTGGGTCCGCCGCACCCTGGCCCGCACCCACGCCCGCCTCGACGCGATGAAGCTCCTCAACTGGCAGATGGTCAACGCCGTCCACCACGGCACCCTCACCCCCCAGGACGCCTCCGCCGTCAAGGTCTACGGCTCCGAGGCCCGCCGCGACGCCTACGCCGCCCTCATGGAGGTCGTCGGCGCGGCCGGCGCCCTCAAGGAGGGCTCCCCCGGCGCCGTCCTCCACGGCGAACTCGAACGCGGCTACCGCTCCGCCGTCATCTTCACCTTCGGCGGCGGCAACAACGAGATCCAGCGCGAGATCATCTCCTGGATCGGCCTGGGCATGCCCCGCGTCCGCCGCTGACCGGCCGCGACGGGACCCCGGGCCGGCGCGCCGCCACCCGCGCCGGCCCGGCCGCCCGCCTTCCTCCCCTTGCCCGACCGGATCCGTTCCTCGCTGGACAACGTTGTCATCCGTCGGCAGAGTAGTGCTCCGCACGGTTCGGACGGTGGTGGAGAGGCGGGGCGGACGGTGTACGGAGCGCTGGACATCGGCGGTACGAAGATCGCCGGAGCGCTGGTCGACGCCGAGGGGCGCGTGGTGGTGAGGGCGCAGCGGCCGACGCCCGCGCGCGGGTCCGCCGAGGCGCTGATGGCCGCGGTGACCTCGGTGGTGGACGAGCTGGCCGCCCGGCCCGAGTGGGCGTCGCTGTCCTGCCTGGGGATCGGGAGCGCCGGCCCCGTGGACACCTTCGCCGGCACGGTGAGCCCGGTGAACATCCCGGCCTGGCGCTCCTTCCCCCTGGTGGAGCGGGTGCGGAGCCATCCCGCCGTCCCCCGCGGCGTTGAGCCGGTGCTGGTCGGCGACGCGGTCGCGATGGCGGCGGCGGAGCACTGGATCGGTGCGGCCAAGGACGCGGCGAACGCCCTGTGCATGGTCGTCTCGACCGGGGTCGGCGGCGGCCTGGTCCTGGGGGGCTCCGTCCACGCGGGGACGACGGGGAACGCGGGTCATATCGGGCACATCACCGTGGACCAGAACGGGCCGGTGTGCCCGTGCGGCGCCCGGGGGTGCGTCGAGCGCTACGCCAGCGGTACGGCGATCGCGGCCCACGCCCTGGAAGCGGGCTGGACGCCCCCGGCGGGCCTTCCCGCCACCGCCCGCGAGGTCGCGGCCTCGGCCCGCGCGGGCGACTTGAGGGCGCTCGCCGCCTTCGACCGGGCCGGCCGCGCCCTGGCCGCCGGCATCGCGGCGACGGCCGCGCTCGTCGAGCTCGACCTGGTCGTCGTGGGCGGCGGCGTCTCCCAGGCCGGCGAGGTGCTGTTCGGGCCGCTGCGCCACCACCTGAAGTCCTGCGCCGTCCTCGACTTCACCCGTGACGTCCCGGTCGTGCCCGCCGCGCTGGCCCTCGACGCCGGACTGATCGGCGCGGCCGCCGTGACGGCCCGGGGCTCGCGGGCGCCTCATCCGCGTGGACCCGCCGGGATGCCGCCCGCCCCGCAGGCGTGCAGGCTGGTGCCTCGGGCTGGGCTCGGGGGCGAGAGGGTCGGGTGAGGCACGCATGGGCGCGACGCGGGAGACGGGCACCGGCGCCCCGGCGGCCGCACGGCTGCTGGCGAGACTGGCCCTGCTGGCCGTGGTCGGCTCGCTGGCCGTGCTCGTACTGGCCCTGGGGGAGGGCGGTCTCCTGGTGATCGGGGCCGGGCTGCTCGGGCTGGTCCTCTGCGCCGTCGGCGTCTGGTGGTTCGTGGCGCACCGTGGTCCGCTGCGGCTGATCGGGGCGCTCCTCGTCGTCCTCGCCCCCGCCGGGGTCGTGGTGCTCTTCGCCTACGAGGGGCTGTGGCCGACCGCACTGGCCCTGTGCCTGTGCTGGGCGCTCGCCCTGTTCTGCGCCCGGGCCGCGCTGCGCCGGTCACGGCCGGAGAGGCCGCAGAAGGCGACCGCGGCGGCCAGGCCGCGCAGACCGGTGCTGATCATGAACCCGAAGTCGGGCGGCGGGAAGGTCGAGAAGTTCGGGCTCGTCGCGCGGGCGGAGGAGCTGGGCGCGCGGGTGATCCTGCTCGACCCGTCCGCACCGGCCGACGTCGCCGCCCTGGCCCGGGAGGCAGTGGCCGACGGCGCGGACCTGCTCGGGGTCGCCGGCGGCGACGGCACCCAGGCGCTGGTCGCGGCGGTCGCCGCCGAGCACGACCTCCCCTTCCTGGTGATCTCCGCCGGCACCCGCAACCACCTCGCCATGGACCTCGGGCTCGACCGGAACGACCCCGCCCGCTGCCTCGACGCCCTGACCGACGGCGAGGAACTCCGCATCGACCTCGGAGACGTCTCCGGGCGGGCCTTCGTCAACACCGTCTCCTTCGGGGTGTACGCCGACGTCGTGCAGCGCCCCGAGTACCGCGACGACAAGGCGGGCACGGCGCTCAGCCTCATGCCGGACCTGCTCCTCGGCGACGGCGTGCGACGGCTCGACTCCCTCGTCGACGGCGAGCCCCTCGACGACCAGCAGGCACTGCTCGTCAGCAACAACCCCTACTTCTCCCCCGACGAGCTCAGCGGGGCCGGCCGCCGCCCCCGGCTCGACGACGGGGAACTGGGAGTGCTCGGCATCCGGGTGGAGGACGCCGGACAGGCGGCCGAACTGGCCGTGCGCGGCTCCCAGTCCAGCGGCCTGACCGTCCTGAGCGCCCACCGCGTCGAGGTGACCGCCGCGGACCGGGAGGAGATCCCCGTGGCGGTCGACGGCGAGGCGCTCCGGATGCCCACCCCCGTCGTCTGCACCCTCCGCGTCGGCGCGCTGCGGGTCCAGGTCCCGCGCGACCGGCCGGGCGTCGTGGCGCCCCCGCCCGCCGTCGACTGGCGGCGCGTCCTCCACCTCGCCTTCGGCCGCACGGAGCGGACCACCACCCCGTGAGCGACCCGCGGCCGCCGGGCACGGCCACGCCCACCGGGCCGAGTGCGTCTACGGCGCCGGGACGGACCCCTCCGTCAGCGTGAGCTGGAGCAGCACCGTGTCCAGCCAGCGGCCGTGCTTGTGGCCGACCGCCCTGAGCCGGCCCGCCTCGGTGAAGCCGAGCCGGCGGTGCAGCGCCTGCGAGGCGGCCGTGCCGGAGTCCGCGACGACCGCGATCATCTGGTGCGCTCCCGCCTCGGCGCAGGCGGCGATGAGGGGGCGCATGAGCAGGGTGCCCAGGCCCCGGCCCGTGGCTTCCGGCGCGAGGTAGACGGAGTTCTCCACCGAGTGCCGGTAGGCGGGCTTCGGACGCCAGGGCGAGGCGTACGCGTAGCCCGCGACCCGGCCCGCCACCTCCGCCACCAGGAACGGCAGGCCCCGGCCGGTCAGGTCCGCCAGCCGCTCGTGCCAGTACGCGACGGGCGGCGCCGTTTCGTCGAAGGTGACGACCGTGTGGAGGACGTAGTGGGCGTAGAGGGAGGCGACGGCCTCCATGTCCGCCGGGACGGCGGGACGGATCAGCGGCGGCTCGGGCGCGGTCATCCGCCGATCGTAGGGGGAGGAGGGGAGCGGCGGGGGCGGGGGCGGGGGGAGGGTGAAGGGCCGGACGACCGAGGAGGCGAGGGCCGGGGCGACGGTCAGGACGGGCCCGGGGGACAGGGCGGGGCGAGAGGGCGGCCCGCGGCCGGGCGACCAGCGCCTGTGGCCGGGCGCCCGGCCCTACGGCCTGCGCGTGCGCCGGCTCCCGCGCCCGCGGTCAGGCGGTCGGGCGGCCCGCGCCCCCCCGCCCCGTCGGCGGCCGTGCCGTTCGGCCCTCCGTGTGCGGGTCCGTTCCCCGTCGCCGGGCGGGGGGGGAAGGCCGCCCGGGCCCCGGCCGTACGGGCGTCCGCGTGCCGCCCCGCGCCGTCCGGTTCTCCGGCCGCCGGGGCCGTTCCGTTTGCGGAGCCGGAACGGGCGGGTTTCAGTGTGGGTGACCCCCCATGCCCTTTCAGGAGCGCAGACATGTCGATGGCGTTTGGTTCCTCCTTCGGTCCCTCCGACCCGTTCGGCGACCTGCTGAACCGCTTCTTCGGAATGTCCCCGGCGTCCTCGCCGCCGGCCGTCCAGCGGGTCCCCATCGGTCGCCTCCTCACCGAGTCGTCCCACGAGCTCCTCAACACCGCCACCGCCAAGGCGGTGTCGGACGGCACCACCGACCTCGACACCGAGCACCTGCTGTGGGCCGCCACCCAGGTCGAGCCCACCCGCAGGCTCCTCGCGCGCGCCGGCGTCGACCCCGACGGGCTGGCCGACCGGATCGCCAAGGTGCTGCCGCACGAGTCCGAGGAGCCCTCCGCCGAGCCGGGCCTCACCCCCGCGGCCAAGCGGACCCTCGCGCTCGCCCACGCCACCTCGCAGGCCGCCGGCGTCTCGTACATCGGCCCCGAGCACATCCTCGGCGCCCTCCTCGGCGACGCCGACTCCGGCGCCTCCCGCTTCCTGCGCGCCGAGGACCTCGACGTCTCCAAGCTGCGCGGGGTGACCGACCAGGCCGCCCGCGGCGGCGACACCACCGCCCCCGCCGCGAAGTCCCAGCAGCCGGCCACCACCCTCGACGAGTTCGGCCGCGACCTCACCGAGGAGGCGAAGGCCGGCAGGCTCGACCCGGTCGTCGGCCGCGCCGAGGAGATCGAGCAGACCATCGAGATCCTCTCCCGCCGCTCCAAGAACAACCCCGTGCTCATCGGCGAGCCCGGCGTCGGCAAGACCGCCATCGTCGAGGGCCTGGCCCAGCGGATCGTGGCCGGCGAGGTCCCCGACACCCTCAAGGACAAGCGGGTCGTCTCCCTCGACCTCTCCGGCATGGTCGCCGGAGCCCAGTACCGGGGCCAGTTCGAGGAGCGCCTCAAGAAGGTCATCGAGGACGTCCAGAAGTCCGAGGGCGAGATCGTCCTGTTCATCGACGAACTGCACACCGTCGTCGGCGCCGGCGCCACCGGCGAGGGCTCCATGGACGCCGGGAACATGCTCAAGCCCGCCCTCGCCCGCGGCGAGCTGCACGTCGTCGGCGCCACCACCATCGACGAGTACCGCAAGTACATCGAGAAGGACGCCGCGCTCGAACGCCGCTTCCAGCCCGTCCTCATCCCCGAGCCGACCGTCGAGGAGACGATCCAGATCCTCGAAGGACTCCGGGACGCCTACGAGGCCCACCACCAGGTCCGGTTCGCCGACGGCGCCCTCGCCGCCGCCGCCGAACTCTCCGACCGGTACATCAGCGACCGCTTCCTGCCCGACAAGGCCATCGACCTCATGGACCAGGCCGGAGCCCGCGTACGGCTCCGCAGCGCGGGCCGCTCCACCGAGGTGATCAGCCGCGAGGACCGGCTCGCCAAGCTGCGCCGCGAGAAGGACCAGGCCGTCGCCGCCGAGGAGTTCGAGAAGGCCAAGCAGCTCAAGGAGGAGATCGCCGAGGTCGAGGGCGAACTCGCCGGCATCGAGGAGCGGCGCGAGGGCGTCGTCTCCGTCACCGCCTCCGACATCGCCGACATCGTCTCCCGCCGCACCGGCATCCCCGTCGCCCAGCTCACCACCAGCGAGAAGGAGCGGCTGCTCAAGCTGGAGGAGGAGATGCACGCCCGGATCGTCGGCCAGGACGAGGCCGTCACCGCCGTCTCCGAGGCCGTCCGCCGCAACCGCGCCGGCATGGGCGACGAGAACCGGCCCGTCGGCTCCTTCCTCTTCCTCGGCCCCACCGGCGTCGGCAAGACGGAACTCGCCAAGACCCTCGCCGAACTGCTCTTCGGCGACGAGGACCGGATGATCCGCTTCGACATGAGCGAGTTCCAGGAGAAGCACACCGTCGCCCGGCTCGTCGGCGCCCCGCCCGGATACGTCGGCTACGAGGAGGCCGGCCAGCTCACCGAGAAGGTCCGCCGCCAGCCGTACAGCGTCGTCCTCTTCGACGAGGTCGAGAAGGCCCACCCGGACGTCTTCAACACCCTGCTGCAGATCCTCGACGACGGACGGCTCACCGACGGCCAGGGCCGCACCGTCGACTTCCGCCACTGCGTCGTCATCATGACGTCCAACATCGGGGCCCACCGCATCCTCGCCCACGAGGGCGACGCGGCCGAGCTGAAGGACGAGCTGATGGAGGACCTGCGGGGCCGCTTCCTGCCCGAGTTCCTCAACCGCATCGACGACATCATCGTCTTCCACAGCCTCACCGAGAAGGACCTCACCGAGATCGTCGAGCACCTCCTCGACCGCAGCAAGCACCGCGTCCACGCCCAGGGCATGACCTTGGAGGTCACCGAGGCCGCCACCAAGCTCCTGGTCGCCCACGGCTACCAGCCGGAGTTCGGCGCCCGCCCGCTGCGCCGCACCATCCAGACCGAACTCGACAACCGCATCGCCTCCCTCCTCCTGGGCGGCGAGGCGGAACCCGGCGACACCATCGTCGCCGACGTCGTCGACGACACCCTGCACTGCACCGTCCGCAAGGGCGGCCCCGGAGACGCTCCCGGAGGCGCCTCCGGCGGTACGGAGGCGGCCCCGGCCGCGGCCTGACGCGCCGCACCGCCCCCGAGGCACCCGCGCCCGCTCCGGCGCCGCGCGGGTGCCCCGTCACGCCTCCCCGGGCAGGTGCTCCAGCGCCCCCGCCACGTCGATCCCGGCCGCCAGCCCGGACAGCGCGCGGGCCAGCACCGGAGCGGGCTCGCGGGCCGACACCACCAGACCCACCGGGACCGCCCGCTCGGGCGCGGTCAGCGGGACCGCCCGCATGCCGGGCGGCACCCCGAAGACGTGCAGCCACGCGTACGGCACGACGCTCGCCCACCGGCCGACCCGCACCTGGGCGAAGAGCGCCGCCACCGAGTCCGTCTCCAGCCGGGGCGCCGCCCGCAGCCCCGCCCCGGCGAACACCTCGTCGAGGACCTGCCGGCCCTGCATCGACCCGTCCAGCAGGCAGAGCGGCAGCCGCGACGCGTCCTCCCAGGTCGCCGTGGGGCCGGACACCAGACTGTCGGACGCGTCCGTGAGCAGGACGTACCGCTCCTCGTACAGCGGGACGGCGCGGAACTCCCCGCCGGGGTCCCGGTGGAGGTACGTGATCCCGGCGTCCAGCTCGAAGTCCCGCACCCCGCCCAGCACGTCCGCCGACCGCAGACCGGCCCGGACCTCCACGGTCACCAGCGGGTGCGCCGCGCAGAACGGCCCCGTGAGCCGGGCGACCGCCCCCGAGGCCGTCGGCACCGCGCCGATCCGCAGCCGCCCGGAGAGACCGGTGCGCAGCGCCCCCGCCTCGTGCGCGAGGGCGTCCCGGTCGGCCAGGATCCGACGCGCCCGCTCCACGATCCGCTCGCCCTCGGGCGTCAGCCCCTCGTACGCCCGCCCGCGCCGCACCAGCGGCACGCCCAGCTCCTCCTCCAGCTTCCGCACCCCCTCCGAGAGCGCGGGCTGGGAGACGTGACAGGACCGCGCGGCGCGGGCGAAATGACGCTCGCGGGAAAGGGCGACCAGGTATTCGAGTTGGCGCAGCAGCATTCCACGGTCCTATCGGAAAACCTTTCCGATTCCCATTTCCCACACTGCTGACCTGCTCGGTTGAATATTCGAGAAGGGGGTTGACAGGCGCGGCCGATCGGGTGATCGGAAAGGCCTGTTTGACCGTGCGGCGAAATGCGGGGAGAGTCTTCGGGAAAGCGGCCGCCGACCGGGGACGGCCGGACGGAGAAGGAACCGGAGGCCGAACGGTGCGGCACCCGCCCCTCCACCGAACGGCCCCCGCGGCCTCCCTGCGCGGCGTCCTCTCGCCGCGCGGCGCACTCGCGCTCCAGCGGGCGGACGACGCCCTGCCGTTCGCCCTGCGCGCCGCCCTCGTCACGGCCCTCGCCGCCCTGCCGCCGGTCCTCTCCGGCCGCCCCGGCGACGCCGTCTTCGCCATGCTCGGCTCCTTCACCACCACCTTCGGCCGCCGCATGCCGTACGCCCGCCGCCCCCGCGTCCTCGCGGCCGTCGCGGTCGCCATGACGCTCTGCGTGGCGGCCGGTTCCGCCCTCGGCGCCGGCCTGCGCCCGCAGGACGGGGGAGCGGGCGCGCTCCTCGTGGTCGTGGCCACGGCCCTGGTCGCCGGGGCCGCCAAGCTCTCCTGCGACCGGACCGGCCTCGGAGGGCTCGGCGCGGTGATGCTGCTCTTCGCCTTCGCCGTCGCCGCGCACGGCGCGCCCGCGCCCGCCGAGGTGCTCCCGCGCACCCTGCTCGCCGCCGGAGGCGCGGCCGCGGCCTGGCTCGGCGCGCTGGCCGGCCGCCTGACCCACCGCGACGGCCCCCGGCGGCACGCGGCGGCCACCGCACTCCACGCGGTCGCCGCCCTGCTCGACGCCGAGGCGGCCGGCACCGACCCGGCGCCCGCCCGCCACCGCGCGACGGCCGCCGTCCTGGAGGCGTACCGCACCCTCGGCCCTCCGGGCCCGCCCGTGAGGCGGGAGACCCCGGCCACGCCGGGGACGGCGGGCCCGCCCGGGCCGCCGACGACACCAGGACCGGCCGGGACGCCCGGGGCGCGGGGCGTGCCCGGAACGCGGCGGGCGGCACCACGGCGCCCCGGGGAGCCGGACCCCGCCCTGCGCCTCACCGACCTCTGCTGGGAGCTGCTCGTCGGGACCGGCCGCCGCCGGCCGCCGCACCAGGACCCGGCCCGGACGGCCCGGGCGCTGCGGGCCCACGCCCGCGCCCTCACGCGCCGCCCGCCGGGGGGCGGGCCGCCGCTCCCGCCGCCGTCCGCCGTCTGCCGCCCGCACGGGACGCCCCGCCCCGCGCCCGCCCCGCTGGTGCCCGCGCTGCGGATGGTGCTCGGCACCGGACTGGCCGGCGCCGTCGCGCTCGGGCTCGGCCTCGGGCACGGCTACTGGGCGGCGGTCTCCGCCGCCGCCGTCCTGCACTCGGTCGACGTCCGCACCGCCAGCCGCCGGGCCGTCCAGCGGACCCTGGGCACCGCCGCCGGGCTCGTCCTCGCCGTCGCCGTCCTGGGGCTGGGCCCCGGACCGCTCGCCCTCGCCGGGACGGCCGTCGCCCTGGAGTTCCTCCTGGAGTACGCCGTCGCCCGCAACTACGGCCTCGGCGTCGTCTTCCTCACCCCGCTCGCCCTGCTCCTGACCGAACTGGCCGCGCCGGCCGAACGGACCGGGGCGCTCGTCCTCGACCGGGCCCTCGGCAGCCTCCTCGGCATCCTGCTCGCGCTGCTGTGCGCCCTGGCCGTCGTGCACGACCGGGCGGCGGTCCGGCTCCGCCGGGCGCTCGCCGCCTGCGTCCTGGCGTCCGCGCAGGCCCGCGAGGCGCTCGCGGCCGGGCGGGCGGCGGAGGCCCCGGCGGTGCTCCAGGCCCGTCTCGCCGCGGCCGTCGTGGAGCTGCGCGAGGCCGAGGAGGCCGCCGCGGGCGAACTCTGGCCGGCCGGCGCCGACCCGGCCGAACTCGCCCGCGCCGAACGCCGCGCCCACCGCCTCCTGCGGCTGCTGGCGGCCGCGGGCCGGGAGGCGCGTACGGCCCCCGGCCCGGGTCCCGTGCCCCTCCCCGCGCCCCCGGTGCTCAGCCCGCCGGCTCGATCACGACCTTGAGGTGCTTCATGATCGGCTGGTCGCTCTGGGTGCTGTAGTCGCCCAGCGCGCAGAGCACGTTCATCTCCGGCATGTACCCCGCCGCGCAGCCGCGCGGGATGTCGTACGGCACCGCCAGGTAGCCGTGGAGCGAGCGCCGGCTGCCGTCGCGGGCGGTGGCCGTGATGTCCACCGGGGCGAGCTCCGCGATGCCCCGCTCGCGCATGTCGGCCCGGTTCATGAAGACCAGGGTGCGCAGCCCGCTCACGCCCCGGTAGCGGTCGTCGTCGGAGTAGATCGTGGTGTTCCACTGGTCGTGCGAGCGCATCGTGCCCAGGGCCAGCGTGCCGGGCTCCGGGACGACGTCCGGCAGCGGGGCGGAGGAGAACTCGGCCTTCCCCGAGGGCGTGAGGAAGACGAGTTCGCGCGCGGGCTGCTTGATGCGGAAGCCGAGCGGCAGCCGCACCCGCCGGTTGAAGTCCTCGAAGCCGTCGAGCACCCGGGCCATGACGTCCCGGATCCGGTCGTAGTCCTCCACGTACCAGGACCACGGCGTCGCGCTCTCCGGGAGCGCGGCCCGCGCCATGCCCGCGACGATGGCCGGTTCGGAGAGCAGGTGCGGCGACGCGGGCTTCTTCATCCCGCGCGACAGGTGGACCATGCTCATCGAGTCCTCGACCGAGGTGACCTGTTCGCCCTTACGCTGGTGGTCCTTCTCGGTGCGGCCCAGGCACGGCAGGATCAGCGCCCGCCGGCCGTGCACCACGTGGCTGCGGTTGAGCTTGGTGCTCACCTGGACGGTCAGCTCGCAGTTCCGCAGCGCCTCGTACGTCACCGGGGTGTCGGGCGCGGCCAGCGCGAAGTTGCCGCCCATGGCGACGAAGACCTTCACGTCCCCGTCGGCCATCGCCCGGACGGTGCGCACGGTGTCGAGGCCGTGGGCGCGCGGCGGGTCGATCCCGCAGACCTCGGCGAGCCGGTCGAGGAAGGCGTCGGCGGGACGGTGGTCGATGCCGCAGGTGCGGTTGCCCTGGACGTTGCTGTGGCCGCGCACGGGGGAGGGGCCCGCGCCCTCGCGGCCCAGGTTGCCGCGCAGCAGCAGGAGGTTGACGATCTCGCGGACCGTGTCGACGCCGTGCTCGTGCTGGGTGACGCCGAGGCACCAGCTGATGATGGAGCGGTCCGCCTCCCGGTACACCCGCGCCGCCGCGAGGATCTCCTCGCGGGAGAGCCCCGACTGGCGCTCGATCTCCTCCCACGGGGTGGCCTCGCACACGGCCCGGTACTCCTCGAAGCCGTCCGTGTGGCGTTCGACGAACTCCCGGTCCAGCGCCTTCGGGTCGGACGCCGCCTGTTCGAGCACCGCCTTGGCCATCCCCCGTACGAAGGCCATGTCGCCGCCGATGCGGACCTGGAGGTTGAGCGTGGACGTCGGCGTGGAGTGGAAGGTCGCCATGTCCTTGAAGTCGTGCGGGATGATCGCGCGGGTCGCGGCGGCCTCCACCAGCGGGTTGACGTGCACGATCTGCGCGCCCCGGTCGTACGCCTCGGCGAGGGCGGTGAGCATCCGGGGCGCGTTGGAGGCGGCGTTGACCCCGAGGATGAAGAGCGCGTCGGCGGTCTCCCAGTCGGCGAGGTCCACCGTGCCCTTGCCGGTGCCCAGGGACGCCTGCATGGCCCGCCCGCTCGCCTCGTGGCACATGTTGGAGCAGTCGGGGAGGTTGTTGGTGCCCAGCTCGCGGGCGAGCAGCTGGTAGAGGAAGGTCGCCTCGTTGCCGAGCCTCCCCGAGGTGTAGAACGACGCCTGGTCGGGGTCGTCCAGCCCGCGCAGGGCGCTTCCGACCAGTTCGAAGGCGTCCTTCCAGCCGATCGGCACGTAGTGGTCGGTGTCGGGGTCGTAGACCATCGGCTCGGTGAGCCGGCCCTCGTTCTCCAGCGCGTAGTCGGACCATCCGGCCAGCTCCGTCACCGAGTGCGCGGCGAAGAACTCCCGCCCGACCCGCTTGCGGGTCATCTCCCAGGTGACGTGCTTGATGCCGTTCTCGCAGATGTCCAGATGGAGGCCCTTGGTGTCGTCGGGCCAGGCGCAGCCGGGACAGTCGAAGCCGGAGCGCTCGTGGTTCATCTTCATGATCGCCCGGGGCCCGTCCACGGGCAGGGCGCCCTCGCGGAGCATGAACCGGGTCACGCTCTTCGCGGCGCCCCAGCCGGCGGCGGGGTGGTGGTACGGCCGGACCTCCGGCTCCCCGTCGGGCACCGGGCCCACGCGGGGCTCCACGCCGTCGTCCTGCTGCTTGGCTCGGTCGAGGCTCATGGGCCTGCCACCCTTCCGGCGCACCGGGCGCGCGGGATCACGTACGGCCCCCTCCCGGCAGGCTAAGCCGGGCCCCGGACGGCCGCCAGCCGGGCCCCGGACGGCCGCCGGCCGGACGGCGACGGGCTGCGGGCGCGTCCCGCCGTGGATACGCTGGCGCCGATTTGCTCCTGTTTACTCTCTCTTGTCCTTGCCGCTCGCCCCTCTCACCCGCCTCTGACCTTCGTTCCCCGCGTCCGACGGGAGTCGCATGGCCGTCCCCCAGCCCGTCCCCCAGCTCGTCCTCGGCCCGCCCACCAAGGCCGCCCTCTTCCTCACCCTCACCGTCGCGCCCGGCCGCGAGGCCGATGTCCGCGAAGGGCTCCAGGGACTGTCCGGACTGACCCGCTCCGTCGCCTTCCGCGCCCGCGACGACGCCCTCGCCTGCGTCGCGGGCATCTCCTCCGACGCCTGGGACCGGCTGGCCGGCGGCCCCCGCCCCCGCGAACTGCACCCCTTCACCCCGCTCCAGGGCCCCCGGCACCGGGCCCCCGCCACCCCCGGCGACCTGCTCCTCCACCTGCGGGCCCGCCGCGCCGACCTCTGCTTCGAACTGGCCCGGCTCGTCCTCGACGGCTTCGGGGACGCCGTCACCGTCGTCGACGAGGTCCACGGCTTCACCTACTTCGACGACCGCGACCTGCTCGGCTTCGTCGACGGCAGCGAGAACCCCACCGGCTCCGCCGCCGCCGACACCGTCCTCGTGGCCGACGAGGACCCGGACTTCCGCGGCGGCAGCTACGTCGTCGTCCAGAAGTACCTCCACGACCTCACCGCCTGGAACGCCCTCCCCACCGAGGAGCAGGAGCGCGTCATCGGCCGCTCCAAGGCCGACAACGTCGAACTCCCCGACGACGTCAAACCGCCCGACTCGCACGTCGCCCTCAACACCGTCGAGGACGAGGACGGCGAGGAGCGGCAGATCGTCCGCCAGAACATGCCCTTCGGACGGCTCGGCACCGCCGAGTTCGGCACCTACTTCATCGGCTACTCCCGCACCCCGGCCGTCACCGAGCGGATGCTCCGCAACATGTTCCTCGGCGACCCGCCCGGCACCACCGACCGCATCCTCGACTTCTCCACCGCCGTCACCGGGGGCCTCTTCTTCGTCCCGAGCGCCACCCTCCTCGACGACCTCCCCGCCCCCGGAGCGGCACGGGAGAGCGCCACCGAGCCCGAGCCCGAGCCCGTGCCCGCCGAAGCCGTCCACCCGGGGTTCTCCCTGGGCATCGGCAGCCTGAAAGGAGCCCCGGCGTCATGACCAGCCTCCCCGGCACGCCCGCCCCCACCAGCAACCTGCACCGCGAACTCGCCCCCGTCACCCCCGCCGCCTGGGCCGAGATCGAGGAGGAGGCCCGCCGCACCTTCCGCCGCCACGTCGCCGGCCGCCGCGTCGTGGACGTGCCCGACCCCGGCGGCGCCGGACTCGCCGCCGTCGGCACCGGCCACCTCACCGAACTCGAAGCCCCCGCCCACGGCGTCCGCGCCCGGCTGCGCGAGGCCCGCCCGCTGGTCGAGCTCTTCGTCCCCTTCACCGTCGACCGCTCCGCCGTCGACGATGTCGAACGCGGCGCCAAGGACTCCGACTGGCAGCCCGTCAAGGACGCCGCCCGCACCCTCGCCCTCGCCGAGGACCGCACCGTCTTCGACGGCTACGACGCCGCCGGCGTCCGCGGCCTGCGCGCCGCCTCCTCCAACCCGGCCGTCGCACTCCCCGCCGAACCCCCCGACTACCCCGACGCCGTCAGCCGCGCCCTCACCGCCCTCAGACTGGCCGGCGTCGACGGCCCGTACGCACTCCTCCTCGGCGCCGAGGAGTACCGGTCCGTCAGCGAGACCTCCGACCACGGCTACCCCGTCGCCGCCCACCTCGCCCGCATGCTCGACGGCCCCCCGATCTGGGCCCCCGCCCTCCGGGGCGGCCTCGTGCTCTCCACGCGCGGCGGCGACTTCGAACTCCGCCTCGGCCAGGACGTCTCCATCGGCTACACCCGGCACGACGCCGACACCGTGGAGCTGTACCTCCACGAGACCCTGACCTTCTTCGCGTACACGGACGAGGCCGTGGTCGTCCTCGGCGCATGAGCGGCCTCCGCGCCTGGTCGTGGCGGTACGCGGTCCCCCGGCTGGCCGGCGCCGCCGTCCTCGGCACCGCCGCGGGGGCCGTCACCGGCGCCCTCGCCGACACCGCGCTCGGCATCCTCGCCGGGATCGCCACGGCCGAGACCTTCTTCGTCGTCACCGGCTGGATCGTGCTGTGGCCGATGGACGCCGCCACCACCCGCCGCACCCTGCGCCGCGAGGAGTTCCGGCCGGTCGTCGAGGAACTGGCGGTGGTCGGGGCGGCCCTCTGCGGGCTCGTCGCCATCGTCGCTCTGCTCCTCGTCGACTCCGGCTACGACCGCGCCGCCGCCGCGACGGCCCTCTGGGGCGTCTTCATGGCCTGGGCGGCGCTCCACCTCATGTACGCGACCCGGTACGCCTACCTCTACCACCGGCCGCCCGAGGGCGGCATCGACTTCAACTCCGACGCCCGCCCCCGGTACACCGACTTCCTGTACTTCTCGTACAACCTCGGCATGACCTACCAGGTCTCGGACACGAACGTCTCGGACCCCGGTATCCGGGCGGTCGTCCTGCGCCACTGCCTCCTGTCCTACGTCTTCGGCGCCAGCATCCTCGCCACCGCGATCAACCTGGTGGCCGGCATCGTCACCGGCTGACCCGGTGTGCGCGCCCCGCGAGCACCCCGGCAGACTCGCCCCATGAGCAGCGAGCGCCCCCGCCCCGCCCGGCCCGCCGGATCCGTCCCGACCGCCGTCGTCGTCGGCGCGGGCCCCAACGGGCTCGCGGCCGGCGCCCTGCTCGCCGCGGCCGGCGTCGAGGTCACGGTCCTGGAGGCCGCGGAGACGATCGGCGGCGGCACCCGCACCGACGAGGCGATCCTGCCCGGACTCCTCCACGACCACTGCTCGGCCGTCCACCCGCTCGCCGTCGCCTCGCCCGCCCTGCGCCACCTCCGCCTCGACCGGTACGGGCTGACCTGGCGGCTCCCCGAGATCGACTGCGCCCATCCGCTCGCCGACGGCACCGCCGCCGCCCTGTACCGCTCCGTCACCGAGACCGCCGCCGGCCTCGGCGCCGACGCCGCCCGCTACCGGGCCCTGCTCGGCCCCTCCGTACGCCGCTGGGAAGCCCTCTCCACGGACGTCATGGGCCCGCTGCTCCGCCTCCCCGACCACCCGCTGCTCCTCGCCCGCTTCGGCCTGCCGACCGTCCTGCCCGCCGCCGCCCTCGCCCGGCTCTTCCGCACCCCCGGCGCCCGCGCGCTGTGGGCGGGCGTCGCGGCCCACGCGTACCGCCCGCTGACCGAGCCCTTCAGCTCGGCCATCGGACTCGGCATCCTGACCGCGGGCCACGCGGCCGGCTGGGCCGTCGCCGAGGGCGGCTCCCGCGCCATCACCGACGCGCTCGCGGCCGCGCTCCGCGCCCACGGCGGCCGGATCGAGACGGGCGTCAGGATCACCGACCGCACCCAGCTGCCGCCCGCCGACCTCACCCTCCTCGACCTCGACCCCGCGCAGGTCGCCGGGGTGTACGGCGACCTGCTGCCGCCCCGGACGGCCGCCGCGTACCGCCGCTTCCGGCGCGGCCCCGGCGCCTTCAAGGTCGACCTCGCCGTCGAGGGCGGCGTGCCCTGGCGGGCGGAGGCCGCCCGCCGCGCCGGCACCGTCCACCTGGGCGGCCCGCTCGCCGAGGTCGTCCGCGCCGAACGGGACGTGACGGCCGGCCGGATGCCCGAGCGCCCCTTCGTCCTGGTCGGCCAGCAGTACCTCGCCGACCCCACCCGCTCCGCCGGCGACGTCCACCCGGTGTGGACGTACGCCCATGTGCCCCACGGCTACGACGGCGACGCCACCGAAGCGGTCCTCGCCCGCCTCGAACAGTTCGCGCCCGGCGTCCGCGACCGGATCGTCGGCCTGCGCGTCACCCGCCCCGCCGACTTCGCCGCCGCCAACCCCAACTTCGCCGGCGGCGACATCCTGACGGGCGCCAAGAACGTCCCCCAGCTCGTCCTCGGCGCCCGCCCCGCCCTCGACCCCTACGCCACCGGCCTCCCCGGCGTCTACCTCTGCTCCGCCGCCACCCCGCCCGGCCCCGGCGCCCACGGCATGTCCGGCGCCGGCGCGGCCACCTCCGCCCTCCGCCACCTGGGCCTCAGGGCACCCTGGCGGCAGGGGGAGCCGTCACGCCCCGCCCGGTGACCCGAACGCGTGGCGGGCGTGGGGGAGGAAGGCGCGGACGGCGGGGCTGTGGGCGGGTCTCCAGACCAGGGCGAGGAGGGCGGGGACGTCCACGTCGTGGAGGGGGAGGGCGGTGAGGCGGTCGGCGTAGGGGGCGGCCATCGACGCGCTGAGGACGGCGACGCCGAGGCCGCGGACGGCGAGGCCGGCGATGGCGTCCGCCGCGCCCGCCTCCAGGGCGATGGCCGGGCGGAGGTCCTGTGCGGCGCACGCCCGGTCGAGGACCGCGCGCAGCCCGGTGCCGGGGGGCATGGAGACGATCGGGTGGGCCGTCAGGTCGCGCAGGGAGAGGGCGTACCGGCCGGCCAGGGGGTGGCCGGGCGGGACGGCCGCGACGAGTCCCTCGCTGACGAGCGTGAGCGCGTCGAGGCCGTCGGGGGTGGTCGCGGCGGCCCCGAGGAGCGCGAGGTCGAGGGTGCCGCTCCGGACGCCGTCGGCGAGCCGGTCGGAGTCGTCCTCCCGGAGCAGGACCTCCACCCCGGGGTGCGCCCGGTGGAAGGCGGCGAGGGCGTCGAACAGCGGGGTGAGGGTGCAGCCGGCGACCATGCCGACGGTCAGCCGGCCCCGCACCAGGCCGGTCACCTCGTCCACCGCCCGCCCCACCGCGTCGGCCGAGGCCAGTGCCGCGCGTGCGTGCGCGAGGGCGGCCTCCCCGGCGACCGTGAGGGTCACCGCGCGGGCCGACCGGTCGAACAGCTCGGCGCCCAGCTCGTGTTCGAGCCGCCGGATCTGCGCGCTGACACCGGACTGGCTGATGTGCACCCGCTCGGCGGCCCGGGTGAAGTTCCGTTCCTCGGCGACCGCGACGAAGTACTCCAGCTGCCTCAGGTCCATGACTGGAGATTCTAGTAGGCAGGAGAACCATCTGTTGGACTTCTGATCGGCCGGGCGCGAGGCTGGAGACACCGGGAACGACCAGGAAGCGCCCCAGGAGGAAGTCGTGCAGGAGTACGAGAAGGCCATGCGCCCCGAGGACATCACCCGTCTCTTCGTCGAGCGGTCCAACGCCGGCGACGCGGCCGGCGTCGCCGCGCTCTACGCCGAGGACGCCGTGCTGGCCTACCCGCCCGGCGAGCTGACGGTCGGTCGGGAGGCGATCCGCGAGCTGTGGGCGAAGGTGCTGGCCCACCGGCCGCACTTCGAGCCGGAGGAGCCGCTGCCCACCCTGGTGAACGGCGACACCGCCCTCACCTCGACCCCGCCCGGGGACGGCGCCGGCGCGCGGGCCCAGGTCGTCCGGCGTCAGCCCGACGGCAGCTGGCTGCGGATCCTGGACCAGCCCGAGTTCCTCCCGCCGGCCCGCTGAGACGGACCCGCGCACGCGCGCGCGTGCCTACGACCGCCACCAGGGCTCCCGTACGAAACGGCTCTCGGTGGCGGTGCAGCCCAGCCCGTTGGAGATCTCCTCGGCCTCCAGGTTCCAGCCCACCACCCCGTTGCCCTTGCGGCTCAGCTCGATCAGCCGCGCGTCGGCGGTGCGGGTCCCGTCGGTGACCCGGCAGGCCACGATCGAGGTCCACGCCTGCCCGTCGAGCGCCGAGACGAGGAAGAGCGACGGCAGGACCACGACCGTGAGGAGCAGGGCCACCCACTGCTCCGCGCCCGCCGCCCGGCGCAGCCACGGCGGCGGGCGGTACTCCGGGTCGTGCGGGTCGTCGTGCGCGGTGCCGTGCGCGCGGTGCGGCCGGCGCCGCCCCGTCCGGTACTCCACGACCACGCCCTTGCGGAGCGCGTACGCGGCGAGCGCCGTGCCCAGGCCCCACCAGGGCCCGAACAGGCAGGCGTCGATGACGCCGACCGCCAGCGGGTTCAGGACGGTGACCCCGACCCTGCGCAGGTGCGCGAGCGTTCCCCGGCCCGCGGGGACGGCGCCGCGCGCCGCGAAGAGGGCGAAGGCGACGCGGGAGACCACCACGGCGAGGACCGAGCCGAGCAGCGGATCGGTGATCACCATGCCGAGCAGCACGTCGGGCCAGTTCGCCGGCTCCATGCCGACGAACACGTCCCGCACCGCGTCCCCGCCGCCCACCGTGTACGCCACCTTGGCCACCGGCACGGCGAGCGCCAGCGCGAGGAGGACGGTGTGCCCGGGACCGCCCTTGCGGTCGGCCCGGCGCTCCTCCTCCAGGTCCCGGTCGGCGCGGGCGTCGGCCGCCCCGGTCAGGAGCCGCCGCCCGCGCCCACCGAGAGGACGACGGCGGTGGTCCGGCCGAGGGGCGTCGCGTACGCGACGCTGTCGCCGGCCGCGTGCCCGAGCAGCGCCCGGCCGAGCGGGCTGTCGGTGGTCACCAGGGCCGGATCGTCCGCGTCGGCCAGCTCGCCGATGTGCAGGGTCGACTCCGTGCCGTCGCCGAACCGCACGGCCACCGTGCTGCCCACGCCGATCGTCCCCTCCGACGGCGGCCCGGCGTCCGACGCCTCCCGCAGCCGCCCCTCGATCTCCTCGATCCGCGCGTCCAGCCGGTCCGCCTCCGTGGCCCGCTGCAACTCGTCGGCCTGGTCGGCCCGGTCGCCCGGCTCGTCGGCGTCGCCGAGCGTCGCGGCGACGTTCGCCCGCTCGGTGCGCAGCTCGGACAGTTCGCGGTTCAGCGCCGCGCGGGCGGCCTCGCTCATGGGCTCCGGTCCAGCGGTCATGACTGCTCCCGTCGTGCGGTGGCGGAGACGAAGGACGACGCTCACCATTCCGACATCACCGGAAAAGCCCGTCAAATCGCACGGAACGTTCGCGGGCCCGCAGGGGCCCCGGGAAAACCCCTGGCGCCCCCGGGACCGGGAGCGTTAGCGTGACCGCGATGATCACTCACTCCTCACGCCGATGGGGGGTCCTCACCACGCACGGAGCGTCCTGATGGACACCGTGCGGGAGGACACCCGCCTTTCCCTCTGGCGGCGCGTGCGCGCCTACGCCGTGCCGCCCACCACGATCGAGACCGCCACCGCCCGCCGCCTCGCCGGCGACTGGGCCGGCGCGTGCGCCGCCGCGGGCGTCGACCTCGACCTGACACCCAGGGCCCTGGCCCGGACCCACGGCACCGAACTGGCCGCACGCGTCCGCGCCGACCTCCGCCGGCTCGCCCCCGACCTGCTCCGCTGGCACCTGCCCAGAACCGCCCCGGACGGCCTGCTCCGCCCCGGGACCACCCTCACCCTGGCCGTCTACGCCGACCACGAGGAACCCGGCGGGCACCGCGCGCGCCCGGTCCACCTCGTGGCCCGCACCGCGCCCGCCTGGGCCGACGCCGGACAGCGGATCTCCCTCGCCCTCTGGGACGGCCCGCCCGCCGGCCCGCGGCCGCGCCGGCGGAGCCCGGACGACCCCGCCGGCCCGGAGCCGCGCCGGCGGAGCCCGTACGACCCGGCCGACACCGCACCGTGCCGGTGGAGCGCACACGATCCCGCCGCCGCGCACCCCCACCCGCACCCCGGCCCCCGCTTCCGGCTCGACCTCCACCGGCACCTGTGGGACGCCACCCGCGCGGGCGAACTCCGCACCCGGTCCGGCGCGGACCTGCTCCCCGCCCTCCCGGCCTCGCCCGGCGACCCGCCGGGCCCCGGCTGGGCCGTGCACCGCTGGGCGGCCGAGGCCCGCCTCCTGCTCGCCGCCGACGGCCGGACCACCGGCCCCGTCCTCGTACGCCTCGGGGCCCGGCACCGGATCCTGCTCACGCCCGAGCCGGACGGCACCGCCCGCACCGAACCCGCGCCGCAGGGCCGGGAACGGCACGGCCCCGGGGGCGACGGGGCGGCCCGCCGGGCGGCCGTGCTCCCCGACGCGGCCGTCTGGACCCCGCCCGACCTCGCCCTGCTCCGCGCCGGCCTGCTCACCCCGGGCGACCTGCACCCGCTCGTCGCGGAGGCGCTGGCCCCCGGCCACGGGACCGGCCGCCGGACGGGCGCCGAGGACGGGCGGCGGCTCGTGGAGTGCCGGGGGAGCCGGCACCGCATCGGTCTCGTCGACGGCGTCCTCGTCCCCCTCGACCACGACCCGGCCGAACTCCGCCGCGAGGAACTCCTCGTCGCCCTCGGCGGGACGCCCCTGCCCTGCCTGCGGGCGATCGACACGGCCCACCGCAGGCCCGACAGCCTCACCGGCATCCGCGAACGCCTCGCCCACGGCGACACGGCCGGCGCGCTCGCCGCCGTCGAGGCCCTCCTCGGCCCCGGCGCCGCCCTGCGCGACGGACCCCTGCGCGAGGCCCTCGAACGGGCCGCCGAACGGAAGGTCCTGCACGGCCTCTACCGCACCGGCCTGCGCGCCACCGGCCCCGCCGACGTCGCCGAACCGCCGCCCGCACCCCGCCCCGACCCGGACCGGGGCCCGCTCCGGCGCTCCCGCGGCACCCGGCCCGGCGCCCGGGAGGCCCGCCGGGCCCTCTCCCACCGCGACCACCCGCGCCACGCCCTCGCCCGCTGACCGCCGAGCCCGCCGCACCTGCCGTACCCGACGCGTCCTCCATGCCTGCCGTACCCGACGCGTCCTCCGTACCTGCGGTACCCGACGCGTCCTCCGTACCTGCCGTACCCGGCGGGCCGCAGTACCCGACATACCCGGCGTACCCGCCGCACCTCCCGTACCGCCGTACTCGCCGCACCACCGCACCCGTCCACCGACGGCCCCCGCTCCGCACGCCTCCTTCCGCCGCCGTGCCCCGGCACGCCCGCACCCACCCCAGGTGATGACCCATGCGCATCCAGGACACCCGTCCCGGCCACCCCGTCCACGCCACTCGCCCCGCGCCGAACCCCGCCCCGGCCGACCCCACGCCCCGCCCCGCCCCGGCCGAGTCCGCTCCGCTCGACCCCACTCCGCTCGACGTCGCGGCCGATCTGCTCGCCCTCCTCGGCGACACCCGCACCGAGCCCCGCGCCGACGACCAGCTGGAGGCGCTGACCCTGACGGTCGCCGCCGACCTGCCCGTGCTCCTGTGGGGCGAGCCCGGCATCGGCAAGACGGCGGCCCTGACCCGGCTCGCCGAGGAGCTCGACCTGCCGCTCACCACCGTCATCGCCAGCGTCCACGAACCCACCGACTTCTCCGGCCTGCCCGTCCTCGGCGACGACCCGGCCGTACGGGGCGTGGCGATGGCCCCGCCCGACTGGGCCGTCCGGCTCGTCCGCGAGGGCCGCGGCCTGCTCTTCCTCGACGAGCTGTCCACCGCCCCGCCCGCCGTCCAGGCCGCCCTCCTCAGGCTCGTCCTGGAGCGCCGGGTCGGCGCCCTCACGCTCCCGCCCGGCGTGCGCATCGTGGCCGCCGCCAACCCCCGCGCCTCGGCCGCCGACGGCTGGGAGCTGAGCGCCCCGCTCGCCAACCGCTTCGTCCACCTGCGCTGGACCCACGAACACGAGGTCGTCGTCCGGGGCCTCGGCGGCACCTGGCCCCGCGTCACCCTGCCCCGGCTCGCCCCGGAGCGGCTGCCCGAAGCCGTGGCACACGCCCGCCGGGCGGTCTGCGGACTGCTCGGCGGCCGCCCGACGCTGGTCCACCGGCTGCCGGGGGAGGAGACCCGCCGGGGCGGCCCCTGGCCGTCGCCCCGCAGCTGGGACATGACGCTGCGGCTGATCGCCTTCGCCACCGTCGCCGGCTCCTCCCGCGACGTCCTCTCCCTCCTGGTCCGCGGCACCGTCGGCGACGGCCCCGGCTTCGAACTCCTCGCCTGGCTCGACCGGATGGACCTCCCCGACCCCGAGGACCTCCTCGCCGACCCGGCCGGCGCCCCGCTCCCCGAGCGCGGCGACCGGCGCCAGGCCGCCCTCGAAGGCGTCGTGGCCGCCGTCCGCGAACACCCCGACCGCGACCGCTGGGACGCCGCCTGGGCCCTGCTCGCCCGCGCCGCCGAGACCGGCCCCCCGGACCTCGTCGTCGTGCCCGCCACCACGCTCGCCGCGCTCCGCCGCGACGACTGGGACGTCCCCGCCGCCATCGACCGCCTCGCCGGAGCCGTCGACCTCTCCCGGCGCGCGGTCCGCCACGCCGCCCGGGGACGCCGGTGAACGCCCCCGCCGCCCCCGCGGGCCCGGTCCCGGCCGAGGAGGCCCTGGACCACGACAAGCTGTACGCCGCCCGCCTCTACGCCGTCCGCGTCCGCCCCTACCTGGCCACCGCCCTCTTCGCCCTCCGCGTGGTGCCCTCCCGGTCCGTCCCCACCATGGGGGTCGACCGCCACTGGCGGATGTACGTCTCCCCGGCCTTCGTCGACCGGACGCCGCTGCGCGAACTCGCCGGCGTCTGGGTCCACGAGGCCGCCCACCTGCTCCGCGACCACCACGGCCGGGGCGACCGCCTCGCCCGCGACCTCGGCCTCGACGGCGAGGCCGACCGGCACCGGATGAACATCGCGGGCGACTTCGAGATCAACGACGACGTCTACGGCGACGGCCTCCCGCGCCCCGTCGGCGCCCTCCGCCCCGAGATGCTGGAACTGGCCCCCGGGCTGCTCATGGAGGACTACGTCCGGGCCGTACGGATCACGCCGAGCAGCCCGGGGATGGCCTGGCTCGACTGCGGCAGCGGCGCCGACGGCCTGGCCCGCGCCTGGGAGCTGGGTCCCGACGGCGCCGACGGCCTCACCCCGCAGGAACACGCGGCCGTCGTGTACCGCGTCGCCCAGGGCATCAAGGGCCGCCCCGGCTCCGCCCCCGCGGCTTGGGAACGCTGGGCCGAAGAGGTCTGCCACCCGCCCCAGCCCTGGCGCGAACTCCTCGGCGCGGCCCTCGGCGCCGCCGTCGCGGCCGGCACCGGCGGCGCCCACACCTACCGCCGTCCCTCCCGCCGCGCCACCGCCCTCCCGGGCGCCGTCCTGCCCGGGCTCCGTCGCACCCCGCCCCCGGTCGCCGTCGTCATCGACACCTCGGGCTCCGTCTCCGACGCCGAACTCGGCAGCGCCCTCCTGGAGGTCGCCGCGCTCGCCCGCGCCCTCGGAGGCCGCCGAGACCTCGTCTCCGTCATCGCCTGCGACGCCGCCGCCCACTCCGCCCAGCGGCTCTGCGACGGCGCCGGCGTCCCCCTCCTCGGAGGCGGCGGCACCGACCTGCGCGCCGGCTTCGCCCGCGCGCTGCGCCTGAACCCCCGCCCCGACGTCCTCGTCGTCCTCACCGACGGCCAGACCCCCTGGCCCGAGGACGCCCCCTCCTGCCGCACCGTCGTCGGCCTCTTCCCCCGGCCGCCCGCCCACGACGACGAGGACGGGTCGGACGGGGAGGACGACTACCTGCCGCGGCCGCCGGAGTGGGCCCGGGTGGTGGAGATCGGATGAGCCCGTCGAACTCCTCGAACCCCGCGAGCCCGACGAGCCCGACGGGGTGGCTGGATCCGGTATCCAGCCTCCTGGATCCGGCCGCGTAGCCTGCATCCCATGAGGCAGGACGCCGACCCCGGGCTCTTCGGGCCCCGCTCCGTCACCTGGCAGCTGCACGGCGACCCGGTGATGTGGATCGCCGGGGTGCGGGCCCTGTACCTCCAGGCCCTGCACCCCGTCGCCGTGCGCGGAGTCATGATCAACAGCAGCTTCCGGGAGGACCCCTGGGGGCGGCTCCTGCGGACCGCGAGCTTCGTCGGCACGCTCAGCTACGGGACCCGGGAGGCCGCCGAGGCCGCGGGCGCCCGGGTCCGGCGGATCCACCGGCTGCTCGGGGTCGACGACCCCGCGCTCCTGCTCTGGGTGCACTGCGCCGAGATCGACTCGTACGTCTCCGTCGCCCGCCGCTCCGGACTGCCGCTGACCGGAGCGCCCGCCGACCGGTACGTGGACGAGCAGCGCACCTCCGCACGGCTCGTGGGGCTCGACCCGGCGGACGTCCCCGCCACCGAGGCGGGGCTCGCCGCCTACTTCGACTCGGTCCGGGGCGAACTCGCCGCCGGCGAGGACGCCCGTGCCGTCCTCGCCTTCCTGCGCAGACCGCCCGTCCCGCCCGCGCTGCTCGCCGGCCGCGCCCTGCTGTGGCGGCGCGTCAGCTCGCTGGCGTACGACACGCTGCCGGACTGGGCCCACGACCTGTACGGCCGCCCCGCCCCGCCCCCGGCCGCCGTCACCCGGCGCCTCGCCTCCACCGCCCGCCTGCTGCGCCGCGTCCCCGCGACGCTCCGCTGGCGCCTCCCGCCCCGCCACATCCTCCGCGCCGTGGACCGGCTCGGCCCGGACACCCGACCCGACCCGTACACACTGTCCGACCCTGCGGCCATACTGGACGGGCCGGAGAGCGTGCACGAGGACGACGGGGGCGACGGCGCACGATGGGGGACATCAGACTGATCCAGGGGCGCTACCGCCTGCACGAGGTCATCGGCCGCGGCGGGATGGGCGAGGTGTGGCGCTCCACGGACGAGGCACTGGGCCGCGGGGTCGCGGTCAAGTGCCTCAAACCGCTGGGCCCGCACCAGGACGCCGGGGTGCAGACCGTGGTCCGCGAGCGCTTCCGCCGCGAGGCCCGGGTCGCCGCCGCGCTCCAGCACCGGGGCATCACCGTCGTCCACGACTTCGGCGAGTACGAGGGCGTGCTCTTCCTCGTCATGGAGCTCCTGGAGGGCCAGAACCTCAGCCAGCTCCTCGCCGCCAACGCCCGCAGCCCGCTCCCCGTCCACGAGGTCGTCGACATCGCCGACCAGGTCGCCGACGCCCTCGAATACACCCACCGCATGGGCATCGTCCACCGCGACCTCAAGCCCGCCAACATCATGCGGCTGCGCGACGGCACCGTGAAGATCTGCGACTTCGGGATAGCGCGCCTCGGCGCCGACATGGGCTTCACCTCCCGGCTCACCGGCACCGGCATCGCCATGGGCACCCCCCACTACATGTCCCCCGAGCAGATCGGCGGCGGCGACATCGACCACCGCAGCGACCTGTACTCGCTCGGCTGCGTCCTGTACGAACTCGCCACCGGCGCACCGCCGTTCGACCTGGACGACTCCTGGGCGGTCCTCGTCGGCCACCGGGACACCGTGCCCAGCCCGCCGCGCGTCCTGCGCTCCGAACTGCCCGACTACTTCGACCGGCTCGTCGTCGACCTTCTCGCCAAGGTGCCCGACCAGCGCCCGCGCGACGCCTCCGACCTGCGCCGCCGCATCGTCACCGGACGCACCCTCGGCGGTGAGCCCCGCGTCCTGCCGCCGATCCCGTCCCGCCCGCCGCACCCCACCGACGGAGCCGGCGCCCTCCCCCCGCCGGAGTCCGGCCCCCCACCCGCGTGGGCCCGGGCCCTCACCGGCGGACCGCGCCCCGCCGCGCCCGGCGCGCCCCGCCCCGCCGGCCACGACCCCGCCGCGGCCGTCCTCACCACCGAGTGGACGACCGCCGGGGCGACCGCCGACGGCCCCGCCCGCCCCACCCGCCCCACGACGGACGCCACGCCCGAACTGCTCGCCGTGCTGGCCGCCCGCCACCGGGCCGGACTCGGCCTCGGACGGCTCGGCCGCTGGGCCGAGGCCGAGGACCTGCACCGCTCCGTCGCCGGCGACCGCGTCCGGGTCCTCGGCCCCGACCACCCCGACACCCTGGCCAGCGCCTACGAGGTCGCCTTCGCGCTGGGCCGCCTCGGCCGCGCGGCCGAGGCCCTGGAGGCGTTCGAGCGCGTCGCCGAGGCCCGCGCCCGGGTCCTCGGCCCGGAGCACCCCGACACCCTGGCCGCCCGCCAGGAGCGGGCCTTCACCCTCGGCCGGCTCGGCCGCCACGCCGAGGCGCACGACCTCTACGCCGACGTCCTCGCCGTCCGCGAGCGCACCGCGGGACCCGACCACCCCGACACCCTGCGCTGCCGCCACAACCTCGCGTACACCCTCGCCCGGCTCGGCCGCCTGGAGGAGTCGTACCGCACGGGCCTGGCCGTCGCCGACACCCGCACCCGGCTGCTCGGCGCCGACCACCCCGACACCCTCGTCACCCGCCACGAACTCGCCCACACCCTCGGCCGCCTGGGCCGCGTCGAGGAGGCCCTCGACCAGTACCGCGCGGTGGCCGAGGGGCGGGCCTCCTCGCTCGGCCCGGACCACCCGGACACCCTCGCCGCCCGCTACGAGACCAGTGCCTGCCTCGGCCGGCTCGGCCGGGCCGCCGACGCGCTCGCCGTCTGCCGGGACCTGGTCGCCGTCCGCACCCGCACCCAGGGTGCCGACGCCCCGGAGACGCTCCGCGTCCGGCACGCCCTCGCCCTCCACCTCGCCCGGCTCGGCCGCTGGCAGGAGTCGCTCGACACCGCCCAGGCCGTGCACGCCGCCCGCCGCCGGGTGCTGGGCCCCGACCACCCCGACACCCTGCGCAGCCGCCGCGAGGCCGCCGTCGTCCTCGGCCGGCTGGGCCGCTGGGACGAGGCCCTCGCCCCGCTGCGCTCCCTCGCGGAGGCCCGCGCCCGGACCCTCGGCCCCCTCCACCCGGACACCCTCTCCGCCCTCGCCGACCTCACCCACTGCCTCGACCGGCTCGGCCGCCACACCGAGGCCGACGCCGTCCGCCGGGGCGGCGCGGTGGTTCCCGGAGGCCCCGGCCCCGGCGGCCCGACCGCCCCCGGCGCGCCCTGAGTCCGCCCGGGCCGCGCTGATTTAATGACCGACGTGATCACCGACCGCCCCGGCGACCCCGCCCCCGAGTCCCGTACGCCCGCCGACGCCGCCCCCGGCCCCGACCGGGTCGACGTCGACCTGTGGCAGCTGCGGGTGGACCACCTCGCCGAGGACGACCTCGACCCCTCCGAGCTCGACGCAGAGGAGCGCGCCCGGCTCGCCGCCCCCCTCCGGGTCGCCGACCGGCTCCGGTACGGCATCGGCCACGTCGCCCTGCGCCGCCTCCTGGCCCCGCGCCTGGGCGTCGCGCCGGCCGAGATCGCGTACCGCCGCGAAGCCTGCCCCGGCTGCGGCGGCCCGCACGGCCGCCCCGCCGTCGACGGCCCGCCGGGAGCCCCGCACTTCTCCCTGTCGCACAGCGGCGACGTCGTCCTCATCGGCATCGCCGCCCGGCCCGTCGGCGTGGACGTCGAGAGCTTCCCCCAGGCCACCACCGTCCGCGAGGTCACCTCCGTCCTCCACCCGGCGGAGCAGGCCGAGATAGCCGGGGCCGGGCACGCGCCCGAGGCCTTCGCCCGCGTCTGGTGCCGCAAGGAGGCCTACCTCAAGGGCATCGGCATCGGCGTGGCCCGCTCCCTCGACAAGGACTACCTCGGCGAGCGCGACCCCTCCGCCCTCCCCGGCGGCTGGGACGTCCGGTGCGTGCCCACCGCCGACGGACACGCGGCGGCCGTCGCCGTCGAAGGCTCCATGGGACGCGTCCGTACGAGTTGGCTTCCGCCCGCCTTCGTGACCGCCGCGAGCGCCGGCGGACCCTTCTGAGCAGCGGCGACGCCCCGGCGTGAAGCTGAACTGCGAGCGCGCTTAAGAAAACCTCGATGGACCGCGGGCCCCCGGTACGGAAGATTCTTCCCCGAGGATCTTGGGCGCGTGCGCGTGCCCTGACCCGTACATCACAGGACACGCACGTCGGGAGCCGTGGCATTGAAGGCGTTGGTCAAGCTGAAGGCGGAGCCGGGACTCTGGCTCACGGACGTGCCCGAGCCGGAGACCGGTCCGGGGGACGTACTGATCAAGGTCAAGCGGACCGGGATCTGCGGCACCGACCTGCACATCCGGTCCTGGGACGGCTGGGCGCAGAAGACCATCGCGACCCCGATGACCATCGGCCACGAGTTCGTCGGCGAGGTCGTCTCCGTCGGGCGTGACGTCTCCGACATCGCCGTCGGCGACCTGGTCAGCGGCGAGGGCCACCTCGTCTGCGGCAAGTGCCGCAACTGCCTCGCCGGCCGCCGCCACCTCTGCCGCGCCACCGTCGGCCTCGGCGTCGGCCGCGACGGCGCCTTCGCCGAGTACGTGGCGCTGCCCGCCTCCAACGTGTGGGTGCACCGCGTCCCCGTCGACCTCGACGTCGCCGCGATCTTCGACCCCTTCGGCAACGCCGTCCACACCGCGCTCTCCTTCCCGCTCGTCGGCGAGGACGTGCTGGTCACCGGAGCAGGCCCGATCGGCATCATGGCCGCCGCCGTCGCCAAGCACGCCGGCGCCCGCAACGTCGTCATCACCGACGTCAGCGAGGAGCGCCTCGCCCTCGCCCGCAAGACCGGGGTCTCCCTCGCGCTCAACGTCGCGGAGGGGACCATCGCCGACGGCCAGCGCACCCTCGGGCTCAAGGAGGGCTTCGACGTCGGCCTGGAGATGTCCGGCAACCCGCACGCCGTGCGCGACATGATCGCCAACATGACCCACGGCGGAAAGATCGCCATGCTCGGCCTGCCGAGCGAGGACTTCGCCGTCGACTGGGCGAAGATCGTCACCTCGATGATCACCATCAAGGGCATCTACGGCCGCGAGATGTTCGAGACCTGGTACGCGATGTCCGTCCTCCTGGAGGGCGGGCTCGACCTCTCCCCGGTCATCACCGGCCGGTACGACTTCACCGACTACGAGGCCGCCTTCGACGACGCGGCCTCCGGCAAGAGCGGCAAGATCATCCTCGACTGGACTGCGGGAGCCTGACCCATGTTCGATTCCGTACGCGACGACATCCGCGCCACCCTCGACGAGATCCGGGCGGACGGCCTCTTCAAGCCCGAGCGCGTCATCGGCACCCCCCAGTCCGCGACCGTCGAGGTCACCGCCGGCGGACGCCCGGGCGAGGTGCTCAACTTCTGCGCCAACAACTACCTCGGCCTCGCCGACCACCCCGACGTCGTCGCCGCCGCCCACGAGGCCCTCGACCGCTGGGGCTACGGCATGGCCTCCGTCCGCTTCATCTGCGGCACGCAGGAGGTCCACAAGGAGCTGGAGGCGCGCCTGTCCTCCTTCCTCGGCCAGGAGGACACGATCCTCTACTCCTCCTGCTTCGACGCCAACGGCGGCGTCTTCGAGACCCTCCTCGGCGCCGAGGACGCGGTCGTCTCCGACGCCCTCAACCACGCCTCCATCATCGACGGCATCCGCCTCTCCAAGGCCCGCCGCTTCCGCTACGCCAACCGCGACATGGCCGACCTGGAGCAGCAGCTCAAGGAGGCCACCGAGGGCGGCGCCCGGCGCAAGCTGATCGTCACCGACGGCGTCTTCTCCATGGACGGCTACGTCGCCCCGCTCGCCGAGATCTGCGACCTGGCCGAGCGCTACGACGCCATGGTCATGGTCGACGACTCGCACGCCGTCGGCTTCGTCGGCGCCGGCGGCCGCGGCACCCCCGAGCTGCACGGCGTCATGGACCGCGTCGACATCATCACCGGCACCCTCGGCAAGGCCCTCGGCGGCGCCTCCGGCGGCTACGTCGCCGCCCGCGCCGAGATCGTCGCCCTGCTGCGCCAGCGCTCCCGCCCCTACCTCTTCTCCAACACCCTCGCCCCGGTCATCGCCGCCGCCTCCCTCAAGGTCCTCGACCTCCTGGAGTCCGCCGGCGACCTGCGGGACAAGCTCAACGCCAACACCGCGCTCTTCCGCAGCCGCATGACCGAGGAGGGCTTCGACATCCTCCCCGGCGACCACGCCATCGCCCCCGTCATGATCGGCGACGCCTCGGAGGCCGGGAAGATGGCCGAGCTGCTCCTGGAGCGCGGCGTCTACGTGATCGGCTTCTCCTACCCGGTCGTCCCCCAGGGCCAGGCCCGCATCCGCGTCCAGCTCTCGGCCGCGCACTCCACGGAGGACGTCAACCGCGCGGTGGAGGCGTTCGTGGCGGCGCGCGCGGAACTCCAGGGCTGAGCCACGGATCCGGGATCCGGGATCCGACCTTCCGGAACCGACCTCCCGGATCCTCTCTCCCAGGCCCCGGCCGTGGGCACGACCCCCACCCCCGGCCTGGGAGACTGGACGCATGATCGAAGCACGGCGGTTGCACATCCTCCGCGCGGTGGCCGACCACCGCACGGTGACGGCGGCGGCCGCCGCGCTGTACCTCACCCCCTCCGCCGTCTCGCAGCAGCTCGCCGCGCTGGAGCAGGAGACCGGCCACCGGCTGGTCGACCGCAGCGCCCGGGGCGCGCGGCTGACGCCCGCCGGGGAGATCCTCCTGAGCCACGCCAACGCCGTTCTCGCCCAGCTGGAGCGGGCGGAGGCGGAGCTGGCCGCGTACGGCTCCGGCGAGGCGGGCACCGTCACGGTCGCCGCATTCGCCACCGGCATCGGGCTGGTCGTGGCCCCGGCCATCGCGGCGCTGGCCGCGACGGCTCCGGGCATCCGGGTCAGGGTGCGGGACGCCGAGGGGGACGAGAGCCTGCTGATGGTGCTGGACCGGCAGGTGGACGTGGCCGTGGCCGTCGAGTACCGGGGCGCCCCGGGCGAGGACGACGACCGGCTCACCCGGGTCCCGCTCTACGCGGAGCCCTTCGACGCGGTGCTGCCGCCGGGCCACCCCCTCGCGGCGGGGGAGCGGGTCGCGCTCGCCGACCTGGCCAAGGACGCCTGGGTCGGCCAGTCCGCGGGCAACCCCTGCCATGACGTGACCGTGCTGGCCTGCGAGTACGCGGGGTTCGCCCCCCGCTTCGAGCACGTCTCGGACGACTTCAGGGCCGTCGTCGCGCTCGCCGCCGCCGGCGCCGGCGCGGCGCTCGTGCCCCGCTCGGCGCTGCGCGGCATGGACCTCACGGACGTCGCGATCCGCCCCGTCGAGGGCGTCGCGCCCACCCGCCGGGTCTTCGCGGCCGTCCGCCGGGGCGCCGAGGACCACCCGCTCATCTCCCCCGTCCTGGCCGCCCTCCGCACGGCGGCCGCCCCCGGCCCGGGCACGCCCTGACCCCTGCCGGCCCGCGCGGGCCGGTCCGCTCTCCTCAGTCGGCCGAGCGGTGCCATCCGGACGCCTCGATCCGGGAGGCGTCCGCCGGGCGGGACTCGTCGAAGAGGGGCCGGCCGGCGCCGTCCAGGAGCCGGATCGCGGTCACGTACGCCCCCCGTCCGACGGCGGGGGAGGCGGTGGCGTACCGGAAGCGGAGCCGGAGGGGCGCGGCGGGCGGGAGGTCGGCGGTGAGGCGGTGCCAGCGGCGGCCGGACCAGCCGGTGGCGGCGCCGTCCGGGTGGGGGAGCGCCTCCGCCGGGTGGTCGAGGGGCGCCGTGCGGAAGGGGACGGGCCGCGGGCCGGAGGCGGACGCGGCCTCCAGGACGAGGCGGTCGGCGTCCGGAGCGGTGTCCCACCACAGGAGGCAGGTGAGGCGGGCCGCGCCCGGCCCCGTCGCGGGGAGGGCGAGGACGGCGCCGTCGGGGGCCTCCATGCCGGAGAACCAGGCCGTGGGGCCCGTACCGGCCGGAGGGCGTACCGGGATCGCCCGGGCCAGGCGGCGGGCGGCGGCCACGCGGGGGGCCGAGCCGGAGCGCCAGGTGCGGACGGGGTGCACCGCGTTGGCGAGGAGGATCAGGAACGCGTCGGCCTCCGGGTCGAGGACCAGGCTGGTGCCGGTGAAACCGGTGTGCCCCGCGGTGCGCGGCCCGGACAGGGCGCCCATGTACCAGCGCTGGTCGAGTTCGAAGCCGAGGCCGTGGGCGTGGCCGGGGAAGTCCTGGTTGACATCGGTGAGGAGGAGGCGCACCGACTCGGGGGAGAGGACGCGCACGGAGCCGTACGCGCCGCCGTCGAGGAGGGTGCGGGCCAGGACGGCGAGGTCGCGGGCGCGGGAGAAGACGCCGGCGTGACCGGCGACGCCGCCCATCGCGTAGGCGTTCTCGTCGTGGACCTCGCCCCGCACCATGCCCCGGTCGAGCCGGGCCCACGGCCGGCGCGCGTCCTCGGTGGCCGCGGTCTCCGCCCGCCACGAGGGGGGCGGGACGAAGCGCGTGCGGCGCATCCCGAGCGGGGCGGTGATCTCCTCGCGGAGCAGCACCTCCAGACCGCGACCGGTGATCCGCTCCAGGAGCAGCTGCAGCGCGATCAGGTTGAGGTCCGAGTAGCGGTACGCCGTCCCCGGCGGGTCGACCGGCGCGTCCTCCCACAGCATCCGCAGCCGCGCCTCCCGGTCCGGCGCCCCGTACAGCGGCAGTTCCGCCCGTAGGCCCGAGGTGTGCGCGAGCAGCTGCCGGACCGTGATCCCCGCCTTCCCCGCCCGGCCGAACTCCGGCAGGTACGCCGCGACCCGCTCCCCGAGCTCCAGCGCGCCGCGCTCGACCTGCCGCACGGCCAGCAGGGAGGTGAAGAGCTTGGTCAGCGAGGCCACGTCGAAGACGGTGTCCGGGGTCATCGGGACCCGCAGCTCCGGCGCCGCCTCGACCGCCGTGTCGTGCGCCTCGTCGTACGCGGCCCAGCGCGCCGCCCACCCCACCGCCCGGTGCAGCGCCACCGTCCGGCCCCGCCCCGCGAGCAGCACGGCCCCCGCGCACCAGGGACGCACCGGCGAGGGCCCGAGGAACCGGCTCACGTCCGCGACCATCCCCTCCAGCTCCCGCCCGAGCAGCCCCGCCTCCGCCGCCGTCCCCCACCGAAGCACCGCGCCCCCGCTGGGTTCGCCGCCGCCGGGCGCGCCGCTGTGGGGCGTACCGTCGCCGGGCCTTCCGCTGCCGGGACCGGGCGTACCGTCGTCGGGCCTCCCGCCGCCGGGCCCGCCGTCGTCGGGCGTACCACCGTCCGGCCTCCCCCCACCCGGCCCGCACCCGTCGAGCCTCCCGTCCGGACCGCTCCCCGCCTCGCCCATCCGCCCGCCTTCCGTCGTCACGCCCGCCACCTCCGCCGCCACGCTCACCACGGCCGCCGTCGTACGCCCCCACCCTCCCCGACGCGCCCCCTCTCGGGCCGCAGCGGCCCGCCGCGGCCCGCCGCGAACCCCTCGCGCCCCGTCCCGCCGGCCTCCCCTCTTCCCCGCTCCTTTCCCGCACCCTTCACCGTCCCCACCACCCCCGCGCCACCACCCCCGCACCACCGCCCCCGAACCACCCCCACCGCCCCCGAACCGCCCCACCGCCCCCGAACCACCCCCACCGCCCCCGAACCGCCCCCTCACCAAAGAATCTGACGCTCCATCAGAAAACCTCTTCCCTCCACCGCCCCGCTGCGGCATCCTGCCGCCCATGGAGACGGAGCTGAGTCGCACACTGGGGATCGAGCACGCCATCTTCGGCTTCACGCCCTTCCCCGCGGTCGCCGCCGCCCTCAGTCGGGCCGGCTGTTTCGGCGTGCTGGGCGCGGTCCGCTACACCGCGCCGGACGACCTCGCCCGCGACCTCGACTGGATGCAGGAGCACACCGACGGGCGGCCCTACGGCCTCGACGTCGTGATGCCCGCCAAGAAGGTCGAGGGCGTCAGCGAGGCCGAGGTCGAGGCCATGATCCCCGCCGGGCACCGCGAGTACGTCCGGTCGGTCCTGGCCAAGCACGGCGTGCCCGAACTCGCCGAGGGCGAGGCGTCGGGGTGGCGGATCACCGGCTGGATGGAGGAGGTCGCGCGCAACCAGCTCGACGTCGCCTTCGACTACCCCATCAAGCTCCTCGCCAACGCCCTCGGCTCCCCGCCGCCGGACGTCGTCGCCCGCGCGCACGAGCACGGGGTGCTCGTCGCCGCGCTCGCCGGCAGCGCCCGGCACGCCCGCCGGCACGCCGAGGCCGGCATCGACATCGTCGTCGCCCAGGGGTACGAGGCGGGCGGCCACACCGGTGAGATCGCCTCCATGGTGCTCACGCCCGAGGTCGTGGACGCCGTCTCCCCGCTGCCCGTGCTCGCCGCGGGCGGCATCGGCAGCGGCGAGCAGATCGCCGCCGGGCTCGCGCTCGGCGCCCAGGGCGTGTGGCTCGGTTCGATCTGGCTCACCACCACCGAGGCCGAACTCCACTCGCGCGCCCTCACCGCCAAGCTCCTCGCCGCCGGTTCCGGCGACACCGTCCGGTCCCGCGCGCTCACCGGCAAGCCCGCCCGGCAGCTGCGCACCGAGTGGACCGACGCCTGGGAGGACCCGGCCGGCCCGGGCCCGCTGCCGATGCCGCTCCAGGGGCTGCTGGTCGCCGAGGCGGTCTCCCGCATCCAGAAGTACGAGGTCGACCCGCTGCTCGGCACCCCGGTGGGGCAGATCGTCGGCCGGATGAACTCCGAGCGCGGCGTCCAGCAGGTCGTCGACGAGCTGACCCGGGGCTTCGAGAAGGCCGTCAACCGGATCAACCGGATCGCGGGAAGGAGCCGGTCATGAGCGACACGCCCCCCAACGGCTTCTGGGCCCAGGCGGCCGCCGACCCGGACCGCACGGCACTGGTGGCGCCCGACGGCGAGGAGTGGTCGGCCGGCCGGCTGCTCGCCGCCGCGAACCGCATGGTCCACGGGCTGCGCGCGGCGGGCCTGGAGCGCGGCGACGCCTTCGCGGTCGTCCTGCCCAACGGCGTCGAGTTCTTCACCGCCCATCTCGCCGCCACCCAGGCCGGTTTCTACCTCGTCCCGGTCAACCACCACTTCGTGGGCGCGGAGATCGCCTGGATCGTCGCCGACTCCGGCGCCAAGGTGCTCGTCGCCCACGAGCGCTTCGCCGCGGCGGCCGTCGCCGCCGCCGACGGCGCGGGCCTCGCACCGAGCCACCGGTACGCCGTCGGAGCGGTCCCCGGCTTCCGCCCGTACGCCGAACTCCTCGACGGGCAGCCGGAGTCGGCGCCCGACGGGCGGACGCTCGGCTGGGTCATGAACTACACCTCGGGCACCACCGGCCGCCCCCGGGGCATCCGCCGCCCGCTGCCCGGCCGCCTCCCCGAGGAGTCCCATCTCGGCGGCTTCCTCGGCATCTTCGGCATCCGCCCCTTCGACGGCAACGTCCACCTGGTCTGCTCCCCGCTGTACCACACGGCGGTCCTCCAGTTCGCGGCCGCCGCCCTGCACATCGGGCATCCGCTGGTCCTCATGGACAAGTGGACGCCCGAGGAGATGCTGCGGCTGATCGACGCGCACGCCTGCACCCACACCCACATGGTGCCCACCCAGTTCCACCGGCTCCTCGCCCTCCCCGAGGAGGTCCGCGCACGCTACGACGTGTCCTCGATGCGGCACGCCATCCACGGCGCCGCGCCCTGCCCCGAGCACGTCAAGCGAGCGATGATCGCCTGGTGGGGCGGGTGCGTGGAGGAGTACTACGCGGCCAGCGAGGGCGGCGGCGCGTTCGCCACGGCCGAGGAGTGGCTCAAGCGGCCCGGCACCGTCGGCAGGGCATGGCCGATCAGCGAACTCGCCGTCCTCGACGACGACGGCCACCGCCTCCCGCCCGGCGAACTGGGCACCGTCTACCTGAAGATGAACACCGGCGGCTTCCAGTACCACAAGGACGAGGCGAAGACGGCGAAGAGCCGGGTCGGCGACTTCTTCACCGTCGGCGACCTCGGCTACCTCGACGAGGACGGCTACCTCTACCTCCGCGACCGCAAGATCGACATGATCATCTCCGGTGGGGTCAACATCTACCCCGCCGAGATCGAGGCCGCCCTCCTCGCCCACCCCGCCGTCGCGGACGCCGCCGCCTTCGGGATCCCGCACGCCGACTGGGGCGAGGAGGTGAAGGCGGTCGTCGAGACCGCCGAGGGGTACGCGGAGGGGCCGGAGCTCGCCGAGGAGATCCTGGCCCACTGCGCGGACCACCTGGCCGCCTTCAAGCGCCCCAAGTCCCTCGACTTCACCCCGGTCATGCCCCGCGACCCCAACGGCAAGCTCTACAAGCGCCGCCTCCGCGACCCGTACTGGGAGGGCCACGAGCGCCCGCTGTGACGCCCCGCCGGCCCGCCACCCCTCAGGACCGGCAGCAGCCGCGCCTCCTCCGGCCTTGGTACTGGCGAGCTCGCCTATTCAACCGTCTCCAGTTCCCCGCGGAGTCCACCTCGCTAAAGGCTGTCCCGTAACTGCTGCATGAGTGTGATGGCGGTGTCAGGAGGTGAGGGCACACTGACTGCATGCTCACCTCTCCATCTATCGCAGATGATGCCTCTAGCCCCTCCCTTGTCTGGGTGGAGTCGATGGGCGGTCCTCTGATCGTCGTCCCCGTCTCCGCCCTGGCCTCCTGGGGCGGGTGCACGGAGGGTGGTCTTATGGCGGGAGACGCCACCACCCCGGACGACTACGACCGGGCCTGCGCGGTGGACGATCTGGCCGGTGTGATCCCTGTCGACGAGAACGGTGCGCAGGCACTGGTGCTGGCGGACGAGCCGGTGACCAGCTGCTACCTGCCCCAGCACCGAGCGTTCCTGCGGTGGCGAGCTGCTGACTCCGAGGCCGGACTGAGAGCCGCGGCGGACACCGTCCTTGCGGACCCGGCCACGGTGTGGGAGGAGTGCGGCACCTGGGCCTCGGACGGTCCGGCGGTGCTCATGGACTCTGCCGAAGCAGGTTCCGACCTGGGCGTCGAGTACCCCGACGGTGGGATGCCCGCTGAGGCGCCGGTCCCACTGCCGGCCGGCCGCTGGAGGGTCCTCGCCACGCAGACCAAGGTGGACGAGGAGAACTGGGTCGGCCTGGTCCGGCTCCTGCCCGCCGAATCCTGAACGGGCCGCGCTTCGGTCGGGTGTGGTCAGCCGCGGCGCGCAAGGTTGTGCGGATGCGCGATGCCGAGCATCGCGTGGTGCACGCCATCGCCCTTGAGTCGGTAGTCGCGCAGGATCTTCCAGGTCTTCATCCGGGCGAAGGCATGTTCGACCCGAGCGCGGACCTTGCGGTGGGAGGTGGTGTGTTCTTCCTTCCAGGCGGGCAGTTCGCTCTGTCCAGGGGCGCGGCGGTGCGGGATGACGAGCCCGGTACCTCGATAGCCGCCGTCGGCGATCACTATGGTGTTCCCGACGGCGGCCTTCGCCCCGGATAGCTCCCATGCCTTGCAGTCGTTGCGGTTGCCGGGCACGGGCCGGCCGACGGAGACGATAAGGCGTGAGTCTGCGTCGATGACGACCTGGTGGTTGGTCGAGTAGCGGTAGTTCTTGGACTGCTCGGCACGCTGTGGTCCCGTGTCGGCACCAGGGTGCCGTCCACGATCAGCACCGTGTCTCTGCGGAAGCGGCTCCGTGGCCGCAGCGCGCGCAGGGGTCCGAGCTGGCCCACGATCCGGCCCGCGGCCGACTTCGAGATCCCGAACAAGGGGGCCAGCTGCCGCAAGGTCAGGTTCGTCCGCCAGTAGGCGGCAACCAGTAGCACCCGGTCCTCCAGTGGCAGACTCCACGGACGACCCCTGCAGACAAGGGATGGTCCTCCACGTCGCAGCACGGTGATCAGTTTTCCGAACTGCTTCGGACTCAACCCGGAGTACGGCGCTATCCATGACGGCTCCGACGCCGTGATCACAGCCCCCACATGAAGATCATCTCAGTGGTGGTCCTGGCGTTCCTGCACGGTCCAGACCTACGGGCTCTGGACCTGCCGCCCGAGGTCAGTAGAGCCAGCGGTCCAGGTGCGCTGGCCAGAGAAACCCCTCGTAGCCGTTGAAGGCCGCCGGGTCGATCTCCTTCAGCTCCTCTGCCAGCCGGTTCAGCTCAGCAAAGGCCCGCTCTTCCTCCTCTTCGGAGAGGTACTCCTCTGGGCCGTCCGGCTCGCTGAGAAGCTCTGAAGCTGTGACCCGACTGCCGTAACAGTGGAGGACGTTGAGCCACGCGTTGACACTTGAGTTGGCGAACCATGCCTCCCCGTCCGGCATGACGAAGTAGACCGCCCCGGTTTCCGGCTCGACGCCGAACGATGACCTCTCGGCCTGATCGTCGGGGTCCGCCTGCTCGGTGAGACGGTAGAGCGGGCCTCGGGATGTGAGCAGGACCGGCTCAGCCTCGCTCTGCATCACGACCCGTTCGATGAGGCGCGGAGCCAGCGGGATGCCCACCTCGACGAGCTGCGCCTTCGCGAAGCCAGAGATCCGCCAGCCAGCCACACCGTCCCGTCCGGCTCGCGTGACATGCCCCAGACCGGCCCATTCGGTCAGCTGGTCGTACGTCGCCATCGAAGGACCCTCTTCCGTCAGCTGGGGTCCTGACCCTATCGAGCCGGCCTCAGTCACGGCACGACCGTACTTGCGGGACAGCCCTTGGTAATCGTGTGTGACCGCCGGAGACATACTGGCTCCGGCTGCCTCCGGCCTCCAATGGTCAAGCCATCTCGTCTGTCCATTTGGAACACGCCCGTGTGATCTTCCGTACCTTCGGTTCAGCTCCCCGCCACGCGGCACCATTCATGTCTCCGCTTCGAGCGGCTACACGGAGTTCCGCAACAGTCCTCTGATAGGCGAGGGAAGGGAGAATCGGTGTTCCGATCGCGCGATATCCGGTGTTCAGGCGCGTGTCGAGCGCGCGAGCAAGGTCATCGATATCTTCGAAGCATTTCTGCTTCAGCTCATCGATTCGCGGATCGGCCTCGTCGGAATCGCAGATTGCGTGGAGATGAGTGAAAGACCTGGCGACAGCAGAGCTCCGCTTGCTGATTTCACTGCAAAGCTTCCTGGTGCGGGCTGCCGACTTGTTGACCGCTACGAGGCCGGCAAGTGCAAGTGTCACTGCGATCGTGACCCGAGGTGCTGTTTGTAGGTCGGAGAGAATCCCAAGGATTACCCCTGCAAGCCCCAGGGCTGTCCCAAGGATTGCCGTACAGTGAAAGAAGACCTCGCTGGCGATATGGTAGTTCAGGTCGTCGAAGCCCCAGTCGGTGCGCGTTACTCTAGGACTAAGAAGGCGAATGGAGGCGGCAGAAAGGAGGAGCACTCCACTCATGAGAATTCTGCCTGCCCCTACAGACAGGGCCGCAGTGAGGGTAAGGAATATTAAAGCACCGGAGCGGAACGTCAGCCACTCTCGATCAAGAATGGCATGGATCCATGTTCCGGCATCCGACCTCATTCCGACGATCAGCTCTATTAGAAATGCAACAGCAGACATGGCGATAATCGCAGTTGCCAGTTGGTCCATCTGAAGTCTCCTTTAACCCGAGCTCTCTTTGCTTGGCGCGAGCACGGTCTGCATACCGCAGGGATTCCTTGGTTAAGCGGTAGTTGAGCAAGTTCAGAGGTACGCCAGCCTCGGTGCTGGTGGAATCGCCATCAGCTGTCGCCATTTCCTCGTGGAGCCCATCCTGCGGGTGACCGTGTGTGGTCGCCGGGGGCGTATCGGCTCCAGGTGCCTCCGGCCTCGGACATGAGGCGGGCCGTGGTGACCTGGTGGTAGCCGAGGGCATCGGCGACGACGGGGGCCTGCATCTCCAGGACTTGCTGGCGGATCGCCGCCGCCCGGTTGGCGGTCGCGGGGACACCAAGGCCGTTGGGCGGCTCGGCGAGAGCGAAGGGATGCAGCGGCTGGCCAGCGTGTCCGCCAGGGAACAGCCAGGAGGAGTCGCAGCTCGTCGCGGTGTTCATGTTGTCCCGGTTGTCGACCCAAGACGGAAGGAGTTCGGCAAACGGCGCGGGGACCGGGACGATGGCTCGCCGAACCACAGCAGGACTTGCTCGCTATCGTGGACTGCGTCGTCGATGGTCAGCCGGGCGACCCGGCCGCCGGGTTCGGCGTCGGGATCGCGACCGTCTACCGCTACATATGCGAAGCCGTCGAGGCCCTGGCACGCCTTGTCCCGTCCCTGGCCGAGGCGCTGCGGACGATCCGGGAGAAGGCGTTCGCCCTCCTCGACGCACCCTGCTGCCGATCGACCGCCTCGCCGCCGACATCCCCTATCGCTTCGGGACGCACAAGCGCCACGGCATGAACGTGCAGGTCCTCACCGATCCGTTCGGACGGCTGCTCCGGGCCTCGCCGGCTCTGCCCGGCTCGACTCACGATCTGACCGCCGCGCGACACCAGGGGATCGTCGAAGCCCTCGCCGAAGCAGGCCTCGGATGCCGGGCGGACAAGGCGTACCAAGCCGCCGGCAATCCCGCCCGCGTACCGCTTCGGGGCCGCGCCTCAAGCGGTGGAAGCGCCGCCACACCACCACCCACGCCGAGATCCGCTGTCTCGGCGAGCAGCCCATGGCCACCCTCGAAGGGTGGCGCCTCCTGCGGAAGCTCCGCTGCAGCACCACCCGCATCACAGCGATCGTCCAGGCCGTCCTCGTCCTTCACCACGCGACAGCGTGAAGTGGGAAAAGGCTCACCAAGGCTTGTCCCGTATAAGGCTGTGACCTGGGAGATCGGTCGGCGGTACTGTCGGCCGATGGAGCCTGACAAGTCGAACGAGTGCCCGCTTCATGATGCTGGGGTGAGCGCGCAGAGCATGGTGGGTCGCCGGCTCGTGGAGGTCGTCGGCTCGTGGCACATGTACGGCAGTGCTGCCCCCGCGGGACCGCTGGATGTGTGGCTGATCGATGACCGGGGTGCCGCCATCCACCTCACGACCGGATCGGATTGGTGTCTGATCATCGAGGCGTCGAAGCCGCACGCCGGCTACGACATGGGCGACTCGGGGCGCGTCAACGTGGGGACGATCGGTGAGGAGACGCCGTTCGCGGACCACGTCGGGGAGGACGTACTGGAGGCGCGGGAGGAATACGCGCGGAACACCGGGCGCGTCGCCTTGGAGCTCACATTCCCCACGGGTCGGGTCCGTTGTGAGAGCTGGGCTGGGGACCTCCGCTTGACCTCGGTGTGATGATCTTGGCGTGACTGGTGTGATCACGGCGTCAGAGTCGTCTTAATCCGTAGTTATGAGCGAACCGTAGGAGCGGGTGCTTCTCGGAGCGTTCGAGTACCAGACCGTGACATCCAGGTGCAGCCGGGCCTCACGGAGGCCTCAACGTAGATCGGTGCACGGGTCTGGTGCAGATTGTGGTGGCGGTCACGTGGGCGCCGGACGGATGCCTGATGTCTGCCTGGCGTCGACGCCTCGGGACAGACCGTGCGGCGTCCGGCGTCATCGTGGCCGCCACCACCATCGAGAGGTGTTGCTGCTCGTCGGCGCTGGACGGATGCCCAAAACTCACCCGGCATCGATGCCTATTAAGAGAGCGGCGGCGTCCAGGGCCGTCGCGCGTCAACACCTCTCGACCTGATCACTCGTTTGCGTTGGTGGTGCGAGCCCATCGCACGGTGACCTCTCGATACGCCCGAGCCGCCGAGCTCCCGCATAGACCGAGGCCCGTGAGGTGCGCTGGTGCCACGAACGGCTAGTGAGGTGGCGGCCCGACCGCACTGCGGTCGAGGCCTGGGATTAGGTCGCTGCGTGGCCCGCATGCGCTCGTGACCAGCGCAAACACCGGGCTCTGGGGAGGGGGATCTTGATCTACTGCGGAATCGACTGGGCGGAACGAACCCACGACGTCGCCCTGGTCGACGACACCGGCCAACTGCTCGCCAAGCGGCACATCACCGACGACGCGGCCGGCTACAAGATCCTGCTGGAACTGCTCGCCGAGTACGGCGACACCGAAGAGTCCCCGATCCCGGTCGCGATCGAGACCTCCCGCGGCCTGCTCGTCGCGGTCCTGCGGACCGGCACACGCAAGGTCTTCGCGATCAGCCCGATGGCCGCCGCCCGCTACCGCGACCGGCACTCCGTCTCCCGCAAGAAGTCCGACCCCGGCGACGCCCTCGCCCTCGCCAACATTCTCCGCACCGACATGCATGCCCACCGGCCCCTGCCCGACGACAGCGACCTCGGCCGCGCGATCACCGTCCTGGCCCGCGCCCAGCAGGACTCTCTCTGGAACCGGCAGCAGCTCGCCAACCAGCTCAGGTCCCTGCTGCGTGAGTACTACCCCGCCGCTTTGGCCGCCTTCGCCACCTGGACCAACGGCCTGTGCCGGCCCGAAGCGCGCGAACTCCTCAAGACCGCTCCGACCCCGGCCCGGGCCGCACGTTTGACCCGCATCCAGCTCCAAGCCGCCCTCAAGCGCGCCGACCGCCAGCGCGGCATCGAAGCCGAGGCCGAGCGCCTCCGCGAAGTCTTCCGTGCCGAATGGGCCCACCAGCCGCCGCTGGTCGAGGACGCGCTCGGCAAGCAGATGCTCGCCCTCCTCATCCAGCTGGACGCCGCCTGCACCGCCGCCGACAACCTCGCTGAAGCGGTCGAAGAGGCCTTCCCTCAGCACCCGGACGCCGGGATCCTGCTGAGCTTCCCCGGCCTCGGAATCCAGCTCGCCGCCCGCGTCCTGGCCGAGATCGGCGACGACCGCACCCGCTTCGCCGACGCCCGCGGCCTGAAGGCCTACGCCGGCTCCTCACCCATCACCCGCGCCTCCGGCAAGAAGTCTGCCATCACCAGACGCTGGGTGAAGAACGACCGGCTCAACCACGCCGGCTACCTCTGGGCCTTCGCCTCACTACGGGCATCCACCGGGGCCAACGCCCACTACCGGCGCCGCCGCGAACAAGGCGACTGGCACGCTGCTGCCCAGCGCAACCTCTTCAACCGCATGATCGGACAGCTCTACCACTGCCTCCAGCACCGCCGACGTTTCGACGAGTCAGTCGCCTTCCCGACAGGGGTCGAGGAGGCAGCGCACGCTGCATAGTCCTGGCCATTGGAAAAGGGCAAGGGAGCTATGGCTTGCGTGGCTAGGCTCCCGAGCCATGAGCAGCGACCAGTCCTCCATCTCAGGCCGCTTCGTCGGCGATTTCCGGGAACTCGGGCACGGCCGACGTGACGGGCCCTCGCTCCATGCTGCTGTACGTGACGAAGGAGACCCGGACGAGCAGTCCCTCGCGCGTTACCTGCGTGAAGGGGGAGTCCTTGCTGTCACCGGGACCAGGCTTTACGACATCCTCAGCCCGGAGCGCGAGCTGATCGGCGGACTGTCCTTGCTCACCGACGGCCAGTGGCTCTGGTACTCGGACCTCGCCCACTACGTCGAGCGCTACCACGTCACCCTGGACCAGCGATTCGTCCAGCACGCCCGAAGCCGGAACTGGAGCCCGCCGCAGCTGACCGACGATGAACTCGTCGAAATCGGAGACGCCCTGTTCGACGAAGACGAGGCCTGACCTCACCACTCGGGCAGCCTGACTTGACGGCGTAGCAACGTGAGGTGTCTGGATAGGCCCGTTCACGGGGCTCAGCCCGAGGCTGTTCCGGAAGCTGGTGACCATGCTGCGACACGAAGGGGCAGACGCGAACCGCAAGGGTCG
>NZ_JBHYPS010000016.1:0-154404 GCF_042746075.1 Streptomyces sp. NPDC058758 | reverse complement strand
CTCGGCACCGGTCTGGTCGTTCCGCACCGCAAGAGAGCCGGCCGCCCCCTCCTGCGCGGGCAGGAGGAGGACAACGCCGAGCACCGAAGGGTGCGAGCCCGTGTCGAGCACACCTTTGCCCGGATGAAGAACTGGAAGATCCTGCGCGACTGCCGACAGCGAGGCGACGGACTTCACCATGCCGTCCAGGCCGTCGCCACCATGCACAACCTCGCCCACACCGGGTGAACCGACAGGTCAAACACCCCTCCGGCCTGCCCGAAGCGGACCTTCTGCAACACCCTTTAGGTGTATTAACCCGCAGGGTTGTTGACGCGGGTGATGGGTGGGTGTCCGTCGAGTGCGGTGTGGCAGCGGTGGTGGTAGGTGTGGAGGAAGTCTGCCAGGGCCGCTGTCCGCTCGGTGTTCGAGGTGCAGGGCCGCAGGTAGGCCCACTCGTCGAGCAGGGTGCGGTTGAAGCGTTCGACCTTGCCGTCGGTCTGTGGCCGGTAGGCACGTGTGAGTTTGCCGGTCGCGCCGAGGCCGGCCAGGACGTTCTTCCAGGCCAGGCCCTTGCGGTAGGCCCAGGCGTTGTCGGTCAGGACCCGTTCGATGCGGGTGATGCCCTGGGCCAGGAAGCCCGCGCAGGTCGCGACCTTCTCGTCCGGGTGGATCTCGCTGTAGGCCAGCCGGCTGTGATCGTCGACGGCGGAGTGCACGTAGTCGAAACCCACGCTGCTGCGGGTGACCCGGCCGGCCTGGCGGCCCAGGACTTTGCGACCGCCGCCGTCGGGGATCCGGCCGAGCTTCTTCACGTCGACATGGAGGAGTTCGCCGGGCCGGTCTCGTTCGTAGCGGCGGATCACCGTGCCGGTCGGGCGGTCGATCCAGGCCAGCCGGCTGAGCCGGTGGCGGGTCAGGATCCGGTGGACCGTCGAGGCGGGCAGGCCCAGGATCGGGCCGATCCGGGCCGGGCCGGGTTTGCGGGTTTGCCGCAGCTCGCAGACGCGGCCCTCGACCGCGGCCGCGGTCCGGCGCGGGGTGGTGCGTGGCCGGCTCGACCGGTCGTGCGGGCCCGCGTCGCCCTCGGCCCGCCACCGGCGGATCCCCTTGTGAGCCGTGGCCCGGGAGATGCCCATTTCCGCGGCCACATGGGCGACCGGACGGCCTGAGCAGACACGTTCGACCAGCAGTCTCCTACCGAAGACGGTCAGCCGGGCATTACGGAGGGACACGAAGACCTCCGTGCGGTGAGTTCCTAGACAGCTCCCACCACACCGGAGGTCTTCGCCATGATCAAGACCAGACCAGTGTCAACAACGCTCGTGATCAATACACCTAGTGGCCGCCGCCACCTCGCTCGGCTCCGTGCCCACCGGCAGGCTGGCCGTGGCGAGCGCCGCTCAGGCGGGGGCGGCCTCCAGGGCCACCACGACCCTCACCGGGAGGTCGGTGTCGGGCTGGACCACGCCGGCGGTCAGGGTCCGGCCGTCGAGGGTCCACTTCCTCAGCGCGATGAACTCGTCCTCGTCCTCCGCCGTCCGCCCGGCCTCGGCGAGGTGGCCGGCGAGGGGGGAGTCCTCGATCTCGGGGAGGAAGGCGGCCAGGGCCCGCTCCCCCTCCTCGTAGACGGCCTCCAGGTCGTCGAAGTAGCCCGACTCGTCGACGTCGCGGATCCAGACGGTGAACGAGACGGTGACCGTCCCGCTGCTGAAGGTCCGGATCCAGGCCCCGACGCCGTCCTTGTCCCAGGAGGTCTCCACGCCGTCGCGGAGCTTGCCGCCGGGCGTCCACTCCCGGGCCGCGAACCGCGCCGCCGCGCCCTCGGCGGTCAGCGGGGCGAGGGCCCGGAGTTCTTCCAACATCGCGATCACTGCAGCCATGAACTCATTCCACTCATGCCGTTGCCCGGCACGCGAGGGGGAGTCCAGCCCCCGCAGACTACCGGCACCGTCGAACGCCTTCCGGAAACCACGCAGCTTGCCCGCCGTGGAACGGGCTCACCCTGCCGCCGCGCCCGCCGGGCGGGACGTCCACCGGGCGGGACGTCCACCGGGCAGGCCTCGTTCTCCGCCTTCCCCCGGCCCTCGCCCGTCCCGATCGACCGGTTCGGCACCCTGGAACAGGACGAGCGGAGAGGGGAATCGGTTCTCGCGCGTCGCCGAAGGGCGCGGCGGGCCGTGAGGGCGGGGGCGCAGGCCGGTGGGATGAGCGGGGCGCGGCGGGGTGCCCGCGCCGCGGCGTCGGGGCTCAGCCGGGGAGGCGGGTGAGGGCGGCGAGGACCGGGGCGACGCCATCCTCCCGGACCAGGCGGTCGGCCAGGGCGCGGGCCCGGGTGCGGTGGGAGTCGTCCCGCGTGGCCCGGCGGAGGGCTTCGGCGAGGGAGCTAGCGGTGAGGCGGCGCAGCGGCACGGCCGCGGGCGCCGTGCCCAGCGCGGTCAGCCGGGAGGCCCAGAACGCCGCGTCGAACTGGACCGGCACCGGGACGGTGGGCACTCCGGCCCGCAGGACGGCGGCGGTCGTGCCCGCGCCCGCGTGGTGGACGACGGCGGCCGTGCGGGGGAAGAGCAGGGAGTGGGGCACCTCGCCGACGGTCAGGATGTCGTCGCCGCGGGCGGCCAGGCCCGCCCAGCCGCGCTGGACGATGCCGCGCACGTTCGCCGCGCGCAGCGCGGTGACGATCTCGCGGCCGAGCCGTTCGGGGTCGGGCACGGTGGCGCTGCCCAGGCCGACGAAGACCGGCGGGGGCCCGGCGGCGAGGAATTCCTCGACCTCCGGGGGAAGTCCTCCGGTCTCGTGCGGCCACCAGTATCCGGCCACCTCCAGCCCGGCGGGCCAGTCCCGGGGGCGGGGGACGACGAGTTCGCTGTACCCGTGCAGGACGGGCCGCGGCCGCCGTCGCCGGGACCGGTCCGGCACCGCGATCCCGTGGCGCCGGAGGGACCGTACGGCGTCGGAGAAGAGCAGGTCCACCGTCGCCATGACGGCCCGTCCGCTGAGCCGGTTGCCGGCCCGGCCCAGGGAGCGCGTCCCCAGGACGGGGGCGGGGAACTCCCCGGTGGGGTGCAGGGGCTGGAGGTGCAGTCCCAGGGCGGGCACCGACAGCCCCTCGGCAAGGGCGTAGCCGAGCGGGCCCAGCGCCCCGCCGACCAGCAGGACTTCACCCTCCCGCGCGGCGTCCGCCAGGGCCTCCGTCATCTCGTCGGCCGCGCCGCGGGCCATGGACGCCAGCCGGACGAGCTTGCCCGCGCCGGTCCTCGCGTCGTGCAGCCGGCGGCCCCGCGCGGAGTGCAGCTCGGCGCGGGGGTCCACGGGCAGCGGGTGGAACCGCACCCCGGACCCCGCCACCAGCGGCTCGAAGACACCGTGCGCCGCCAGCGTCACGTCGTGTCCGGCCCGCACGAGACCGGCGCCCAGACCCGTGTACGGCGCGACGTCACCCCGGGAGCCCGCCGTCATCATCACGATGCGCACACCGCCAGTGTGCCCCACCCGGACGCGACGCCGCGGAAGACCTGCCGGACTCCCCTCCGCGACGGGGCCGGGGCGCGCCCGCTCATCGTGGGGGCCGCCGGACCGCGGCGGGGGGCGTCGGAGCGCGGCGGGGGGCGTCGGAGCGCGGCGGGGGGGCGTCGGAGGGTGACAGAAGGGTGTCGGAGCCCTCGCGTATCCTTCCGGCCGCACTCCCCACCGAGCCGAAGGAACCCGACCGTTGACCGTCCCGCCCGCTTTCCCGCTGCCTTTCCGCACCACCCGTTCCCTGCCGTTCACGCCGCCCCGGACGCTCCGTGAGCTGCAGATGACGCGACTGAGCGCGCACATCCGGGAGAAGGAGGGGTGGCGCGACAAGAGGAACGACGCGGAGGTCGTCGCCCGGTGGACGCGGGAAGCGGTCGAGCAGGGCCTCACCGGGGCGCAGGTGCGCCACGTGCTGGACGAGCTCGCGCACTACGCCGCCCTGCGGGACACGCGGACGGGCGTCGAGGTGTCCGGTGTCGACGGGGTCTGGCAGTCGGACACCCTGGTCGACGAGGCGCTCGGGTCCCGGCTGCGCGAGGCGGTCCGGGTGCTGGAGGAGGTGCCCGAAGCGGAGCGGGACTGGCACCCCGGCTCCGGCGGCCAGGTGCTGGACCTGGTGCACCCTTCGCTGTTTTGCCTGGTGAACGGGGTGAGCGGGGCGCCCGAGCGGGCCTGGCGGAACCCGACGGACCACTACGCGAAGCACGAGTTCTCGGAGCGGTTCCAGTGGCTGCCGACCGACGTCGAGGTCGATGAAGACGGCCGGGCCGTCTTCCTCTCGTACGTCAACAACGTCCATCCCGAGCGGCACCGCGAACTGGCCGCCGTCCTGCCGGAGTTGTTCGCGCGCTTCCGCCCGCTCTGGGAGAACGTGCTCACCGACCTGCGCCACCCGCGTCCGCCGCGCATCGAGGCCGACCCCTACGGGTGGTACGGCTCCGGTCCCGTGCGCCCGGACAGGTCCTCCTTCGGCGACGACGAGGCGTACCGGGAGGCGCTCCGCGCGTGGGACCGGGCCCGGGACGACTGGTGGGAGAACCGCCGCCCGGTCGTCCCGGACGCGCCGGTCTTCGCCGCGCCCGAGCCCCTCGCCGCGTCCGACCGGGTCGACCTGCGCGGGCGGCGCCTCCAGGTCGTCGTCAAGCTCGCCACGATCCACCTCACCCCGGACGACCCCGAGTACGCCGGCGGGTCCTGGCACGTGGAGGGGATGCTGAACGAGCGGATCGTCTCGACGGGCATCTACTACTGGGACGGCGAGAACACCACCGAGAGCCGGCTCGGCTTCCGCGCGGCGCTGGACGACCCGGAGTACGAGCAGAGCGACCACGACGGGGTGCGCGAGGTCTACGGCCTGGAGGACGAGGACGCGCTGAACCAGGTGCTCGGGTCGGTGCCGACCCCGGCCGGCCGCTGCCTGGCGTTCCCGAACGTCCTCCAGCACCGCGTCGCCCCGTTCCGTCTGGCGGACCCCACCCGCCCGGGCCACCGCAAGATCCTCGCGTTCTTCCTCGTCGACCCCTCGCGGCCGATCGTGTCGACCTCCGACGTGCCGCCGCAGCAGCCGTGGGCCGCGACCTCGACCATGACGCTCGAAGAGGCACGGGGCTTCCGCGAGGAGCTGATGCGGGAGCGCACGTTCTTCGTCGCCGAGCACAACGAGCAGCTGTACGAGCGGGAGTTCTCCCTCTGCGAGCACTGAGCCCGGCGGTGCGGGGCGGATCCGGCCCGGGCCGCCGGATCCGCTCCCGACGGGTTGTCAGGTACACCTTCAGCTCTTACAGTTCCGCCCGACGGCAGACTGTGGGAGCGCTCCCATTCGACTCGATGGCACCTCCCGCGTCCGAACCGGGGCGCACGACGCACCACTCCCCCTCCGACGAACAGCGCAAGAGGAGCACACCGAACGGACCCACCCACCCCACACACGCACAGGAGACACGATGGCTGGACGCAAGAAGCGGCTCGCCTCCCTGGCGGCGGCGCTCGCCACCCTGCTCGCCGGGATCGGCCTGACCCTGCTGGGCCAGGGCAGCGCGCAGGCGCACGGCGTCACCATGACGCCCGGATCGCGCACGTACCTCTGCTGGCTGGACGCGAAGACCGGCACCGGAAGCCTGGACCCGACCAACCCGGCGTGCCGGGCGGCGCTCGACGAGAGCGGACCCAACTCGCTGTACAACTGGTTCGCCGTGCTCGACTCCCAGGCCGGCGGACGCGGCGCCGGCTACGTGCCGGACGGCACGCTGTGCAGCGCCGGCGACCGCTCGCCGTACGACTTCACCGGCTACAACGCCGCCCGCTCCGACTGGCCGCGCACCCACCTGACCTCCGGGCGGACGATCCGGGTCAAGCACAGCAACTGGGCCGCCCACCCGGGCTCCTTCCGGGTCTACCTCTCCAAGCCCGGCTACTCCCCCGCCACCGAACTCGGCTGGGACGAACTGGAGTTGATCCAGACCGTCACCGACCCGCCGCAGACGGGCTCCCCCGGCACGGACGGCGGGCACTACTACTGGGATCTGAGCCTGCCCTCGGGCCGCTCGGGTGACGCGGTCCTCTTCATCCAGTGGGTCCGCTCGGACAGCCAGGAGAACTTCTTCTCCTGCTCCGACATCGTCTTCGACGGCGGCAACGGCGAGGTGACGGGCATCCGCGGCACGGGCGGCACCCCCACGCCCACCCCCACCACCCCTACGCCCACGCCCACCGCTACGGAGCCCACGCCCACCCCCACCGGCTCCACCCCCACGCCCACCCCGACCGACCCGCACACCGGCTGCATGGCCGTCTACACCGTCGTCAACGCCTGGAGCGGTGGCTTCCAGGGCTCCGTCGAGGTGATGAACCACGCCACGACGGCCCGCGACGGCTGGGCCGTGCGGTGGACGCCCGGCACCGGCACCCGGATCGCCAGCCTCTGGAACGGGGCCCTCACCACCGGGACCGACGGCACGCTCACCGTCCGGAACGTCGACTACAACCGGACCGTCCCGGCGGACGGCAGCGTCACCTTCGGGTTCACCGCGACCTCGACCGGAAACGACCATCCGGTCGGATCCGTGGTGTGTGTCACCCCGTGACGGCCCTCCGGCACGCCTGAAGAGCGAGGGGCCGTTCCCCCGGGAGACCGGGGAGCGGCCCTTCACCCGTCCCGGCCCCAGTCCCGACCCCGATCCCGGCCCCGGAAATATGTCCGAAAGAGGATCCTTCCGGAACTCCCGATTCACCGCGGGATTCCCGGAACGCATTCGGCACCTCCCCCCCTTTCACCGAAAGCCGAAAGTCTCAATTCGGCCTTCGGTTCCTCTGGCCGAAATTCTCAGCCGTCGGCGGCGGGTGCGCCCGGAAGGTCGCGGCGGGTGCGCAGGGGGGCCGCGAGAAGGAATCCGCCGGCGGCCACCAGGGCGGCCGTGACGGCGCACATCGCGGCCCGGGCGCCGAAGAGGGAGGCGAGGGAGCCGCCCAGGAGGGCGCCGACCGGGATGGTGCCGAAGTTGAGGAAGAGGGTGGTCGCGGTGACGCGGCCGCGCATCTCGGGCGGACAGTACGCCTGCCGGAAGCTGACGATGACGACGTTGCAGGCCACGACGCCCGCGAAGAGCACGAGCGTGCCGAGGACGAAGAACGCCAGCCGGGGGCCGGGGGCGGTGAGGGCGACGAGCAGCCCGAAGGGCGAGGTGGCGAACTGGACGACCAGCAGGGTGCGGGCCGAGCCCAGGCGCTCGGCGAGCCGGCCGGCGGCGAGGCCGCCGAGCACCCCGCCGAGGCCGCCGCAGGAGACGAGCCAGCCGAGCGTGTCGGAACCGACGCCGACCGTGCGGACGAGGAAGACGATCTGGACGGCCTGCAGTCCGGCCACCGCCAGGTTGACCGCCGCGCCGAAGGCGGTGACGGCCCGGACCAGCCGGTCGCCGAGGACGAAGCGCACCCCTTCGGCGATCTCGCGGCCCAGCGGCCGCCGGGGCGCCGGGTCGGGGCGCGGGGCGTCGGGTCGGACGGCCAGGAGGCAGAGCGAGGACACCAGGAAGGAAGCGGCGTCGAGCAGCAGACCCGGCACGCTGCCCAGGGCCTGGGCGATCAGACCGCCGAGGCCGGGTCCGGCCACCCTGGCCGCCTGGTCGCCGGCCTGGAGCTGCGCGTTGCGCCGCATCAGCTGGTCCGTGGCGACCAGTTGGGGCAGGTAGGCCGAGTAGGCGGTGGAGAAGAAGACGGAGGCGGCGCCGGAGAGGAGGGCCGCCCCGAGGAGGTGCTGGATCGTCAGGGTGTCCAGCCACCAGGCGGCCGGGACGCTCAGGAACACCGCTCCGGAGACGGCGTTGCAGACCAGCATGACCCGGCGCACCGGGAGGCGGTCGACCCACGCTCCGGCGGGCAGGCCCAGGACCAGCCACGGCAGCCAGGACGCGGCGGTGAGCACGCCCATCACGAACGGTGAGGCGTGGAGGGCGGTGACGGCCACGAGCGGCAGCAGGACGGACGTGACGCTGGTGCCCAGCTTGCTGGTGGTCTCGCCGACGAGCAGCAGCCGGAAGTTCCGGTGGGGGCGCCGGCCCCGGTCCTTCGCGGCCTGGTCGGTGGTGGGCGCGGGGGATTCCAGCGCGGGCCTCCGGACTTCGATAACCGACGGATTTCCGGCGCACCGAGGAGGGGGTGGCCGTGAGTTCGGGCTGGATCGTACAAGTTCATCGTCCTGGAAACCAGGGTGGCCATTTCTCACGGGTGCCGTTTACGCTCGGCCCCGCCCATTGCCAGCGCACCATGCCCCGTGGAAGGGTCGGCCCGGATGATCGATCCGTCCGAGAATGCGTCCGGCCCATTCCGGGGCCCGTGAATTCACCGCGCTCCCGACGGCGCGGCCCCGGGACGCCGTCCGCCGCGCCCGGCCCGTCCGTCGTCCCCGTCGCCCGCACCGGTCTCCCTCCCTCCCGCGCAAGGAGCTGCCCGTGGTCACCAACGCGATCGACCTCTTCGAGGAGCGGGCCGCGAGCGCGCCGGACGCGACCGCCGTCGTCTTCGGGGAGGAGACGGTGTCGTACGCGGAACTCGACGCCCGCGCCAACAGGCTGGCCCATCTGCTGGTCGCGCGGGGCGCCGGGCCGGAGACGGTCGTCGCCTCGGCGCTCGACCGCTCGGTGGAGCTGGTCGTCGCGGTCCTCGCGGTGATGAAGGCGGGGGCCGCGCACCTGCCGGTGGACCCCGGCTATCCGGCGCCGCGCATCGCCCACCTCCTCTGCGACGCGGCCCCGGCCCTGCTGCTCGCGCGCGCCGGGACGGCCCTCCCCCCGGCCTCCCCCGGGGCCCCGGCGGCCTCCCGGATCGACCTGGACGGGCCGGAGACCCGCGCCGCGCTGCGGTGCGCCCCCGCGTCCGGGCCGCCGGCCGGTGCCCGGCGCGCGCTGGGCGCGCTGCCCGCGTACGTCGTCTACACCTCCGGGTCGACCGGCCTGCCCAAGGGCGTGGTGGTCACCCGTTCCGGCTTCGCCCGTCTCGCCGCCCACCAGCGCGACACCCTCGCGGTGGACGCCGGCAGCAGGGTCCTGCAGTTCGCCTCGCCCGGTTTCGACGCGTTCTTCTGGGAGCTGGCGATGGCGCTGACCGCCGGCGCCGCGCTCGTCCTGGCGCCCGCCCGCGAGCTGCTCCCCGGTCCCGGTCTGCGCCGGCTCGCCGACGAGCGGCGGATCACCCACGCGACGCTGCCGCCGTCGGTGCTGCGCGCCCTGCCGTCCGACGCCCTCCCGCACGTGCGCGTGCTGGTCGCGGCCGGGGAGGCCCTGGACGCGGAGCAGGTGCGGCGGTGGGCTCCCGGCCGGACGCTGATCAACGCGTACGGGCCGACGGAGACCACGGTCTGCGCCACCATGAGCGGCCCCCTCCCCGAGGGGCCCGGCACGCCGCCGATCGGCGGGGCGGTCGGCGGCGCCTCCCTGCGCCTGCTCGACGGTGCGCTGCGGCCGGTGCCCGACGGCGCGGTGGGCGAGTTGTACGTCGCGGGGGCGGGTCTCGCGCGCGGCTACCTCGACCGGCCCGGGCTGACGGCGGGGCGCTTCGTCGCGGACCCGTACGGGCCGGCCGGGTCGCGGATGTACCGTACGGGCGACCTGGCCCGCCGCACCCCTTCGGGAGAACTGGAGTTCGCCGGCCGCTCGGACGACCAGGTGAAGGTGCGGGGGCACCGGATCGAGCCGGGCGAGGTCGAGGCGCTGCTCGCCGCCCACCCGCACGTGGCCGCCGCCGCGGTGACCGTGCGCGAGGAACGGGACGGGGACCGCAGGCTCGTCGCCTACGTCCGGCGCGACCCCGCGGCCGCCGGCGGTCACGGCGACGCGGAGCGGGTGGCGGCGTGGCGACGCGTCCACGACGCGGTGCCGGCCGGCCCGGAGGCGGGCGATGACGGTCCGGCGGCGTTCGGGGAGGACTTCGGCGGGTGGACCAGCGGCTACGACGGCAGCCCGCTGCCACGGGAGCAGCTGCGGGAGTGGCGCGACGAGACGGTGCGGAGCGTCCGCGCCCTGCGCCCCCGCCGGATCCTCGAACTGGGCGTGGGCAGCGGGCTGCTGCTGTCGCGGCTCGCCCCGGACGCGGAGGCCTACTGGGGGCTCGACCACGCGCCCCGGGTGATCGGGCGGCTGCGCCGGCAGGTGGAGGGGCGTCCGGAGCTGGCCGGGCGGGTCGTGCTGGACAGCCGGGCGGCCGACGACCACGAGGGCGTCCCGCGCGGGTACTTCGACGTGGTCGTCCTCAACTCCGTCGTCCAGTACTTCCCCGGCGAGCGCTATCTCGCGCGGGTGCTCCGGCTCGCGGCGGCCGCCCTGGCGCCCGGCGGCTCGGTCTTCGTCGGCGACGTCCGGCACCTGGGGCTCGCGGAGGCCTTCCACGGGGCGGTCGCGGCGGCCCGCTTCCCGGACGCCGCCCCCGGCAGCGCGGAGCACCGGCGGGCCGTGGCGCGCGGCCTCGCCACGGAGCCGGAACTCCTGGTGGACCCGGAGTACTTCCGATCGCTGACGAGCGCGGCCGGGGGCGCGGAGCCGCTCTTCGCGAGCTGCGACGTGCGGTTGAAGCGGGGCGCCCACTCCAACGAGCTCACCCGGTACCGCTACGACGTCGTCCTGCGCCGCGCCGGGGCCGGTGCGGCGGCGCACCGCCCCGGCGCGGTGGCGGAGCTGCGGTGGGGCACGGACGTGCGCACGCTCGACGACCTCGCCGCCGCCCTGCGGGACCCCGCGCGGCGGGGCGTGCCCGTCCGGGTCACCGGCGTGCCGAACGGGCGCCTCGCCGGTGACCTGCGGGCGGCGGGCGGGACGCCGGGCTCCGGCCCGGACCCGGAGGAGCTCGCCCGCCTCGGCGAGCGCCTGGGCCACCGGGTCGCGCTGCGCTGGTCCGCGAAGGCGGGGCCCGACCACGTCGACGCCGAACTCTCGTGGAACGAAGGGGCCTTCCCCCCGGACGGCGGGGCCGGTCCGGCGGTGGACCCCGGGCGCCGCGTCAACGTGCCCTTCGCGGGGGCCGACGACGCCGCGCTGGTCCCGTCCGTCGCCGCGTGGGCGGCCGCGCACCTGCCCTCCCCCCTGGTCCCGTCCGCGATCGTCGTCCTCGACGCGTTCCCGCTCACCCCGCACGGCAAGCTCGACCGGGCCGCCCTGCCGGCGCCCCACGGGCCCCGGCCCGCCGCCGGACGGCCGCCGCGGACCCCGCGGGAGGCGGCGCTGTGCCGGATGTACGCGGAGGTCCTCGGGCTCGCCCCCGCACCGGACCCGGAGTCGGCGGACACGGGGACGGCCGGCGCGGAGTCGGCGGGCGCGGCGCAGGGCGCGTACGCGGTCGGGATCGACGACAGCTTCTTCGCGCTCGGCGGTCATTCGCTGCTGGCCACCCGGCTGGTGAGCCGGGTCCGCGCCGAGCTGGGGGTGGAGCTCCAGGTCGGGACGGTCTTCGACGCGCCCACGCCCGCCGGTCTCGCCGCCCGGCTCGCGGGGGCCCGCACGGCGCGGGCGGCGCTGCGGAGGATGCCCCGCCCCGACTGACGGCCGCGCGGGGCCGCGCCACCGACCGGATCACGTACGCCGAGGGTCACCGAAGGATTCCGATGGACTTCAGCCTGTTCTACTTCGCCGACGACAGCACACCGGCCGGGGACGCCGGACGGTACGAGCTGCTGCTGGAGGGCGCCCGCTTCGCCGACCGGCACGGCTTCCGCGCCGTGTGGACGCCCGAACGGCACTTCCACCCCTTCGGCGGGCTCTACCCGAACCCGTCCGTGGTGGGCGCCGCCCTCGCGATGATCACGAACACCGTCGCCCTCCGCGCCGGGAGCGTCGTCGCCCCCCTCCACCATCCACTGCGGATCGCCGAGGAGTGGTCGGTGGTGGACAACCTCTCCGGCGGGCGGGTCGGGATCTCCCTCGCCTCCGGCTGGCACCCGGTGGACTTCGCGCTGAGCCGGGTGCCGTACGAGGACCGCAAGCGGGCGCTGGCCGCCGGCATCGAGCAGCTCCGGGGGCTGTGGCGGGGGGAGGCGCACCAGGTGGTGGACGGCCACGGCGCCCCCGCGGCCGTCCGGGTCTTCCCGCCGCCGGTGCAGCGGGAGCTGCCGCTCTGGGTGACGAGCGCGGGCGACGAGGACACCTTCCGCACCGCCGCGGTGGCACGGGCCGGGGTGCTCACCCACCTGCTGCACCAGGACGCCGACGAGCTCGCCGCGAAGATCGCCGCCTACCGGCGGACCGCGCGGGAGGCCCACGACGGCTGGGAGGGGCACGTCGTCCTGATGCTGCACACCTTCCTCGGCACCGACCGGGACGAGGTGCGCGCCACCGTCGAGGAGCCGCTGTGCGCCTACCTCAGGAGTTCGGTCCGGCTCGTCGCCGGCTCCTTCGGCGCCTCCGACCCGGACTTCGACCCCGACGCCCTGGAGGACGAGGACCTCGACTTCCTCGTCGCCCGCTCCTTCGACGCCTACTTCGAGCGGCGGGGCCTGTTCGGGACGGTGGAGGACGCGACGGCGACGGTCGAGCGGCTGCGCGGGGCCGGCGTGGACGAGCTCGCGTGCCTGATCGACTTCGGCATCGGCACCAAGACCGTCCTGGACGGGCTGCGCCACCTGAACGCCCTCCGCGAAGCCTGCCAGGCGCGCTGACCCGAGAGCCCGGAAGAGCCCGGAGCCCGGAAGACCCGAGAGAACCGAGAGGCCGAGACCACCGTGATCCCCCTGTCGTTTTCGCAGCTGCGGTTCTGGTTCCAGGAAGAGCTGGACCGGGGCGGAGAGTCGCCCAACACCTCGATGGCGCTCCGGCTGGCGGCCCGGCCGGACACGGCGGCGCTGCGCGAGGCGCTGGGGGACGTGGTGGCGCGGCACGAGAGCCTGCGCACCGTCTTCCCGGTCACCGACGGCGTGCCCCGGCAGCACGTCCTGGAGGCGGCGCCGGTCGGGCTGCCCGAGCGCCGGGTGGCGGAGCGGGACGTCGAGGCGGCGCTGGCCGAGGAGACCGGGCACCGCTTCGACCTGAAGCGCGAACTCCCGCTGCGGGCCGTGCTGCTGGCCGTCGGCTCCACCGGCCGGCACGTCCTGGCGATCACCGTGCACCACATCGCCATCGACGGCTGGTCCGTCGCGCCGTTCCTCCGCGACCTGTCCCTGGCCTACGCCGCGCGCCTCGGGGGACGGCCGCCGTCCTGGGACGAACTGCCGGTGCAGTACGTGGACTTCACCCTCTGGCAGCGCAAGGGGCTCGGCTCGCCCGACGATCCCGGCAGTCTCGCCGCCGAGCAGCTGGCCCACTGGAGGCGCGCCCTCGCCGACGCGCCGGCGGAACTCCCGCTGCCCACCGACCGGCCGCGCCGCGGGGCCGCCACCCACCGGGCCGGCAGCGTCCCCTTCCACCTGCCCGCCGACGGCGTCCGGCCGCTCTCCGCGCTCGCCCTGCGGCACGGCGCCAGCACCTTCATGGTCCTGCACGCGGCCTTCGCCGGGTTCCTCCACCGGATCGGCGCCGGCACCGACGTCCTGGTCGGCAGCCCGGTCGCCGGCCGCACCGACGTCGGCCTCGACGACCTCGTCGGCTGCTTCGTCAACACCGTCGTCGTCCGGACCGACACCTCCGGCGACCCCGACTTCCACGAGCTGCTCCGGCGGACCCGGCGGAGCGTCGTCGCCGCCCTCGACCACCAGGACGTGCCCTTCGAGCAGGTCGTGGAGGCCGTCAACCCCGCCCGCTCGGCGGACCGCCACCCGCTCTTCCGGGTGATGCTCAGCCTGCAGAACAACGCGGGCGCCGTCGTGGACCTCCCCGGCCTCGACGCCCGCCTGCTGGACTACACGCACCGGACGATCGTCTACGACCTGCTCCTCGACGTCACGGAGACCGACGGCGCGCTGGGCGGCGCGCTGGTCTACGCCCGCGACCTCTTCGACCGCGCCACCGCCGAGCGGCTGGCCCGGGGCTTCACCGCCTTCCTGGCGCAGGCGGTCGCCGCGCCCGAGCTGCCCGTCGGCCGGCACGAACTCCTCTCCCCCGCAGAACGGCACACGACGCTGGAGACGTGGAACGGCCGCGCCACCGCCCTCCCGGCCGACTCCGTGCCGGAGCTGTTCCGGCGCCGGGCGGCCGCCGCGCCCGACGCCACCGCGGTGGTCTGCGGCGGGACCCGGCTCACCTACGCGGAGCTGGACGCCCGCGCGGACCGGCTCGCCCACCGCCTGCGGCGGCGCGGCGCGGGGCCGGAACGGCTGGTCGCCGTGGCCGCGGACCGCTCGGCCGACCTGGTCGTCGCCCTGCTCGCCGTCCTGCGGACGGGGGCCGCCTACCTGCCCCTGGACCCGCGCAACCCGGACGACCGGCAGCGCGCGGTGCTGGCCGACGCGCGGCCCTGCCTGATCCTGGCGGACGCGTCCACGGGGGAACGGGCCGGGGCCCTCGCGGACGGGCCGCCCGGCCTGCCGCTCGTGCTCGTGGACGAGCCCGGTCCGGCCGGCCCCGACCGGGACGCGGAGGCGGCGGAGCCCGGCGCGTGGCCGGAGCCCGCCGGCGACCGGGCCGCTTACGCGATGTACACCTCCGGCTCCACCGGCCGCCCCAAGGGCGTCCTGGTCACCCACCGGAACGTCGTCGCCCTCGCCGCCGATCCCTGCTGGGACGAGGACGGCGGCCACACCCGGGTGCTCGCCCACTCGCCGCACTCCTTCGACGCGTCGACGTACGAGCTGTGGGTGCCGCTGCTGCGCGGGGGCACGGTCGTGATGGTGCCGCCCGGCGACTCCTCTCCGGCCGCCCTGGAGCGGGCGGTGGCCGAGGGGGAGGCGAACAGCGCGTTCCTCACCACCGCGCTCTTCAACCTGCTGGTCGCGGAGGGGAATCCGGTGCTCGGCCGGCTGGGGCACGTCTGGACCGGAGGCGAGCAGCCGTCGGCCGGGGCCGTGCGGCGGATGCTGGGGGACCACCCCGGCACGGCGCTGACCCATGTGTACGGGCCGACCGAGAACACGGCGTTCACCACCTTCGGCCGACTGGACCCGGCCCGGACCGCGGACGCGGGGACGGCGTCCGGCACCGGCCGGGACGCGTACGGCGGCAGGCCCCCGATCGGCCGGCCGATGGCGAACACCCGGGTGTACGTGCTCGACGAACGGCTCCGGCCGGTGCCGGTCGGGGTGCCGGGCGAGCTGTACCTGGCGGGGGCCGGTCTGGCCCGCGGCTACCTCGGCCGCCCGGGCCTCACCGCGGGGAGCTTCGTCGCCGACCCGTACGGCGGACCCGGCGGCCGCATGTACCGCACCGGCGACCTCGTCCGCTGGACCGCCGACGGCGAACTCGACTTCCTGGCCCGCGTCGACGACCAGGTCAAGATCCGGGGCTTCCGCGTCGAGCCCCGCGAGATCGAGGCCGTCCTGGAGCGCCACCCGGCCGTCGCCCGGGCCGCCGTCCTCGTCCGGGAGGACCGGCCGGGCGAGCGCGCGCTCGCCGCCTACGTCGTCCCCGCCCCGGGCCTCGCCGGCGATCCCGCGCCGGAGGTCGCCGAGCACGCCCGGCGGACCCTGCCCGACTACATGGTCCCCGCCGTCGTCGTGCTCCCCGGCGGGCTGCCGCTCACGCCCCACGGCAAGCTGGACCGGGCGGCGCTGCCCGCCCCCGGGCGCGGCGGCGGCTCCCGTCCGCCGCGGACGCCCGCCGAGCGGCTGGTGTGCGACCTGTTCGCCGAGGTCCTCGGGGTGCCGGACGTGGGCGCCGACGACGACTTCTTCGCGCTCGGCGGCCACTCCCTGCTGGCCGTCCGGCTGGTGAACCGGCTGCGCGAGGTGCTGGACGACGGGATCACGACGCGGGCGGTCTTCGCGTCGCCGACGCCCGCGGGGCTCGCGGCGCGCCGCGGGACCGGACGCTCCGGGCGCGGCCGGCTGCGGCGGCGGCCGCGCGGGGACGTCCTGCCCCCGTCCTTCTCCCAACTGCGCTTCTGGGCGCAGGGCGAGCTGGCGGAGGGCGCCGCCTCGCACACCGTCACGACCGCCCTGCGGCTGACGGGTCCGCTGGACGCCGGGGCGCTGTCGGCGGCGCTGGGTGACGTGGTGGCGCGGCACGAGAGCCTGCGCACCGTCTTCCCGGTCGTCGACGGGACGCCGCGCCAACGGGTCCTGGAGGCGGGCCCGTTCTCGTTGCCGGTGCGGGAGGTGCCGGAGCCGGAGACCGACGCGGCGGTGTCGGCGGCGTCGGAGCGCGCCTTCGACCTGGCGCGGGAGAGACCGGTGCGGGCGGAGCTCTTCGCCCGCGGCCCCGAGGACCACGTCCTGGCGGTCACGTTCCACCACATCGCCTTCGACGGCTGGTCCGCCGCGCCCTTCCTCCGCGACCTCTCCTCGGCCTATGCCGCCCGGCTGCGCGGACGCGCCCCCGACCTCCCCGAACTGCCCGTGCAGTACGCCGACTTCACGCTGTGGCAGCGCGAGGTGCTCGGGAGCACGGCCGCCCCGGACGGCGTCCTGGCCCGTCAGCTCGCCCACTGGCGCGGCGTGCTGGACGGCGCCCCCGACGAGCTTGCGCTTCCGCTCGACCGGCCGCGCCCCGCCACCGCCACCCACCGTGCCGGCACGGTGCCGTTCCGGCTCGCCCCGGCCGAGCACGCGCGGCTGACCGCCCTGGCGCGGCGGCACGGCGCGAGCGTGTTCATGGTGCTGCACGCCGCCCTGGCGGGTCTGCTGCGGCGGCTGGGCGCGGGGACGGACGTCCTGGTCGGCAGCCCGGTCGCCGGACGCACCGACAGCGGTCTCGACGAGCTGGTCGGCTGCTTCGTGAACACCGTGGTGGTGCGGACCGACGTCTCCGGGGACCCGGACTTCGGCGTCCTGCTCGACCGGGTCCGCTCCGCGGTGCTCGCCGCGCTGGAGCACCAGGACGTGCCCTTCGAGCAGGTCGTGGACGCCGTCGGACCCACGCGGTCGGCGGCCCGGCACCCGCTCTTCCAGGTCATGCTGAGCCTGCAGAACAACGCGGCCGGCGCGCTGGAGCTGCCCGGTCTCCACGTCGAGGCGCTGCGCCCGGGCCGCTACCGCTCCGTCCCCTTCGACCTGCTCTTCGACCTGACCGAGTCCGGCGGCGGTCTGGAGGGCAGTCTGGTCTACGCCCTCGACCTCTTCGACCGCGCCACCGCCGAGCGGCTCGCCGGGTGCTTCGCCCGCTTCCTCGCCGGGGCCACGGACCGGCCGGCCCGGCCGGTGCGGGAGCTGGACCTGCTGTCCCCGGCCGAGCGCCGCGCCGTGCTCACGGAGTGGAGCGGGTCGCCGGCCGGTGCGCGGACGCCGGCCGGCACGGTGCCCGGGTGGTTCCGCGAGCAGGCCGCCCGGACGCCCGGCGCGGTCGCCGTGGTCCAAGGGGCGCGGCGGATCACGTACGGGGAACTCGACGCGCGGGTGGAGCGGCTGGCCCGGCGGCTGCGGGGGCTCGGCGCCGGGCCGGAGCGGCTGGTCGCCGTGGCGATGGACCGCACGCCCGACCTCCTGGTCGCGCTCCTCGCCGTGCACCGCGCCGGCGCCGCGTACCTCCCGGTCGATCCGGGCCATCCCCGGGACCGGGTGGCCCGGGTGCTGGAGGAGGCCGCGCCGCTCCTGGTGCTCTCCGACCGGGCCACCCGCGAGGCACTCGGCACCGACGCCTGGCAGGCGCTGGACGACCCCGCGTTCGCCGCCACCCTCACCGCCGGGGCCGGGGCCGAAACCGGTGCGGGTGCCGAAGCCGAGGCCGGTGCCGTCGGCCCGGTGCCGTACGGGGCGGTGCCGGCCGACGCCACGGCGTACGTCCTCTACACCTCCGGTTCGACGGGCCTCCCGAAGGGGGTCGCGGTCACCCACGGCAACCTCGCCCATCTGCTGGCCTCCCTGCGGGACCTGCTGCCGCTGGGCCCCGCCGACCGGCTGCTCGCCGTGACGACCGTCGCCTTCGACATCGCGCACCTGGAACTCCTGCTGCCGCTGCTCGGCGGCGCGGCGGTCGTCCTCGCCTCCCCCGACGAGGTGCGCGAGCCGCGGGCCCTCGGCCGGCTCGTCGAACGGCACGGGGTCACCGCCGTCCAGGCGACGCCGTCGCTGTGGTCGGGCCTCGTGGCCGAGGTGCCCGAGGCGGTCCGGGGGCTGCGCGTCCTCGTCGGCGGCGAGGCGCTGCCCCCCGCCCTCGCCGGGAAGCTCACCGCCCTGGCGTCGGAGGTCGTCCACGCGTACGGGCCGACGGAGACGACCATCTGGTCCCTCGCGGCCCCGATCGACGCGCGCGACGCGGAGCGTCCGCCGCTCGGCTCGCCGCTGGGCGGCACCCGGGTGTACGTCCTGGACGAGGCGCTGCGGCCGGTGCCCGTCGGCGTCCCGGGCGAGCTGTACCTCGGGGGTCCGGGCGTGGCGCGGGGCTATCTCGGCCGGCCGGGGCAGACCGCCGAACGGTTCGTCGCCGACCCGTACGGGCCGCCCGGCGGCCGGCTGTACCGCACCGGCGACCTGGTCCGGTGGACCGCCGGCGGCGGTCTCCGCTTCCTCGGGCGCACAGACGACCAGGTGAAGCTGCGCGGCTTCCGCATCGAGCCCCGCGAGGTCGAGGCGGCCCTGGACCGGCACCCGCGGGTCGTCCGCAGCGCCGTCGTGGTGCGCGAGGACCGGCCGGGCGAGCGCCGCCTCGTCGCGTACGCGGTGCCCGCCCGGGACGCCGCCGGGGACGACGGCCTCGGGCCCTCGCTGTCCGCGTGGGCACGGCAGGAACTGCCCTCGTACATGGTCCCCGCCGTCGTCGTGCTCCCCGGCGGGCTGCCGCTCACGCCCCACGGCAAGCTCGACCGGTCCGCCCTGCCCGCCCCGCACGACGCCGCCTCCCCCTCGGGGAGGACCCGGAAGCCGGAGACCGCCGCGGAGAAGATCCTGTGCGAGCTGTTCGCGGCCGTCCTCGGGCGGGGCGAAGTCGGCGTGGAGGACGACTTCTTCGCGCTCGGCGGCGACAGCATCGTGTCGATCCGGCTGGTGTCCCGGGCCCGCTCGCGCGGTCTGTCGCTCTCCACGAAGGACGTCTTCCGCCACCGGACGGTGGCCGCGCTCGCCGCCCACGCGAAGGTACGGACCCCCGGGGCGGGTGCGCCCCGGCCGGCGCCGGCCGTGCAGGAGCGGGCCGTGGCGGCGGAGCCGGGCGGGGTGCCGCTCACCCCGATCCTCCACTGGCAGCGCGAGCGGGGCGGGCCCGTCGACGGCTTCCACCAGTCCGTGCTCGTCAGGACCCCGGCGGACCTGTCCCCGCAGCGCCTGCGCGCGCTGCTCCAGGCGCTGCTCGACCGGCACGACGCCCTGCGGACGCGGCTGACCCGGGAGCCCGGGTGGCGCTTCGACGTCCTGCCGCACGGCGCGGTCGAGGCGGCCGGAGTGCTCGTGCGGGTCGACGCGGCCGGGTGGGTGGCCGGGGGGCTCGCGGAGCGGGTGCGGGCCGAGGCGGACGCGGCACGGCGGCGGCTGGCGCCCGGCGAGGGGAGGATGGTCCAGGCGGTGTGGTTCGACGCGGGCCCCGGCCGGCCCGGCCGGCTGCTCCTGATGGTCAATCACCTCGTCGTGGACGGCGTGTCGTGGCGGATCCTCCTGGAGGACCTGGCCGGCGGCGTCGCCCCCCGGCCCGGGGGGCCGGACGCCGCGCCCGTGTCCTTCGCCGACTGGGGCCGCCGGCTGGCGGCCGAGGCGCCCGGCCGGGTGTCCGAACTGCCTTTCTGGCGCGGGCTCCTGGAGGGCGCGGGCGAACTCGTCGCCGGGGCGGGGCTGGTGGCCGCGCGGGACGTCGAGGGGACGAAGCGCACCGTCACCCGGCTCCTGCCCGCCGACCGGACGGAGCCGCTGCTGACCCGCGTGCCCGCCCGCCTCGGCGTCGGGGTGAACGCGGTGCTGCTCGGCGCGCTGAGCATGGCGGCGGGACGGTGGCGCGCGGAGCCCGGCGGGGCGCCGTTCCTCGTGGACGTGGAGGGGCACGGCCGCGAGGAGATCGCGGGCGGCCTCGACCTGTCGGCGACCGTCGGCTGGTTCACCAGCATGTTCCCGGTGCGGCTGCCGGGGCGTCCGGACGACCCGGAGGGCACCGTACGGGCGGTGGACCGGCAGCTGGGGAGCATGCCGGACAAGGGGCTGGGCTTCGGGCTGCTGCGCCACCTCCATCCGGAGACCGGACCCGTGCTCGGGGCGCTGCCCCGGGCGCAGGTCCTCTTCAACTACCTGGGCCGCTTCGACCGGCCGGACGGCACGGACTGGGGCCTGGTGCCGGAGGCCGGCGCGGTCGGCGGGGGCGGCGACCCCGGGATGCCGCTGACGCACCTCCTGGAGGTGTCGGCGATCGTCCACGACCGCGGCGACCGGCCGGAGCTCCACGTCACCTGGGCGTATCCGGAGGCCCTGCTGGAGCGGGCCCGGGTGGAGGCGCTGGCCGACGCCTGGTGCACGGCCCTGGAGCACCTGACCACGACCACCACGGAGCCGGGAGGCACGGCGTGACCGCATCACACCCCGCGTACGAGCACTCCGACGGGGGGACGTCGAGACCGGCGCCGCTCCAGGAGGGGCTGTTCTTCCACACGGCGTTCGACACGGACGGCCAGGACGTCTACACCATCCAGCTGGCCCTGGACTTCGAGGGGCCGGTCGACCCCGGTCTGCTGCGCGGGGTCTGCGGGGTGCTGACGGACCGGCACGACAGCCTGCGGTCCGGGCTCCGCACGGACGCGTCGGGGGCGCCCGTGCGGTTCGTGCGGCCCCGGCTGGAGCCGGCCTGGCGGACGGCGGACCTCACCGGGACGGCGCCCGGCGACCGGGAGGCCGAGGCCGTGCGGCTCGCCGGGGAGGAGCGGCGGCGGCGCTTCGACCCCGCCCGGCCGCCGTTGATCCGCTTCCTGCTGATCCGTCTGGACACCGCCCGGTGGCGCTTCGTCCTGACGAACCACCACATCATCCTGGACGGCTGGTCCACGTCGATCCTCCTCGACGAGCTGTTCCTGCTGTACGGCGCGGGGGCCGGCGCCGACCCGCTGCCGCCCGCCCCCTCGTACACCTCCTACCTGGACTGGCTCGCCACGGCGGACGAGGAGGAGGCCCGGCAGGCGTGGGCGGAGGCGCTGGCCGGGATCGAGGGGCCGACGCTGGTGGCGCCGCGGGCGCAGGGCACGGACACGGTGGTGCCCGAGCGGGTGGTCCGCACCCTGCCGGCCGCGCGCACCGCCGCGCTGGCCTCCCGGGCCCGGGAGGCGGGGGTCACGCTCGGCACGGTGACGCAGGTGGCCTGGGGGCTGGTGCTGCGGCAGCTGACCGGGCAGGGCGACGTGGTGTTCGGGATGACGGTGTCGGGGCGGGCCGCGGACGTCGACGGCGTCGAGTCGATGGTGGGGCTGCTCATCAACACCGTGCCGGCGCGGGTGCGGATCGACCCCCGGGACACGCTGCTCGACCTGCTGGAGCGGGTCCAGGACGAGCAGCTCGACCTGATGGAGCACCACCACGTCGGGCTGACGGAGATCCAGCGGCGCGCCGGGTTCGGGGCGCTGTTCGACACCACCGCCGTCCTCGACAACTACCCGATGGGCGCGGGCGAGCGCCGGCTCGGCGAGGCGCTGCTCGTCGGCGTGACGGGCTTCGACGCGACCCACTACCCGCTCTCCCTGATCTGCACGCCGGCCGAGGAGCTGGGCCTGCGGATCGACTTCCGGCCGGACCTGTTCGGGCGCGCGGCGGTGGAGGGGATCGCCGACCGGCTGGGCCGGGTCCTGGAGGCGATCGCCGACGATCCGCACCGCACGGCCGGGAGCCTGCCGGGCCTGTCGGAGGACGAGCGCCGGCTGCTCCTGGAGGAGTGGAACGCCACCGCACGGCCGGTGGCACCGGCCGTGCTGCCCGCCCTGATCGAGGCGCGGGCCGCGCGGGACCCGCACCGGACGGCCCTGACGTACCGGGGGCGGGAGTTCGGGTACGCCGAGCTGAACCGCCGGGCGAACCGGCTGGCGCGGGTGCTGATCGCCGAGGGCGCGGGGCCGGAGGCCCGGGTGGCCCTGGCGCTGCCGAGGACGCCGGACACGGTCGTGGCCCTGCTCGCCGTCCTCAAGACCGGGGCCGCCTACGTGCCGGTCGACGTGCGCTATCCGGCCGACCGGGTGGCGCGGATGCTCGGCGACGCCCGGCCCCGGCTGGCGGTGGTCACCGGGGCGACCCGGGGGGTGCTGCCGGCGGGGACGGCCGCGGTCGTCCTGGACGACCCGGCCGTGGTGCGGCGGGCCGCCGGGCAGGAGGAGGGGGACGTGGCGGACGCGGAGCGGTCGGGTCCGCTCCTCCCCCGGCACCCCGCCTACGTCATCTACACCTCGGGCACCACCGGCGTCCCCAAGGGGGTGGTCGTCGAGCACGCGAACGCGGTGAACTTCGTGGCGGTGGTCGAGGACCACTTCGGGGCCGACGGCATGGCGCGGGTCCTGGCGTCCACCTCGCTCAGCTTCGACGTGTCGGTCTTCGAGATCGTCGCGACCCTGGCGCTCGGCGGGCACCTGGAGCTGGTCGACGACCTGTTCGCGCTGCTGGAGCGGGACGGCTGGGAGGGCAGTCTGGTCAGCGGCGTGCCGTCGGCGGTGGCGAGCATGGCGGCGGGCGACGCCCTCGACGTGACGGCCCGGCACGTGGTGCTCGGCGGGGAGGCGGTGCCGCGCGCCCTGCTGCGCGAGCTGCGGGAGCGGGTGCCCGGCTGCGCGGTCACCAACATCTACGGCCCCACCGAGGCGACCACCTACGCGACGTGGTGGCGCGGCGGCGAGGAGGGGCCGGACGGCGATCCGCCGATCGGCCGGCCGGTGCCCAACGCCCGGGTCTACGTGCTCGACCCGTGGCTCCGGCCGGTGCCGGTGGGGCTGCCGGGCGAGCTGTACATCGCAGGCGACGGGGTGAGCCGCGGCTATCTGAACCGGCCCGCGCCGACCTCGGAGCGGTTCGTGGCCTGCCCGTTCGGGGAGCCCGGCGGCCGGATGTACCGCACCGGCGACCAGGTGCGGTGGCGGGCCGACGGGCAGCTGGAGTACCTGGGCCGGCTCGACGGCCAGGTGAAGGTCCGCGGCTTCCGGATCGAGCTCGGCGACGTGGAGGCCGCCCTGCTGCGGCACGAGGACGTGGCGCGGGCCGTCGCGGTGGTGCGGGAGGACCGCGAGGGCGACCGCAGGCTCGTCGCGTACGTGCTGGCCGCGGGGGCCGGGGCGCCGGACGGCGCGGAGCTGCGGCGCTTCGTCCGGACCGCGCTGCCGGAGCACATGGTGCCGTCGGCGGTGGTGCGGCTGGAGCGGTTCCCGCTGATGCCGAACGGCAAGCTGGACCGGTCGGCGCTGCCGGCGCCCGCGTACGGCACGACCGCCCGCCGGGAGGCCGCGCACGCGCACGAGGAGCCGCTGTGCGCGCTGTTCGCCGAGGTGCTCGGGGTGGAGCGGGTCGGCCCGGACGACGGCTTCTTCGACCTGGGCGGGCACTCGCTGCTCGCGACCCGGCTGGTGAGCCGGGTGCGGGCGGTGCTGGGCACCGCGCTGACCGTCCGCGCCCTGTTCGAGGCGCCGACCCCGGCGGCCCTCGCGCGCCGGCTCGACGGCGGCGGCGACGGCTCCGGTCTGGACGTGCTGCTGCCGCTGCGGACGGGAGGGCGGCTCGCGCCGCTGTTCGCGGTGCACGCGGCGAGCGGTCTGGCCTGGCCGTACGCCCGGCTGCTGCCGCACCTGGATCCGGAGGTGCCGCTGTACGGTCTGCAGGCGCCGAGCCTCGCCGATCCGGAGGGCGGCGCGCGCAAGCCGGAGGAGCTGGTGCGGGAGTACGCGCGGCGGATCCGGGAGGTGTGGCCGGAGGGGCCGTACCGGCTGCTCGGCTGGTCGGTCGGCGGCACCCTCGCCTACGGGGTGGCCGCGGAGCTGGTCGAGACGGGGCACGCCGTGGAGTTCGTGGCGCTGCTCGACGCGTACCCGGCGCCCCGGGAGGGGCTGCCCGGCTGGGAGGAGACGCACCGGCACGTGGCCGCGTCGGCCGGGTTCGCCGGGGACGGGACCCCGCCGGAGCAGATCGCGCTGCTCGGGGAGCGGGCGGTGGAGGGGTCCCGGCTGGCGGTGCGGTCGGCGGTGGACGCGCTGCGGGCCGTACCCGCGCGCTCGCGCGGGGTGGACGTGCTGCACTTCCGCGCCGCGTCGGACGCGCCGGCCGGCGCTCCGGAGGCCTGGCGGGCGTACGCCGGCGGTCGGCTGACGGCCGTGGACGTGGCGTGCGGCCACTACGGGATGCTGGATCCCGCTCCGCTCGCCGTGATCGGCGAGGTGCTGACGGCCAGGGCCGCGAAGGGCTCGGGAGGGGGCCGGTGAACCGGGGCCGGAGGAGGCTCCTCCGGCCCCCGGGTTCAGAGGTCCCGGCCGGTCTCGGCGGCCGGTCCGGGGGCGGCGAAGGACGCGCCGACCATGCCCGCGGTCAGGGTGGTGCCGTCGTCGGGGTCGATCAGGATGAACGAGCCGGTGCGGCGCGAGTCGGCGTAGGAGTCGACGGGCAGCGGTTCGGCGGTCCGGATCCGGACGCGGCCGATGTCGTTGGCGACGAGCCGGCCGGAGTGCGGGCGCAGGGACAGGTCGTCGAGGGCGAGCCGGGCGGGCACGTCCTCCACGACGGCCTTGACCGTGCGGGTGCCGTGCTTGAGCAGGACGCGGTCCCCGGCGCCGAGCGGCCGGTCGGCGACGTGGCAGACGGTCGCGTCGATGAGCGGCGTGGTCGCCGGGGCCTCCGCCGTCGGGACGATCAGGTCGCCGCGCGAGACGTCGAGGTCGTCCTCCAGGAGGACGGTGACCGACTGCCCGCTCCGGGCGGAGTCGACCGGCCGGCCGAGCAGGTCGATGCCGGCGATCCTCGTCGTGCGGCCGGACGGCAGGACCGTGACCGGCTCGCCGACCTGGAGCACGCCGGCGGCGATCCGGCCGGCGTAGCCGCGGTAGTCGGGGTGCTCGGCGGTCTGCGGGCGGATGACGTACTGGACGGGGAGCCGGGCCCGGGCGTCGGCCGGGTCGGGGCCGACGGGCACCGACTCCACGTGTTCGAGCACCGTCGGGCCGCTGTACCAGTCCATGACCGCCGAGGGCTCCACCACGTTGTCCCCGGCCAGGGCCGAGATCGGGATGGCGGTGACCTCGCGGATGCCCAGTTCGGCCGCGTGCGCGGAGAACTCGGCGACGATCGTGGCGAACACGGCCTCGCGGTAGCCGACCAGGTCCATCTTGTTGACCGCGAGGACGACGTGCGGGACGCGGAGCAGGGCGGCGACGGCGGCGTGCCGGCGGGTCTGCTCGACGACGCCGTTGCGGGCGTCGACCAGGATCACGGTCAGCTGGGCGGTGGAGGCGCCGGTGACCATGTTGCGGGTGTACTGCACGTGCCCGGGGGTGTCGGCGAGGATGAACCGCCGCTTCGGGGTGGCGAAGTAGCGGTAGGCGACGTCGATGGTGATGCCCTGTTCGCGTTCGGCGCGCAGGCCGTCGGTGAGCAGGGCGAGGTCGGTTCCGGAGCGGCCGCGGACGGCGGACGCCCGCTCGACGGCCTCCAGCTGGTCGGCGAGGACCGACTTGGAGTCGTGCAGGAGGCGGCCTACCAGGGTGGACTTGCCGTCGTCGACGGAGCCGGCGGTGGCGAACCGCAGCAGGGTGGTGGCCGGGAGTTCGGTGGTCCTGGTCATGCTCAGAAGTACCCCTCGCGCTTGCGGTCCTCCATGGAGGCCTCGGAGAGCTTGTCGTCGGCGCGGGTGGCGCCCCGCTCGGTGAGCCGGGAGGCGGCGATCTCGGCGATCACCTGGTCCAGGGTCTCCGCGTCGGAGTCGACGGCGCCGGTGCAGGACATGTCGCCGACGGTGCGGTAGCGGACGCGCCGCTTCTCGACGGTCTCGCCGTCCCCCGGGCCGCCCCACGCGCCCACCGGGAGCCACATCCCGGAGCGCCGGAAGACCTCGCGCTCGTGGGCGAAGTAGATGCCGGGCAGTTCGATGCCCTCGCGGGCGATGTACTGCCAGACGTCCAGCTCGGTCCAGTCGGAGAGCGGGAAGACCCGGACGTGCTCGCCGGGGGCGTGCCGGCCGTTGTACAGCTGCCACAGCTCGGGGCGCTGGCGGCGCGGGTCCCACTGCGAGAAGCGGTCGCGGAGGCTGAACACCCGTTCCTTGGCGCGGGCCTTCTCCTCGTCGCGCCGGCCGCCGCCGAGGACCGCGTCGAACCGTTCCGTCTGGATCGTCTCGGTCAGCGGCAGCGTCTGGAGCGGGTTGCGGGTGCCGTCGGGACGCTCCTTGAGGACGCCGCGGTCGATGTACTCCTGCACGGAGGCCACGTGGAGGCGCAGCCCGTGGGCGGCCACGGCGCGGTCGCGGTACTCCAGGACCTCGGGGAAGTTGTGCCCGGTGTCCACGTGGAGCAGCGCGAAGGGCACGGGGGCGGGGGCGAAGGCCTTCAGCGCGAGGTGGAGCATGACGATGGAGTCCTTGCCGCCGGAGAAGAGGATCACCGGCCGCTCGAACTCCCCCGCCACCTCGCGGAGGATGTGCACCGCCTCCGACTCCAGCACGTCCGCGTGGGTCGGTGCGTACGGGTCGTCGGTCCGTGCGGGCCGTTGCGTCGCGGTCGTCATGCCAGTCCCTTCCGCCGCAGCAGCGCGACCAGCGATCGCGCCGACTCCGTCCTGCTCTGCTCGTGTGCCGGGAGCCGCAGGTCCGGTGCGGCCGGCGGCTCGTACGGATCGTCCACTCCGGTCAGTCCGGAGATCTCGCCGCGCGCCTGCCGGGCGTAGAGGCCCTTCACGTCGCGGGTGGCGCACACCTCGACCGGTGTCGCCACGTGCACCTCGACGTAGGGGGTGCCGGCGGCGGCGTGCCGTTCGCGCACCGCCGCGCGGGCGTCGGCGTACGGGGCGATGACGGGGACCAGCACGGTCACGCCGTGGGAGGCGAGCAGTTGGGCGACGTAGCCGACGCGGGCGACGTTGGCGTCCCGGTCCTCGCGGGAGAAGCCGAGGCCGGGCGTGAGGTGGGCGCGCAGTTCGTCGCCGTCCAGGACCTGCACCCGGTGCCCGGCGGAGCGGAGCGCGGCGGCCGTGTCGTACGCGATCGTGGTCTTGCCCGCGCTGGGCAGGCCGGTCAGCCACACCGTCGCACCGGGGGCGCCGCCGCTCACGGGGTCACCGGCCGTGCGGTCGGCCCGGGTCCGGTCGCGGTCTCGATCGCGGTGACGGCGATCAGCCGGCCGCTGGCCGCGTCGCGCAGGGCCATGTCGGCGACCTCGGTCCCCGGTGCCCCGTCGCGGATCCAGCGGCGGACGGTGACCGTGAAGACGGTGCCGGGGTCGGCGTTGCCGAAGTAGCCGACCTTCTGGTCGAGGACCTTGCGCCGCAGGAACTCCCCGTCGGTCCGTCCCAGCGAGCGCCACAGGCGCAGCAGCACGGTGTCGAAGACGGCGAAGTACGAGGCGAAGTACATGAGTCCGGCGCCGTTGAGGTCGCGGACCACGTCCAGGGCGTACGGGAAGGTCCGGGGCGGTCCGTCCTCGTGGAAGCCGGGGGGCCCGTCGGGGTGGAAGCTGCCGGTGGCCCGGGCGCGGCCGACGAGGGACCGGGGGGAGTGGGCGTTGGGCAGCGGGGGCAGGTCCTGGTGGGCGAAGCCGGGCGGCGTCACCTGGGCGAGGCCCCGGTTGCTGCCGGCGGTGGTGCGGGCGATCCAGCGGTTGAAGTTCTCGGCGTAGAGGCAGTCCGGGTGCGGGTGCGCGTACACCTCCTCCGGGTCCAGGGGGCCGTCCGGCAGGTCCAGGCCGGCGGGGGCCAGCCGGTGCAGGGTGATGACGGACTGGGTGCCGAACCGGAAGGCCCGGGAGTCGACGCGGAGTTCGTCGCCGAAGGTGAGCCCGTGCGGGTGGACGACGTCTCCGCCGCGCACGTGGAAGTAGTAGAAGGAGAGGTAGGCGGGGTCTCCCGCGGCGGTGCGGGCCGCGTGGACGTTGATCCGGCACGACTCGCTCACCACCTCCCAGGTCCAGTCGCCGATCCGGCCGAACACCAGGGAGCCGCCGCTGCACATGCCCGGGGCGACGACCACGTGGCGGGAGGATCCGGCGGTGGCCGCCGGCGCGCCGGGCGCGGGGTGCACGGTGGTCATGCCCGGTCCTCCCGTCCCGCGCGGGGCGTCCGCTCCGGGGAGCGCCACGCGTCCGCCGCGGCGAGGAACCGGTCGTCGTCCTCGGCGGAGCCGATGGACACGCGGACGCCCGTGCCGGGGAAGGCGCGCACGGCGACGCCGTGGCTCGCGCACCACGCGCCGAAGGCGGCGGCGTCCTCGCCGAGGCGCAGCCAGAGGAAGTTGGCCTGGCTGTCGGGGACCTCCCAGCCGGCGCGCAGCAGGGCGTCGCGGACGCGGGCGCGTTCCGCGACGGTCTCGTCGACGCGCCGCAGCAGCCGGTCCTCCAGGCCGAGGGCGGCGACGGCCGCCCGCTGCGCGACGCTGTTCACCGCGTAGGGCAGGGCCGCCTTGCGGAGGCCCTCGACGACGCGGGGGTCGCCCACCAGGTATCCGGTCCGCAGCCCGGCCAGTCCGTACGCCTTCGAGAAGGTGCGCAGCACGACGAGGTTCGGGTGCCCGGCGCACAGCGGCAGCGCGCTCGCCGCCGCCGGTCCTCGGACGTACTCGTGGTACGCCTCGTCCACCGCGACCAGGCAGGTAGGCGGCACCGAGCCGAGGAACTTCCGGAGTTCCTCGGGGTCGACGGCCGTGCCGGTCGGATTGTTGGGGTTGCACACGACGACGAGCCGGGTCCGGTCGGTGATCCGGTCGGTCATGGCCGCGAGGTCGTGGGTCTCGCCGGCCAGCGGCACCTGGACGGACTCCACGCCGGCCAGGGCGGCGAGGGTGGGGTAGACCTCGAACGACGGCCAGGCGTAGACGGCCTGGGCGCCGGGGTCGGCGACCGCCTGGAACAGGGTCTGGAGGAGGGCGACGGAGCCCGCGCCGACGGCGATCCGGTCCTCCGTGACGCCGTGGGCGCGGGCGAGGGCGCGGATCAGCTCCCCGCAGCCGGGGTCCGGGTAGCGGTTCACGCCGGCGCCGGCGGCGGCGATCGCCTCGACGATGCCGGGGAGGGGGGTGTGCGGCGACTCGTTCGCCGACAGCGGGCGGGGGCGCGCGGCCGGGTCGTGGACGCCGTCGGAGGGCTTGTAGGGGGCGACGGTCTCCAGGACCGCGCGCAGGGGTGGGTGGGTCATGGGGACTCCCGTGGGAGAGGGGCGCCGCCGCGCCGGTCGTGCGGGCGGCGCCCGGATCGACGGTGGGGCTCAGCCTCCGGGGCGCCGTTCGGCCATCAGACGGGCCACGTCGGCGAGGGTTCCGGCGTCCAGCAGTTCGTAGTCGTGGACCTCGATGCCGAGCCGCTCGTTCAGCGCGGCGGCGAGTTCCAGCACCGACAGGGAGTCCAGTCCGACCTCCTCGCGGGTGGCGGTGGGGACGACGTCCTCCTCGCGCACCTGGAGGTCGGCGACCAGGATGTCCTTCAGTTCGTCGTACACGGCTGCTCTTCCCTCGTTGTCCTCGCCCGACGGAGGGCCGCGGGGCCGCGGCTCTCACGCACCTCGTGCCGCCTTCAGGCCGAGGGCCACCTCGACGATCAGGTCCTCCTGACCCGCGACGGCCTGCCGCCTGCCCAGTTCGAAGAAGACGTCGCGCGGGTCGACGTCCTCGCGCCGGGCGATGTCCAGGACCCGGTTCTTGAATCCGGAGAACACGCCGGCCAGGCCGCTGACGACGCTCAGCGAGTCGATGGCGGGCGGGGCCGGCATGAGCTCGCGCTCGGCGAGGTCGGCGGCGTCCAGGAGTCCGTACAGGTCGATCCCGGTGGCGAAGCCCATCCGTTCCAGCACCGGCACCAGGACCTCCAGCTGGGTGTTGCCGGCGCCCGCCCCGAATCCGCGGGCGCAGGCGTCGAGGATGTCCGCGCCCGCCTCCGCGGCGGCGACGGAGTTCGCGACCGCCATGCCGAGGTTGTTGTGGGCGTGGAACATCACCGGGACGTCGACGGCCTCCCGCATGGCGGTGACGCGTTCCGTGACGTCGGCGGGGAGGTAGTGGCCGGAGGAGTCCATGATGCCGACGGCGTTCGCGCCGAACTCCACCAGCCGGGCGCACTCGCGGGCCAGTCGTCCGGGCGTGGCCATGTGGCTCATCAGGAGCACGGCCTGGGCCTCGACGCCCTGCTCGCGGAGGAAGCCCAGGTGCCGTTCGGCGAGGTCCCCCTCGGTGCAGTGGGTGCCGATCCGGACCACGTCCACCTGGTGGGCGATGGCCCGTTCCAGGTCCCCGGTGGTGCCCCAGCCGGGCAGCATGAACACGGCCATCCTGCTGTCGCGCAGGGCCTCGCGGACGATCGACAGCATCTCGTCGTCGCCGAGCCTGGCCTGCCCGACCTGGAGTGAGGAGGCTCCCAGGCCGTTGCCGTGCCCGATCTCGACCACGGGGACGCCGGCGGCGTCCGCCGCGCTCGCGTAGGCCCGCAGTTGTCCGGCGTCCAGCTGGTGGCGGACGGCGTGGTGGCCGTCGCGGAGGGACGCGTCGTAGAGGAGCACCCGCTTTCCGGGGCCGTCGGGCGTGGTGGCTGCGCTCATGGCGTCTCCGTACCGGTGCGCGCCGGGGCGGCCGCCGCGCACTGCTCGGCGATGTGGACCGCGGCGGAGTTGATGATGTCGAGGTTGCCGGCGTAGCGGGGGATGCGTCCGCCGGAGGAGGTGACCTCGGCGGCGACGAACACCTTGCCCTCCTCCACGACGCAGGCGGTGATCCGGTAGCCCGGGACGAAGGAGCGGACCCGGTCGGCGGCGGCCGTCACGGCCGCGGTCACCGAGGCGGTGGCGAAGCCCTCCCCGAGCACGGACATGGCGACCCGGAAGGTGGCCGGCGGTCTGGCCGGGCTGATGTTGAGGATGGCCTTGACGTCCTTGACGCCGGTGAAGTCGCGGACGGCGTCCTGGGTGGTCTCGACGTACTCGTCGAGGTTGAGGCGGGTGGAGCGGCCGACGCTGGGGCTGGCGGCCGTCGTGACGACCTCGACGTACTCGACCCGGTGGGCCTGGGTGAGCGCGTGGAGGACGGGTATCGAGGCCTGGCCGCCGCAGCTGATCATGTTGATGTCGTCGCAGTGGAGGACCTCGGCGCCGTTCACGCTCGGGATCACCATCCGGCCGACCTTGCTCGGCGTCAGGTCCACGAGCTTCGCGCCGGCCCGGCGGAGGCGTTCCGCGTGCTCGGCGTGGGCCATGGCGTTGGTCGCGTCGAACACGATGGCGAACGGTTCCGGGGCGTCCAGGAGGGACTCGACGCCGCGCGTGCCGATGGGAAGGCCGAGGTCGGCCGCCTGCCGCAGGCCCGGCGTGTTCTCGTCGCGTCCCACGACCATGCCGCAGTCGAGGAACTCCGAACGCATGATCTTCTCTGCCAGATCGACGCCGATGAGGCCGGCGCCGAGGACGGCCACGGGCAGGCGCCCGGTTCGTTTCATGGCTGCATCGCCCTTCCCTCTCTACGGATTCGCCTTGGGGGGCGTCGGTGGCCTACGCGTCGCCCACGTGAAGAGTGACGGTGCCCAGCCGGTCGAACTCGGCCTCGAAGCGGTCGCCGGGGCACATCGGGACCGCGGCGTGGAGGGCGCCCGTCATGATCAGCTGTCCCGCTTCGAGCGTCACTCCGTGCTCGCCGAGGACGTTGGCCAGCCACGCGACCACCGCGGCCGGGTCGCCCAGGGCGGCGGCGCCGGCTCCGGTCGCGACGAGTTCGCCGTTGCGGGAGAAGGCCATGCCGATGAGGCGGGTGTCGCAGTCCTCGGGCAGGACGACCGGCGGGCCGAGCACCACCGCGCCGTTCGAGGCGAGGTCGGCGACGGTGTCCGCGAGCCGGATCCGCCAGTCCTCGATCCGGGAGTCGACGATCTCCAGGCCCGCCATGACCTCGGCGACCGCCGACCGCGCCTCCTCCACGGTGACCCCGGGCCCCCGGAGGGGGCTGCCGAGCCGGAAGACGATCTCCGCCTCGACCTTGGGCGCGATGAACGCGCCGCCCGGCGTGGTGGCTCCGTCCCCGTACACGGTCGAGGCGAGCACCGGCCCGTAGTCGGGGGTGTCGACGCCGAACAGTCCTTGCATCGGGGCGGAGGTGAGTCCCGCCTTGTAGCCGACGACGCGGTCGCCGGCGGCGGTCAGCATCGCGACGAGTTCGCGCTGGACGGCGTACCCGTCGTGCACGTCCAGCGCGGGGTCGTCGTCGGTGAAGGGGGGGACGGGGCGGCCCGTCGCACGCGCCTCGTACAGTGCCTTGGCCATGATTCTGGCGTCGTCCACCGAGATGTTCACGCTGCTCCTGTCAGAACACATCGCGCCTGCCCTTGTGGGGCCCGTCGGTGATCTCTTCGCGGACCGTCTCGCGTCCCGGCGCGGCGGGGTCCTCCGGATCGGCCGAGCGGATCCGGGCGAGGGGGGCGTGGCCGCGAAGTCCCTGTGCCGTCCCCCTCGTCGCACGTCTCACGGTAGCCACGAAGCGACCGCCGCAGAAGTGTTCGCCTCCTGTCTCTGGGAACGGGCGCCCCGCCGCCGGTCCGCCCGCGGGCGGGGGCTCACCGGGCCGCCCGCCAGGAGTCCTTCACCGGGTCGGTCCGCTGGAGTCCGGCGGCCAGCCGCTCCCACTCCCTGGCGTAGTGGCTCACCACCTCGGTGAGGGCGCCGGCGCAGTGCGGCGGGACGGCGGCCAGCAGCTGCTCGCCCGCCGCCAGCCCGTGGGCCTGGCCGTTGAGCCAGCGCAGCAGGGCGCGGCCGCTGTCCGTGAAGCGGAGGGAGGGGTCGTTGGCCAGGACGTCCATGGCCCGCACCCGCAGGCGGGCGGCCCCGCGCGCGGAGGCGTCCACCGGCACGGGCCGGGGCCCGGGGGCGGGGCACCGCGGCGGCGGCGCGACCACGAGGGGGGCGAGGCGGACGGGGTCCTCGCGGGCGGCCGGGGCCGGGCCGTCCGTGCCGGGCTCCGGCGCGCAGGAGCGCAGTTCCTGCCGCAGGCGGTGGGCGGTGCTGACGGAGACGCCGGCCTCCCGGGCCACTTCGCGCAGCGTCGCCCGGGGCCGCTGCGCCAGCAGCGATCGGGCCTTCTCCCGGCGTTCCGGCATGTCGGCGGGGCGCACCCGGCCGTCCCGGCCCACCCGGGGGAGGGCGGGGTTCGACTGAGGAGATTCCTCAGTCGAACGCCTCCCCCGTACGACCCCTACCGTCTTGGGCGACACCCCGGTGACGGCGGCGATGGCCCGGTCCGACCAGTGGGGGTGGGTGGTGAGGATGCGCAGGACGGCCGCCTTGCGGTCCTCCAGGGTCAGGGGGAGGCCGTGGCCGATGTTGGCCCGCACCGACCGGATGAACAGGTCGGCGACCGGTCCGTCGACGTAGCGGACGGTGATGCGGGGTTCGCCGCGCAGGACCGTGGCCCGGAGCCGGTGCATGCCGTCGACGACCCGGCCGGTGCCCCGGTGGACGAGGATCGGTTCGAAGGCGGTGCCGCTTTCCGCGAGCGCCTGCGCGTGGCCCTCGCTGAGCCCCGAAAGACGCGGCGAGTCCGCCGGCAGCAGGGATGCGACGGGCACGGTGTGAAGCGTGGACTGCGATGCGTCCGACAACTGTTCCATCCCTTCTGCTTGCGCGGGAAAGGCGGGAGAGAGGGGACCGCCGGGCGGCCTCACGTCTGCTCGGCCGCCGCCTGCCTGGGGGCGGGCCCCCGATAGGTGGTGTACGAGAACGGGCTGAGCAGCAGCGGGACGTGCAGGTGGCCGGGGTCGCCCGGGTGGCGGAGGGAGACGACGACCTCCGGGTAGAGGCTGTCGAGGGCCCGTTCGGCGAAGTACTCGCCGGTCTCGAAGACGAGCCGGTAGGTGCCGCGCGGCAGCTCCTCGCCGGACAGCGAGCCGATCTTCCCGGTGTCGTCGGTGCGCGACCGGGCCACGGCGGCCCAGGCCCCCTGTTCCCGGGCGTGCAGCGTGACGACCAGGTCCGCGACCGGGCGGCCGTTGGTGGAGTCGATGACCCGAACCGAGATGCTCATCCGCCGTCGCCTCCCCGGCGCCCCGGTCGGGTCGCCGTCCGTTCTTCCCCTGCCATCAACACCGCGTCTCTTCCTGCGTCGTCCGTACGTGGGGCGTTCCCGCTCGCCGGCGGAGGGCCGGCCCCGGAGGGGGTCAGCCCCAGATGGTGTCGTCCGTGGTCCAGACGCCCGCGAATCCGGCCAGGGTGCACAGCAGAGCGAACATGGTGATCTCCCGTGTGGAAACTCGTGACCCGGAGGTCGGGTGGATGTCTCCAGTCTCACGAGGTCCCTTTTCGTCCTCCTACCGGAACGCTAAGTACTCGCTAAGCGCCGGGAGCCAAGGGAGTTCCGCCCTCGTGGGGCCGTGATGGTGAACGGGGAAGGGATCGCCTTCGCGCGACCGCGCCGCCCTCGGGGATCGGCCCGGGCGGGGTCGCCTGTCGTCGTGCCTCGCCGTCGGCCTCCGTCAGGGGCCGACGGCGCTCACCGCGTATCCGTGAGGGGCGATGACGATCGGGATCTCCCGGTCCGTCTCCCACTCGGCGAACACGACCACGATGTGACTGTAGAACGGCCGCATCCCGAGCGTCGTGAAATACCGGTCGGTCTCCAGGACCAGCCGGAAGGGCCCGGGGGCGTCCTCCGGCCGGGGCGGCCGGTCCAGCCGGCCGTCGCTGCCGGTCAGCCCCTGCCACACGGTCTGCCACGCGTCCAGGCGCGGCCTTTCGATGCGGACCGGCAGCCCGTCGACGGGCCGCCCGTTGGTTCCATCAGAGACACACACTCCCAGTTTCACGTGACACCGGCCTCATCGATTGCGTCCTTGGTGGGGCGGGACGCCGGATGCGTCCCGTCCGCGGGTCTCAGCCCGCACCCGCCCGTGCGTAGGCGGCCTCGTCGGCGGGGCCGGAGCCGGGGGTCGCGCCGACCTCGCCCATCAGGCGCAGCGTCTGTTCCCGCCACCGGGTGGCCCGCATCCGCTCGAAGATCTCCAGGGCGGCGGCGAAGTGCTCCCGGGCGCACGCGCGGTCGCCCCGGTCCGCGGCCACCTCGCCGAGCGAGAGCCGGATCCGGCCGATGGCGAGGTATTCGTGGGCCCGGGTGGCGATCCCCATGGCCTGCTCCAGCATCCCGTAGGCCGCGCCGTGGTCGCCCTGGCGCCACCGCACGATCGCGAGTCCGCGGAGCACGTAGCACTCCCCCACCGGGTCGCCGACCGAGCGGACGGTCTCCAGGGCCCGGGTGAACGCGTACTCGGCCTCGGTGACCTCGTCGATCTGCAGGTGGGCCTCGCCGAGGCGGCACAGGATCTGCGCGCGCACCCGCCGGTTGCCCGAGCGCTCGACCGCCACGAGGCCGTCCGCCATGACGCGCTTGCCCTCGGCGATCAGTCCGCGGTCCAGGTGTATCTGGGCCATGTTGCTCAGGACGTGCGCCTCGGCGGTGGAGTCGTTCACCTCGCGGAGCATGCCGAGCGCCTTCTCGTATCCCGCCATCGCCTCGTCGAGGCGGCCCTGGATCCGGTCGACGAAGGCGAGGTTGCGCAGGGCGAGGCCCTCGCCGTGGAGGTCGCCGACCCGCCGGAAGAGGTCGCCGGCGAGCCCCAGCCGGCCGTGGGCCTCGTCCAGTTCGTACTGGAACATGTGCAGGGTGCCGAGGGAGTACAGCATCGCCGCCCGGCCGCGCCGGTTGTCGTTGTGCTGGGTGACGGCGAGCGCGATCTCGTGCGTGGTGCGCCAGTCGTCGAAGTAGCCGTACATCTCGAAGAGCGTGACGAGGGTGAGCGCCAGGTCCCAGCACAGCTCGTCGAGGCCCGCGCCGGCGGCCTGCCGGACGGCCGTGATCAGGCTGGCCCGCTCGTCCTCGAACCACCGGAGCGGGTCGGCGAGTTCCCGGTCGATGACGGGCTGGTCGAGCGGCAGGCGGGGTGCCTGCCCGTGGATCAGCGTGTGGTCCCCGCCGTACGCCCGCCGGTGCGCCTCCTCCACCAGGAACAGCCAGGTGCCGAGCACCCGGCCGAGGACGGCGGACCGCTCGGCGGTGGTCTCGTGCGCGGCCAGGCACTCCTGCGAGTAGACCCGGACCAGGTCGTGCAGGCGGTAGCGGGGGCGGCTGCCCTTCACCACCTCGACGTCGACGAGCTGGGCGTCCACGAGGAACTCCAGGGTGTCCTCGGCCTCCGTCGCGGCGACGTCGAGCAGCGGGGCGGCGACCCAGCCGGCGAACTCCGAGGCCTCCAGCATGGACAGCCGCCGGAAGAGGCGCTGCGCGTCGGGGGGCAGCCCCTGGTAGGCCATGGCCAGGCCGGCCCGGACGCCGACGCCGCCGTGGGTCAGCTCGTCCAGGCGCTGGCGTTCGTCACCGAGCCTGGCCACCATCTTGCTGAGCGGCCAGTGCGGCCGGGCCGCCAGCCGGGCGGCCACGATCCGCAGGGCCAGCGCGAGGTTGCCGCACTGCTTGACCAGCAGCAGGGCGCTGGACATCTCGCTGTGGATCCGCTCGGCGCCGAGGATCCGGCTGAGGAGCTGCAGCGCCTGCTCGGTGGAGAACACGTCGATCTGGACGGAGTTCGTGCCCTCCAGGCCGGCCAGCCGGGACCGGCTCGTGATGAGGACCGGGCAGTTGGAGGAGCCGGGCAGCAGCCAGCGCACCTGTTCCTCGTCGATGGCGTCGTCGAGGACGATGAGCATGCGCCGGTCGGCGACCACGTTGCGGAAGAGCTCGGCCCGTTCCTCGATGCTCGGCGGCACGGCCGGTCCCGGGATGCCCAGGCTGCGCAGGAAGCGCTCCAGGATGCGGGTCGGCAGGATCGGCTGGGCCGAGGGTCCGCGCAGCTTGGCGAACATCTGGCCGTCGGGGAAACGATTCGCCAACGAATGCCCGAGGTGGACCGCGAGGGTGGTCTTGCCGACTCCGCCCTTGCCGGTGATCGCCACGATCCGCAGGGCGTACGGCGTCTCCGCGGCCTCCTCGAGGCCGGCTCTGAGCCGGGCGAGCAGTTCGTCGCGGCCGGTGAAGTCGGCGATGGCGCCGGGCAGCAGACGGGGCACCGCCGGCGGCTCGACGAAGACCGCGGCCTGCGCCGGGGGTTCCGGCGCGGGCGCCGGTTCGGGCACGGGGGCGGGGACGGATACGGGCGCGGACACGGGGGCGGGGGCGGGCTCCGGTGGCGCGGCGGGGGCGGCGGCCGGCGCGCCCGGCGGCCGCGTCGCGCCCTCCAGCCGGCCGGCCAGGATCGCCTCCTGGATCCGGCGCAGCTCCTCCCCCGGCTCGATGCCGAGTTCGTCGACCAGCTCGCGCCGGCCGCGCCGGTAGACCTCCAGCGCCTCGGCCTGGCGGCCCGACCGGGACAGCGCCACCATCAGCTGGGCGCGGAGCCGTTCCCGCAGCGGGTTCTGCATGACCAGGTCGATGAGCCGCGCCACGAGCTGCTGGTGCAGGCCGAGGGCCAGCCGGGCGTCCACCCACTGCTCGACGACGGCCAGCCGCTGCTCGTCCAGCCGGGCGGCCGGGGCCTGGAGCACCGTGCTGGTGACGCCGCCGCCGAAGCACGCGGACCCGCGCCAGAGCCCGAGGGCCGTCTCGAAGGAGGAGGCCGCCTCCTCGAAGCGGCCCTCCTCCGCGGCGGCGCGTCCGGCCGCGGCGGCCCGCTCGAAGACCTGGAGGTCCAGCTCGTCGTCCCCGACCTCGGCGAGGTAGCCGGGCGACCTGGTCAGGATGACCTCGGCCAGACCGACCTTCGCCATGCTGGCCCGGACCATGGAGACGCAGATCTGGATCTGGGCGCGCGCGGTGGGCGGCGGGGATGCCCCCCAGACCGCGTCGACCAGCCGGTCCGTCGGCACGATCCGGTTGGGCTCCAGGAGCAGCACCGCCAGGACGACGCGCTGACGCTCGGCGGTGATCAGCGCCGGGCCACCGGGGCCGGCCACTTCCAACGGCCCGAGTAAACGAAAGCGCATGACCGTCCTTCACATCCGCGACACATTTCCCGCCGGTCAGCTACGCAGCGACCTCATATCTACCCAACGCGATCGGCTCTGTCCAGAGAGCATCGAATCCGAAGTGACCGGGAGGGCACCGGCGGAAGCCACGGAGTGATTGACGGCGGGTTTCGAGAAGGATTCCGAGCCATGTTGTCGGAATTTCGACGGCGGAAAGGAAAGCGGCGGCGGGAACGGCGCGCGGCCGCCGTCCCCCCCTGCCCGCCCGGACGCGTCCCCGGGCTCAGTGCCGGCCCGCGTCGGTGAGGTCCCCCTTCGCCGGGCCGCCCAGCAGCGGCGGCAGGTCCGCCCGCCGGCTGATGCGCAGCTTCCGGTACGTGCGGGTCAGATGCTGCTCGACCGTGCTGACCGTGACGTGCAGCCCCTCGGCTATCTCCCGGTTGGAGCAGCCGACCGCGGCCATCGCGGCCACCCGGCGCTCGGCCTCGGTGAGCCCGTCGCCGCCGTCGGGCCGGGCCGGCGCCGCCGTGGGGCTCTCCAGGGCCAGGCCCCTGACCAGCGCCTCGGCGTGGCAGTCGGCCGCCACGATCACGGCGCGGCGCTCGGCCGCCGCGGCCCGCCGGAACTCGCCCAGGGTGCGGTAGGCGCGGGCCAGGTCGGCGAAGGCCAGGGCGAGTTCGTACCGGTCGCCGTCGTCGGACTGCAGCAGTTCGGCGGCCCGGCGCAGCAGCGCCGGCCGGTGCGCCGGGGCTCCGGTCCCGGCGAGGACCCGGGTCGCGGCGCCGCGGACCCGGTTCGGCATCACGGGGAACAGGGCGGCCTGTTCCTCCAGCACCCGCAGGGCGTCGTCCGGGCGGCCGAGGCCCAGGTACACCTCGGCCACGTCGGTGCGCCACGGGATGAGGCCGGGCGTGTCCATCCCCCAGCGGCGCAGCGTGGCACCGCAGCGGCGCAGGTCCTCCAGGGCCATCTCCAGGTGGCCGGTGGCCAGCCCGAACCGCGCCCGCGCGTGGAGGTAGTGCATGCCGTAGCGGGTGTCGGCCATCGCCTCCGGCACGCGGTGGTCGAGGTGGGTCTGGGCCTCGTCGTAGCGGCCCATCGCGGTGGCGGCCAGGACCAGGGTGCTCAGCGGGGCGCCGACGGTCACGCCCCAGCTGATCGCCGGCAGGGTGGCGAGCGCCTCGCTCGCGTAGCGCCGGGCGTCGACGAGGTCGCCCCGGCGCAGGGCCGCCTCGGCCCGCACCGCGCCGATCCGGGCCCGTCTGGCCGGCAGCCGGCGCTCCTGGGAGCGGTCCAGGATGACGTCGCACCAGTGGGCGGCGCGCTCGGCCCGCCCGCTGTAGGCGAGGGTGAGGAGGGCGCTTTCGACGGTCTCGGTGGACAGTTCGTCGGGCCGGGTGCCGTGGAGGACCCGCTGCGCCACGCCGACCGGCTCGGGGTGGGGTCCTTCGGCGAGCACCGCGGCCAGCGCGGACACGGCCTGGAGCCGGCGGTCGGCGCTCACCGAGTGGGTGGGGGGCCGGCCGGCGGCGGGCCGGGGGCCGAGCGCGGCGAGGAAGGACGGATAGGCGTGCCGCAGCCGGCGCCGGGTGATCTGCAGTTCGGTGGCCGTCTCGGCGTCCGTCGCCCGCCCGGACGCGGCGAGCCGTCCGAGGACCTCCCGGGCCTGGTCGAAGCGGCCGTGCCAGAGCAGCGCCCGTACCAGCGTCAGCGCGTCGACGCTCCGCAGACGGCCCTCGCGCAGCGCCTCGGCGAGTTCGCCGAGCCGGGCGGCGGACACTCCGGGGTTGATGCTCCACTCGGCACGGACCAGGGCGGCGGTGAGGCGCGGTCGCCGGTGCGGGTCCGCGCAGATCCGCCGGGCCAGCCGGAGGCAGTCCACGGCGCGGTCGGCCGCGCCCTCGCGCAGGGCGTGGCCGGCGGCGTCCTCCAGGGCGGGCAGGGCCCAGGGCTCCGCCGGAGCGCCGCCGGCGGCCGGCGCTCCGGCCCGGAGCAGGTGGTCGGCGATCGTGTCGGTGCCGGCGCCGCGTTCGTGGGCGAGTACGGCCGCCCGGGCGTGCAGCCGGGCGAGCTCGGCCGCCTCGATGGCGCCGGTCACCGCCTCGCGGGCGGCCTCGTGGCGGAATCCGTCCGCGGTGAGCAGTCCGCCGGCGACCAGCGCGTGCACCGCCTCGGTGGTACGGGAGGGGCCGAGGCCGATCAGGGCGTCCAGGCCCTCCGGGTCGGCCGGGGCGCCGAGCACCGCGCAGCCGTTCAGCGCCCGGGTCATGTCCGGGCAGCCTCGGCGCAGGCAGGACAGGACGGCCTCGCGGAAGCGGGGGCCCGCCTCGTCGCCGCCGAGGTGGTCGCGGACCAGTGCCTCGACGAGCAGCGGGTTGCCTCCGCTGGCGGCGTGCCAGTCGGCGGCCCGGGCGTCGGCGACGGTCTCGCCGAGGTGCTGGGCGATCAGCCGCCGTACGCCCGCGAGGGACAGCGGGGTCACCTCGACCCGGTGGCAGTGGGGCTGCCTCAGCAGGTCGGCCCCGAAGCGGAAGTCGGTGTCGCAGCCGTGGCCGCTGTGGGTGAACACCGCGAGCACCCGGGCGCTGTTCAGCCGCCGGGCCAGGTAGGCGAGGCAGGTCAGCGAGGCAGGGTCGGCCTGCTCGACGTCGTCGACGGCGAGGTACAGCGGGCGGCGTTCGGCCAGGTCGAGCAGGACGGCGCAGAGGCCCTGCACGATGCCGGCGTCCACCGGCGTCCCGGTGTCCGGGTGCCGGGCGGCGCGCCCGCCCTCCTCGATGAGCGCCACGGCCCGCGCCCGGTCCGCGGGGTCCAGCGGGGCGTCGTCGACGAGCTGCCGCACCACTCCCAGGGGCAGGTGCCGCTCGTCCTCCGATCCCAGCGCCGTCAGCGCGAACATGCCCAGGCCGGGGGCCCGGTCGGCGACGTTGTGCACCAGGACGCTCTTGCCGGCCGCCACCGGTCCGGAGACCAGCACGGCGCGTCCGTGCCCGCCCCGCGCCTTTGCCGCCAGTGCGGTCAGCAGCGCCAACGGTGCCTCGCGCTCCACCAGTTCCACCGCGAACTCCTCCCGTAGGTCAGTAGGGGGAAGACCATTACGGTCACCGACGCGAGCCATGTTTCCCGCCGGGCTCATCGACCGGCTATCAGGGCGCTATCGGCTGTCGCGGAGGAGGAAAAGGCGGCGGCCAGGGACCTCCCCGTGAGGCGGGGCGGTCCCTGGCCGCGTTCCGGCGCGGGTGCTTCAGCCGCTCCGGCGCATCGCGTCGACCAGGCTCTTGGGGCGCATGTCGACCCAGTGCTCGTTCACGTAGTCCAGGCAGTTCTGCCGGGTCGTGCTCGGCAGGACGACGGTCCAGCCGGCCGGGACCTCCGCGAAATCCGGCCACAATGAATACTGCAGTTCCGCATTGACCAGAACGCAGTAGGAAGCACTTTCATCCTCGAACGGATTACTCATGAGCCGTCGCACTCCTTTTTCGCTTCCGGAATTCAAAGCCGCCCGTATTCTGGCCGCGGCCTTCGGCGGCTGACAACCCCTACGACCCCGTACGCGCGGGGGCCAGCGAGGTGAGGACCGCGTCCACGGCGGCGACCGCGCTCTCCAGTTCGCCGAGGCCGATGGTCAGGGCCGGGCGGAAGCGGACGGCGCGCGGCCCGCCGGGCAGCAGCAGGACCCGGTGGTCGCGGCGCAGGCGGTCCAGGACCTCCTTGCGCAGGGCCGGGTCCGGCAGGTCGAAGGCCCACATCAGGCCCAGGCCCCGCACGCCGCTCACGAGCGCCGGGTGGGCGGCGGCCAGGCCGGCGAGCAGTTTGCCGAGGTGGGCGCCCTTGGCCTCGGCGGCCTCCACGAGGCCGTCCCGTTCGATGATCTCCAGGATCCGGGTGGCGCGGACCATGTCCGCGGTGTTGCCGCCCCAGGTGGAGCCGAGCCGGTCCGGCACGGTCAGGGCGCCGTCGGGCACCTGGTCCACCCGGCCGCCCGCCATCAGGCCGCACACCTGGGTCTTCTTGCCGAAGGCGACCACGTCGGGGGCGAGTCCGAGCCGCTGGTAGGTCCACGGCGCGCCGGACACGCCGCAGCCGGTCTGCACCTCGTCGAGGACGAAGAGCACGTCGTGGGCGTGGCAGAGGTCCTGCATGCGCAGCAGGAACTCCCGGCCGAGGTGCCGGTCGCCGCCGGCGCCCTGGACCGGCTCGGCGATGAAGCAGGCGATCCGGTCGCCGCGCTCCTCCAGGTGCCGTCGCGCGACCTCGACCGCCTCGTGCTCGGCGCCGGGCTCCGGCAGCGGGACGCGCGGCCAGTCCCACGCCGGGAAGCGGGCGGTCACCGTCGGCGAGGTGTTGGTCAGGCTCAGCGTGTAGCCGCTGCGCCCGTGGAAGGCGCCCTCCATGTGCAGGACCTCGAGGGGCGCCGCCGGGTCGGCGCGCGGGCGCCGGTCGCGCCAGTCGAAGGCCACCTTGAGGGCGTTCTCCACCGCGAGGGCGCCGCCGTCGATGAAGAAGAGGTGCGGCAGCCGGGGGTCGCCGAGCACCCGGCTGAACGCCGCCGCGAAGCGCGCGTACTGCGCGGTGTAGACGTCGGAGTTGGTCACCTTGTGCAGGGCGGCGCGGGTGAGTTCGGCCAGGAAGGCCGGGTCCCCGGTCATGCCGGGGTGGTTCATGCCCAGGGGCAGGGAGCCGTAGAAGGTGAGCAGGTCCAGGTACTCCTCGCCGCCGCGCGCGTCGACGAGCGTGCTGCCGCGGCTGCGTTCCAGGTCGAGGACGAGGTCCAGGCCGTCCATCAGGACGTGCCGGGACAGCTCCTCCAGGGCGTTGTCCGCCGTGATCTCCAATGTCACACCTCGTCACGCCTCGTGGCGCCGGTAGCGCCGCAGGTCCAGTTCGCTCAGGCTCGACAGCACCGCGTCGGCACCGGCCACGCCGGGGGCCCCGGCGGGCTCCCAGGGCACCGCCACGCAGCGTATTCCGGCGGCGCGGGCGGCGCGGACCCCCGGCGGGGAGTCCTCGACGGCCAGCGCGTCGTCGGCGCCGACCCCGGCGCGCGCCAGCGCGCGCAGGTACAGGTCCGGGGCCGGCTTGTGCCGGTCGGTGTCGTCGCCGGTCACCAGGAAGGCGAAGCGGTCCCGCAGGCCGAGGCGGCGCAGGTGCTCCTCCACCCAGGAGGCCGGGCTGCTGGACACGATCGCGGCGCCCTCCGCGGTGTCCAGCAGCCGTTCCGCGCCGGGCCGGGCCGGTGCGGCGGCGCACCGGGCGGCGCGCCGCCCGCGCTGCCAGGTCCATTCGTCCTCGCCGACCGGCCGGCCCAGCCGGGAGGCCAGGTCGGCCAGGGCGACCCGGGCTCCGGCCGAGTTGCCGACCATCCGGTCCCGCACGCCGGCGTCGAGGGGGACCCCGAGCCGGTCGTAGAGGTCCTGCCAGGCCAGCAGCGCGGCCCGTTCGGTGTCGCACACCACCCCGTCGAAGTCGAGGAGCAGGAACGGCACGGGCATCAGCGGTCCACCGGTCCCCGGTCGAGGGCGGTGAACCGGGCGCAGTAGCGGGCGAGGGCGTCGGTCCAGTGGGGCATGGCGTGGACGAAGGCGGCCGCGCGGGTGCTGTCGAGGCGGGAGTCGCGCGGCCGGCCGCCGACGAATCCGGCGTCGTCCATGGACATCGGCACGGGGTGGGCGGTGCCGAGGCGTTCGGCCAGCGCCCTGCCCACCTGGTACCAGCTGGCCCGGCCCCGGTTGGCGATGTGCAGCAGGCCGCGGACGGCGAGGGCGCCGGGCAGCAGTCCCACGAGCGCGGACGCCAGGTCGGGGAGGTAGGTCGGGCTGCTGAACTGGTCGTCGATCAGGCGCGGCCGGCCGCCGTCGAGGAACTCCCGGGCGGCGGCGAGCACCTGGTCGAGGGCCGGGTCGGTGCCGCCGTACAGCCAGGAGGTGCGGACGACGAGGTGGTCGGGGACGGCCTCGACGATCCGTTCGCCGGCGAGTTTGCTCAGGCCGTAGACGCTGACCGGGTCGGGGATGTCGTCCTCGTTGTACCCGGCGGGCCCGGGGGCCCGGCCGTCGAAGACGTAGTCGCTGGAGATGTAGACGAGCCGGCTGCCGTGGCGCCGGCAGGCGTCGGCGACGTGGTGGGTGCCGCCGACGTTGACGCGGAGGGCCGGTCCGGGGTTCCGCTCGCAGGAGTCCACGACCGCGTTGGCGGCGGTGTGCACGACCACGTCGGGCCGGAAGTCGGCGATCGAGTCCCGGACGGCGGCCTCGTCGCCGATGTCGAAGTCGGCGAGGGAGACGCCGAGGACGGGCCAGTCGGCGGTCTCGGGGCGGGCGGCGAGCTCGTGGCGCAGGGCGGTGCCGAGCATGCCGTCGGCGCCGGTGACGTAGACGCGCATCACAGGTGTCCGAACTCGGCGATCAGTTCGGCGACGGAGAGGCCGGAGGCGATCTTGTCGCGGATCACCCGTTCCCTGTCGATGTTCATCCGGGTGCGGTCGAGCACGGCCTCGGCGTCGTCGCGGGGGACGACGGCGATGCCGTTCTCGTCGGCGACCACGATGTCCCCGGGGTGGATCACCTGGCCGTCGATCACGACCGGCACGTTGACCTGGACCGGTTCGGTGCGGTCGTGGACGGCGGTCGGGGAGGGCCGGGGGACGGTGCTGCGGTACCAGACGGGGAAGTCCAGGTCGCGGATCTCGTCGACGTCGCGGACGGCGCCGTCGACGATGCCGGCGGCGAGTCCGATCTGCTTCGAGAGGGTGGACATCAGGCCGCCCCACATGGCGGTGCGGGTGGTGCCGTGGCAGGCGACCACGACGACGTCGCCGGGGCGCGCGCGGGTGAGCACCGGCATGCAGTCGACGAGGTCGTCGATCGAGAGGTTCACGGTGAGCGCCGGTCCGGCGATCTTGTGGTGGTGCTTGACGGGGAGCAGCCCGCCGATGGCGCCGACGCGCCGTCGGGCGTCGGTGACCAGGCAGCTGGGGCTGTACTCGGCGAGCACCGCGCGGAAGCCCTCGACGAGTTCCTCGGGCGGGCGGGTCAGTTCGTTGCGGACAGTTTCCACGGTGTGTCTCCCGTCGGTTCGGTGGCGCGGCCGCGGTCGAGGACGTCCGCGCCGATCAGGTGGGCCAGGTGGGGTGCGTCCATGCCGTGGGCGGCGAGGACTTCCGCGTCGGTGCCGCAGCGCGGCACCTCGGTGAGGCCGATGCCGCGGAAGCCGGCGCCGTCCCAGGTGCCGGTCTCCAGCAGCTGCCGGGCGATCAGGTCGGCCTGGCCGCCGCGGCCGTACTGGTGCTCGACCACGAAGGCGTGGCGGACGCCGGTGAGCAGTTCGTCGAGCCAGGTGGGGTCGACGCGGTTGTGCCAGGGCAGGTCCACCACGGTCAGCTCGACGCCCCGGGCGGCGAGGATCTCGGCGGCGCCGAGGAGCTGGGCGAGGACGACCGGTCCGGCGCCGAGGGCGACCGCGTCGCGGCCGGGCCGCAGGACGTGTCCCCGGCCGGGCACCAGCGGGGCGGGCGGCAGTCCGGCCAGCTCGGCGGGGACCACCTGGCTGGACAGCCGCAGGTAGACGCTGTCCGGGGTGGTCCGGCAGTAGTCGAGGGCGGCGGCCAGCTGGGCCGGGTGGGAGGGTTCCAGGACGGTGAGCCCGGGGACGGCGCTCAGCGCGGACACGTCGCGGACGGCCTGGTGCGAGTGGCCGGGTCCTGCGGGCAGGAGGCCGGCGAGCGAACCGACGTAGACCACGGGCCTGCGTTCGGTGGCGTTGTTGTAGATGTGCTCGTTGGGCCGGGCGTGCAGGAAGCAGGAGAAGGAGTGGACGAACGGCCGCAGGCCGCCGGCCGCGAGGCCGCCCGCCATCGAGACCATGTCCTGTTCGGCGATGCCGCATTCGACGAACCGGTCCGGGTGGGCGTCCCGGAAGGGGATGAGGCCGGTGTCGAGGAGCAGGTCGCCGTCGAGCGCGACGATCCGCGGGTCCTCGTGCGCGGCCTCGGTGAGCAGCCGCCCGTACAGCTCGGGCAGGCGGACCCCGGCCGGTTTCGCCGGCAGGTCCAGGGTGCGCCTCTCCGGCCGGAGGGGGGCCAGGCCGTGGCGCCGCAGGATTTCGTCGGCGGTGGCCGTCAGCTCCCGGAGCGCGGCGTCGTGGTCCTCCGGGCTCGGGGCGCCGCTGTGGTGGCGGTAGCGCCATTCGCCGGGGGCCATCGAGGTCGCGGCGAAGGTGGGGCAGCCGCCGCCCTTCACCGTGTCGGCGACGATCACGACGGGCCGGTCGGGGTGCTCCTCGGCGCGCTGGGCGAAGGCCTTCTCCAGCTGCCGGGGGTCGTGCCCGTCGCAGTGCAGCACGCCCCAGCCGGCGGCGGTGAACTTGCCGGTGAGGTCGCCGAGGTCGCTGACGTCGGCGACGTACGTGTCGGACTGGAGGCGGTTGTGGTCGACGACGACGGTCAGTTCGCCCATCCCGTACCGCGCGGCGCCGGGCAGCGCCTCCCAGTTCTGGCCCTCCTGCAGTTCGCCGTCGCCGGTCATGACGACGACGCGGGAGGTGCGGCCGGCCAGGCGGTGGGCGAGGACCAGGCCCTTCGCCTTGGAGATGCCCATGCCCAGGGAGCCGGTGTTGAAGGGCATGCCGGGGGTGCCGGTGTCGGGGTGGCCCGGCAGTCCGTCGATCCGCCGCAGCCGGTGCAGCAGGTCCTCGTCGAGCCCGCCGAGGGCGATCATCGCGGCGTACAGGCCGGGCGCGTCGTGGCCCTTCGACGAGAAGTACACGTCGCCGTCGGCCTCGAACGGCCGGTCGAGTTCCTCCAGCAGCAGCCAGCCGACCACGTCGGCGGCGCTGAAGCTGGACCCGATGTGTCCCGACCCGGCGCGGGTGATCATGTAGAGGGTGTTGATCCGGGACATCGCCGCGAAGGCGAGGGCCCGGTCGTACGGGTCGTCGACGTGTCCCAGGACGCGCGCGAACTCGGTGCGCGGGATCCAGGCCAGGGACCTGTCCATGGCTTCTCCTCGGGGGTGGGTCGGGGTCACCGGCAGCCGAACCCGCCGTCCACGGCGAGTTCGGTGCCGGTGACGTAGCGGCTCAGGTCGGAGGCGAGGAACAGCAGCGGTCCGGTGAGGTCCTCGGCGCGGGCCATCCGCCGCAGCGGCACGCGGGCGTCGAACTTCGCCCGGAACACGGGGTCCTGCGCGCCCAGCACCCCGCCCGGCGACAGGGTGTTGACCCGGACTCCGGCCGGCCCCCACAGCACCGCCAGGTAGCGGGTGAGCGAGGCGACGCCGGCCTTGGACATGCCGTACGCGGGCGGTTTCAGGAACGGCGGCTCCACCGGCAGGTGCTCGTACATCCGGGGGTCGGGCGCGAGGCCGCCGTACATCGAGCCGATGTTGACGATCGAGCCGCGGCCGCGGCGGGCCATCCGCGAGCCGAACACCTGGCACATCCGCAGGGTTCCCTGGGCGTTGACGGCGAGGACGCCGCCGGACACCTCGTCCGGGATGTCCTCGAAGAGCCAGCCGGTGCCGTCGGCCGACGGCGGGCTGTCGATGCCCGCGTTGTTGACCAGGACGTCCGGTTCGCCGGCCAGGTCGAGACAGGCGTCGAGCGCCCGGCGCAGGCCGGCGGTGTCGGTGACGTCCGCGACGAGCGGGGTGAACCGCTTCGGGTCGTGCGCGTCCAGCACCGCGCGCAGCTCCGGTCCGCCGCTCTCCCGCACGTCCAGGCCCACCACGTGGGCGCCGGCGCCCAGCAGGGCGTCCGCCCACACCGCGCCGAGCCGTCCGTGCACCCCGGTCACCACGGCGACCGAGCCGGTCAGGTCAATCGCGGCCGGCATCGGCGTCCACCAGCGCGTCCAGGGTGATGTCGGCGTCGGCGGCCAGCGGCCGGGCGAGGGAGCGGCCGACCACGTCGGCGAGCCGGTCGGGGGTCAGTCCGTCGCCCGGCGACTTGATCGCCACGTCCTCCAGGGTGAGGCGGTGCCCGGCCGGCAGGTCCCGGTGGGCGACCAGCTTCTTGCCCATCTTGGCCATCGCGGGCCGCTCGCCCTCCAGGACCTCCTTGTCCCGGGCGCCGAGGGAGCGCCGCACCCGGCGCAGTCCGTCGACGAGTTCGGCCAGGTCGGGCTGTTCCATCGAGAAGGCGTGGTCGCTGCCGGGCGCGGTGCGGTCGAGGGTGACGTGCTTCTCCACCACCCGGGCGCCCAGGGCGTAGGCGGTCCAGGCGGCCCACGGGCCCAGGTCGTGCCCGGAGAAGCCGACCACCGTCTCCGGGAACTCGGCCCGGTAGGCGTCCAGCACCGAGAGGTTCAGCACCTCCGGCTCGGCCGGGTACATCGCCGTGCACTGGAGCAGCGCCAGGTCGGGGTTGATGGGCAGGACGGTGCCGCAGGCGCGCCGCACGGCCTCCATGTCGGCGCCGCCGGTGCTCACGATCAGCGGCTTGCCCACCTTCGCCGCGTAGGCGAGGAGGGGGGTGTTCCTGATGTCCCCGGACGCGATCTTGATCGCCGGGACCCCCAGCTCGGCCAGGAAGTCGACGCTGGCGAAGTCGAAGGCGGTCGCCATGAAGTCGACGCCCAGCTCGGCCGACAGCTGCTGGAGGTGGGTGTACTCGGCGGTGCCGAACTCCAGGAACTCGCGGTGCGCGCCGTACGTCGGGCCGAAGCTGTTGCGTCCCGTGTAGGGGGAGTCGAACATGGCCCGGGTGAAGAGGGAGCGGTTGCTCCGCTTCTGCAGTTTGACCGCACTGGCGCCGGCCGCGGCGGCCTGCCGCACCAGCTCCTCGGCCTTGCCCAGGTCGCCCTCGTGGTTGTGGCCGATCTCGGCGATCACATAGGCGTCGGTCTCGTCGGAGATCGTCCGACCGTTTACCGTCAGCGCTCTCATGGTTCTCAGGTCCTCTCCAGAAGATCGGTCACCAGCGAAGCGAACCGGTCCAGACCGAGGTCGATCTCCTCCGGCGTGAGCGAGCTGCAGGACAGCCGCAGTTGCCGCAGGCCGCCCCCTGCCGCGTAGAAGTGGTGCATGGGCGTCCAGATGACCTTGTGCCGCCGGGCCGAGTGGGCGAGCAGCTCGTCGTCGGCGGTGAACGGCACCGTGACGACCAGGAAGAATCCGCCGTCCGGGCGGTTCCAGGTGACGGGCGACGGCGCCGGGAAGCGCGCGGCGAGCCCGTCGAGCAGGTGGCGCAGGCGCAGGCCGTACCGCGCGGTGGCGTCCCGGTTGGCCTCGCGCAGGGCGAAGCCGCTCTCCAGCAGCCTGCCGCCGATGACCGCCTGGGCGATCGGCGGGGTGTTGACCGTGATCATGCTCTTGATCTTCGAGAGCTCGTCGGCGAGGGTGCCGACGGCCTCTCCGTCCCGGACGACCGGCTGGTCCGCCACCACGTACCCGATGCGGGCGCCGGGCAGGGCGGTCTTGGCGTACGAGCCGAGGTAGACGACCCGGTGGCCCTCGTCCATCGACTTGAGCGTCGGTTTCGGGGGGCTCCCGTCGCCGAAGAAGCCGTACGGGTTGTCCTCGACGAGGAGGATGTCCAGTTCGGCGGCGAGGTCGAGGAGCCGGCGCCGGGTCGGCACGTCCAGGCTGAGTCCGGTCGGGTTGGCGAAGTCGGGCACCAGGTAGCAGGCGCGGGGCCGCAGTCCGGCCTCGCGGGCCCCCCGCACCTTGGCCGCCAGGTCGTCCAGGTCGATGCCGCCGGAGCCGCTGTCGACGGGCACGACCGGGAGGTCGACCAGCCGGGCCGCGCCGGTGATGCCCACGTAGGCCGGCGAGGTGGTGAGGAGCACGTCGCGGTCGTCGGCGCGCAGCGCCCGCAGCACCAGGACCATGGCCTCCTGGCAGCCGACGGTCACCACGATCGACTCCGGGTCGGCGTGGATCGACTCGTCGGTGGCGAGGTTGCGGGCCACCAGGTCCTGGATCACCCCCTTGGTGCGGCCGTACTGGTAGAGCCGGTTGCGGGCCGTCTCCGCGCCGCCGGGCGTGCCGTCGGCGACGTGCGCGGTCCAGGCGCGCAGGTACCGGTGGACGTCCTCGATCGCGAAGTCGCCCGGGTCGGGCCGGCCGGCGGCGAAGGACACCGCGTCCGGGTACCGCTCTGAGACCTCGTTGAGCAGGTTCATGGACAGCAGCGCCGGGTCGGACAGCGAGCCGTGCAGGTCGGCCAGGTCCATCACCGCCCCGGGCCGTGCCGTCCGGGCGTGGGACGGGTCGGTCATCGCGCCTCCCGTTCGTTCGCGCCGGGCGCCCAGCGCACGCCGAGCCGTCCGGCCGCGGCCACGTCGGGCGCGCCGGCCAGGGCCATCGCCGCGGCCAGTTCGGTGCGCAGCAGTTTCAGCGCTCCGGTCACGCCCGGCTCGCCGCCGGAGGCCAGGGCCCACAGGACCGGCCGGCCGAGGAGCACCCCGGACGCGCCGAGGGCGAGCGCGCGCAGCACGTCGGTGCCGCCGCGCACCCCGCTGTCGAGGAGCAGTTCGCAGGCGTCGCCGACCTCGTCCCTGATCCCGGCCAGGGCCAGGAGGCTGGGGACGGCGCCGTCGAGCTGCCGGCCGCCGTGGTTGGAGACGACCAGGCCGTCCGCGCCGAGGTCCACCGCGCGCCGGGCGTCCGCCGGGTCGAGGATCCCCTTGAGGACCAGGGGCAGTCGCGTCCGCCGCCGGACCCGCTCCAGGTCGGACCAGGAGAGGGTGGGGTCGATGACGGCGGCGGCGTGTCCGCCGACGCTCTGTCCGCCGCCGTGCTGCGCCGGGGCGAGGTTCGCCGGGGCGGCGTGGGCGGGCACGGCGAATCCGTTGCGCAGGTCGCGCAGGCGCCGGCCCATGAAGGGCACGTCGACGGTGAGGACCAGGGCGCGGGCGCCGAGCCGTTCGGCCTCGGCGATCAGGCGTTCGGTGCGGTCCCGGTCGCGCAGCCAGTACAGCTGGAAGAACAGTTCGCCGCCGGTGACGGCCAGTTCGTCGAGGGGGCGGGCGGCGAGGGTCGCCGCCGTGAAGGGGACGCCGGCCGCGGCGGCGGCACGGGCGACCCCCGGTTCGCCGTCCGGGTGCACCAGCGTGTGGAAGGCCATCGGCGCCACGGCGACGGGCATCGACGCCGGTGCGCCCAGCAGGGTGGTCGTGGTGTCCGCGGCGGCCGTCCCGGACAGCACGCGCGGCACGAGGTGGCAGCGGTCGAAGGCGGCCCGGTTGGCGCCGAGGGTCGACTCGTGGCCGCTTCCGCCGGCCACGAAGTCGTACACCTCGGACGCCAGCACGGCGCGGGCCCGGTCCTCCAGGTCGTCGAGGGTGAGCGGATCCGCCGCCGGGGCGGCCCGCCCGCCGGTCACGTCCGGTCCTGTCGCTCGACCGCCTCGTACAGCTTGCGGATGTTGTTGCTGCCGAAGGTGGTCGCGCCGCGGCGTTCGATGATCTCCATGAAGAGGGTGCGGCGCGGGTGCTCGGACCGGGTGAAGATCTGGAACAGCTCGCCGTCGTGGTCCCGGTCGGCGAGCACGCTGTACTTGCGGAGTTCCGCCACGGCGTGGCCGGAGCCGCCGAGCCGCTCCTCCAGGTCCTCGTAGTACGAGTCGGGCGTGGCCAGGAACCGGACGCCGGCGGTGCCGAGGTCGGCCACCGCGTCCACGACGTCGGGCACCGCGAAGGCCAGGTGCTGCACGCCGCTGCCGCCGTGCTTCTTCAGGAAGTCGTCGATCTGGCCCGGGACGGCTCCGGTCATGGGCTGGAGCAGCGTCAGCGTCACGCCGCCGCCGGGGCTCTGCACCACCTTGGACTGCATGGCCTGGGCGCCGACGTGGATGTCCTCCTCGAAGACCACCCGCCAGCCCAGCGTCCGGGCGTAGAACTCGACGGTCGGGTCCAGTTCGCCGGTCTCCAGGCAGATCGCGATGTGGTCGACGCACAGCAGGTGGCTCCTGGGCGGCGCGGTGGCTCCGGCGCCGGGCGCGCGGTCCGCGGCGGGCACCGGGGTGATGCCGGGCAGCGACCAGGGCGCGCCGGGGGGCCGGCTGACGAAGGTGTGGGTCACGTCGCCGAAGGCTTCGAGCACCGTGGGGTCCGGCGCGGCCACGCCGAGGGCGATGTCGCTCACGCCGTCGCCGTGCCGGGCGGTGTAGAGGGTGGCCGGGTGCTCGTCGGTGCGGCCCTCCAGCAGCACCAGGACGACGTCCCGCTGCCGCACGGCCACGGCGGTGAACTCCGCGGTGTCCCCGGTGGCGATGACCTCGAAGCCGTAGCGCTCGACGAACTCGGCCGCCCGGGCCCGGGCGTCACCGACGGAGAGGGTGATGTGGTCGATGCCGGCGTCGACGGCGTGCTGATTTCTGGAATGGGGTGCGGAAGACACGAATTCCCCCAGGGCTCGATAATCGGTTTCAAGGACGGGAAGAAGAATTTCCGGATCCCGGTACCGCGACGAAATGGACGCTAAGGACGGGCGTCGGGGAATGTCAACGAAACCCTGGCGGGAGGGGCCTGACAGTGCGGAACACGCCTGTCCGCACCTGGGTGCGGGGGGTTCCCCTAGGGGGTTCGTAGGGGTTGCCCCGATCGTCGCCGCGGGTGAATATGCGTGCGATCGAAGCTGCGGACAAGGAGCGGTACGTGCTGATTCACCAGGCACTCGACGAACGCGCGGCACAATACGGCGACCATATTGCGCTGATAGACGGTGAAGGACCGGTCACCTATTCCCGGCTGGTCGCGGAGGCCGATTCCCATGCCGCCGCGCTGGCCGCGGCGGGGGTGGGACCGGGCTGTCTGGTGCCGGTGCGGATCGCCCGCTCGGCCCGGATGGCGACCCTGCTGCTGGCCGTGCTGAAGACGGGCGCGGCCTACTGCCCCATCGACGTGAAGTGGCCGGACGAACGGGTCCGTGAACTGCTGCGCCTGCTGCGGGCACCGGTGTTCGTCACGGACACCCCGCTCGACGGCGCCCCCTGCTGGACCCCGCCGGCCGTGCCCGCGCCCGTGCCCGGGCCGCGGAAGGCCCCGGCCGGCATCGGACCGGACGAACCGGCCTGCGTCTTCTTCACCTCCGGGAGCACCGGCACCCCCAAGGGGGTGGTGACCCCGCACCGGGCCGTGCTGCGGCTCTTCGACACCGGACCCCTGGCGGCCTTCGGCCCCGGACGGGTGCTGCCGCAGCTCTCGCCGGTCGGCTGGGACGCCTGCGGGCTGGAGCTGTGGGGCATGCTCGGCCGCGGCGGCACGGTGGTGCTGCCGGACGAGGACCACCTGCTGCCGGACGCCCTGCGCGAGCTGATCGACCGGCACGGGGTGAACACCCTCGTCCTGGTCGCGTCCGTGGTGAACCTGCTGGTGCGGCTGGATCCCGACTGCTTCCGCGGGGTCGACCTGATGTTCATCGGCGGGGAGCGGCTGGCCCCCGGGCCGGTGCGCGAGCTGCTGCTCCGCCACCCGGACATCACCGTGCACAACTGCTACGGCCCGGTGGAGAGCTTCGCCTTCGCCACCATGCACCGTATCCGGCCCGAGGACTGCGACCGGCCGCACGGCGTGCCCATCGGGCGGCCGGTGCCCGGCACCGAGGTCCACCTGATCGACGGCGAGCTGTGCGTCGCGGGCTCCGGGCTGGCCCGGGGCTACCTGCACGACCCGGAGCGCACCGCCGAGCGGTTCGTCACCGTCGACGTCGGGGGCGTGCCCACCCGGGTCTACCGCACCGGCGACCGCGCGGAGCGCGACGCCGACGGCGTGCTGCACTTCCTCGGCCGCGCCGACCGGCAGGTGAAGATCCGCGGCTACCGCGTGGAGCTGGGCGAGGTGGAGAGCCGGGCCGCGGACCGCGCCGGCGTGCGCGACTGCGTGGCGGTCGCCCTGACCGGCCGCGGCGGCGCGTACGAACGCCTGGGCCTGGCCTTCACCGGCGACGCGGACCCGGACCGGGTGCGCGCGGAGCTGCGCGACCGGCTCCCCGGCCATCTGGTGCCCGACGTGGTGCGCCGCCTCGACGCACTCCCCCACAACGCCAACGGCAAGGTCGACCATCGAGCGGTGACGGAGCTGCTGCGCGTCCCGACCCCAGGAAAGCGGCTGACGATGACCACGTACACCGAGACCACTCCCGCCCGCACCGACTCCGCCGGCGTCGCCGGGGCCACCGACAGGATCGTGGAGGACTACCTCACGCTCGTCGACGACAGCATGGTCGCGGTGCTCCCGCACGCCCTGCGGATCGCCGTCGAGCTCGGCGTCGCCGATGTGATGGACCGGTCGGTCGCGCAGCCCGTGGCGACCACCGCGGGCCTGATCGACGCCGATCCCGACGCCCTGGGGCGGCTGCTGTCCGCGCTCGCCCCGGCCGGGTTCTTCGCCGGCGACCCGGCCGCCGGCTTCCGGCTGACCGCGCTCGGCGCGCGGCTGCGCCGCGACGACCCGCACAGCCTCTCCGCGTCCCTGGTCAACGCCGAGAGCCAGCTCGCCTGGCTCCGGGCCACGGACACCTTCCGCACCGGCGCGGCCTCCTTCGACGAGGGCGACGGCGGCGGCTTCTTCGGCGTCAAGAACTCCAGACGCGGCGAGAACGTCGCGTTCCTGCGCCGCATGCGGGAGCGCACCGGCCGCCTCTACCGGCAGGCGGCCGAGGCCGTCGACTGGTCGGAGTCGCGGGTGATCCTGGACATCGGCGGCGCCGACGGCTTCCTCCTCGGCGAGATCCTGTCGGTGGCCCCGCACGCGAGCGGCGTCCTCTTCGACCGTCCCACGGTGATCGACGAGGTGAACCTCCGCGGCGGAGTGCCCGGTTGCCGTGCCGTGCCCGGCGACTTCTTCGCCGCGGTGCCCACCGGCGCCGACACCCATCTGCTGTGCAGCGTCCTGCACGACTGGACCGACGAGCAGGCCGTGGACATCCTGCGGTCGAGCCGCCGCGCCCTGGCGTCCGGCGGGCGGCTGCTGGTCATCGAGATGCTGGTGCCGGAGGACGGCACCCAGCACGTCAGCCGCTGGAGCGACCTCGGCATGATGGTCCTCACCGGCGGACGGGAACGCGACCGGGCCGGGTTCGCCCGGATCCTGGAGGCCGCCGGCTACCGGATGCACCGGGTCTCGGCCGTCGCCGGGTCGCCGTTCTCCGTGATCGAGGCGCGCTGAGCGGCGATGGACATCGACCTGCTCACGCCGGAGGTCTTCGCCGGGCAGCGGCACCTGGACCAGCTCGCGGCCGTCCGCGCCCGGCCGGGCCTGACCTGGCATCCGGAGCCCGACGGCCCCGGCTTCTGGGTGGCCGCCCGGTACGACGACGTGCTCGCCGTGCTGGGGGACCCGGGCACGTTCAGCTCCCGCGCCGGGATCCGGATCGGCGGCTCGGACGAGGCGGCCCGGCTGGTCGCCGACCGGATGATGGTGGTCAGCGACCCGCCGCGGCACGGCCGGATCCGCCGCGTGGTGGGGGCGCCCTTCACGCCCGCGGCGCTGCGGCGCTGGCACGACCGGATCGTCGACGGCGTCACCGACCTGGTGGACGAGACGGTCGCGGCCGGTGCCGGCGGGCGGCCGGCGGACGGGCCCTGGGTCCTGGACGCCGTCGGGGACCTGGCGCGGCGGCTGCCCAACCAGGTCATCTGCGCCATGATGGACCTGCCGCGGGCCGACTGGCCGCTGATCGGCCGGCTCACCACCGACGGCCTGGACTCCCCCGACCCCATCGACCGGCTGGACGCCAACGCCGAGATCTTCGGCTACTTCGCCGAGCTGCTCGACCGGCGCCGCGCCCGCCCCGGCGACGACCTGATCAGCGAACTGCTCGCGGCCGGCGGCGACCTCACCGACGAGGAGCTGATCGTCAACTGCAGCGGGGTGCTGACCGGTGCCAGCGAGACCGTCCGCTACGCGGCGGCCGGTGCCCTGCTGGTCTTCGGGGAGCAGCCCGCGCTGTGGACGGCGCTGCGCGCCTCGCCGGAGCTGCTGCCGACCGCCGTCGAGGAGATCCTGCGCTGGACCAGCCCCGGCCTGCACGCGCTGCGCACGGTGACCCGGCCGGTGACGGTCGCCGGCACCCCGCTGGCCCCCGGCGAGCGGGTGACCGCCTGGCTCTGCTCGGCCAACCGCGACCCGGCGGTCTTCGCCGACCCGGACGCCTTCCTCCCCGACCGCGCCCCGAACCGGCACCTCGCCTTCGGCTGGGGCCCGCACGTCTGCGTCGGGGCCCGGGTGGCCCGGCTCGAACTGGGCGCGCTGCTGACCGCGCTGACCCGCCGCGTACGCGCGATCGCCCCGGCCGGTCCGCCGGTGTGGAGCGGCGGCAACTTCATCCACGGACTGACCAGTCTGCCGGTGCGGCTGAGCCCGGCATGAGCCCGTCAAGGAGCTGATCGACGATGGGAACCACCGCAATCGCCGAGATCTGGCAGGAGGTCCTGGGCGTCCCGGTCGCGGACGACGACGACTTCTTCGCCCTGGGCGGCCAGTCGCTGGCCGCCATGGAGGTGGTGGCCGCGGTCCGCCGGCGCCTCGGCGTCTCGGTCCGGGTCCGGGTGCTGCTCGAACACCCCGTGCTGGCGGACTTCGCCGAGCAGCTCGCGCGGGCGGCGGAAGGGGCCCCCGACCGGTCCTGACCACCGGTGCGCACGGGAACGGCGGGAGCGGATGATCCGCTCCCGCCGTTCCCGTGTGCCCGGCCGCGCGCGGCGGCCGCCGCCGGGGGCCGGGTCACGAGGCGTCCTCGCGACCCGGCCCCCGGCGGCGTCTCACGGCCGGCCCAGCCGGCCCAGCCGGTCCAGCACGCCTTGCAGGCTCTCCGCCAGGGCGGTCAGGTGCGGCTGCCGCATCATCGAGTGGTGGTCGCCGGGGACGGTGTGGAGTTCGAAGCCGCCGCGGGCGAGGACGCGCCAGGGGCGGGTGGCGGGCCGGCGCGGCTGCCGGCTCGCGGACAGCAGCACCAGGCGCGCGTCGACCGGGCCCGGCCGGTGCCGCAGCAGGGCGCGGGTGTTGGCCTCGAAGACCCGCATCCGGTCCCGCAGGTCGTCGCGGATGCCTTCCGGGACGAGGCCCGCGCCCTCCAGGAGGTCCAGCAGCGCCTCGTCCTGGCGGTCCGGGGCCAGACCGCGCAGCGCGGCCTCGTCGTACCGGGGCGCCGGGGCCCCGGCCAGGCCGGCGAGGTCGTGGACGAAGCCGCCGAGGAGTGCGGCCCGGTCCGGCTGCTCCTCGCCGAGGTACGGCGGCATGCCGGTGTCGAGCATGACGACCACCGCGACCTCCTCGCCCGCGGCGGTCAGCAGACGGGCCATCTCGGCGGCCACCAGGCCGCCGAGGGACCAGCCGCCGAGGTGGTAGGGGCCGTGCGGCTGGACGGCGCGGACCGCGTCGGCGTACCGCTCGGCGAGGTCGGTGAGCGAGGCGGTGAGCGGGCCGCCGTCGAGTCCGGGGTCCTCCAGGCCGTAGAGCGGCTGCTCGGGGTGGACGAGGCGGGCCAGCGGCAGGTACGGCACCACGGATCCGCCGACGGCGTGGACGAGGAAGAGCGGCGGCCGGGTGCCGGTGGCCTTGACGGGCACCAGCGGCGAGGGCAGGCTCCGCTTCCGGTGGGACGGGTCGAGCAGCATGGCGGTCCTCTCCACGGTCGGTGCCGCGTACAGGTCGCGCACGTCGAGGTCGGCGCCGAACTCCCGGCGGATCTCGGCGCGCAGCCGGGTCAGGTCGAGCGAGGTGCCGCCCAGGTCGAAGAAGCTGTCGTGGACGCCGATCCGGTCGGTGCCCAGCAGGGCGGCCCAGACGCGGGCGACCGCGCGTTCGGTGGCGTCGCGCGGGGCGACGGCCCCGCCGGCGGGGCCCGGTTCCGGCGCGGGCAGCGCGGCCCGGTCCACCTTGCCGTTGGCGGTCAGCGCGATGCTCTCCACGGGCACGAGCACGGCGGGCACCATGTAGTCGGGCAGGCGGGCCGCCAGGTGGGCGCGCAGCTCCCCGAGGTCGACGGGCGCGCCGGGCGTGGCGGGGACGACGTAGCCGACGAGCCGGTCGTCGCGGACGGCCGCGCACGCGTGGTCGACGCGGGGGTGCGCGGCGAGCACGGCCTCGATCTCGCCGAGTTCGATCCGGTAGCCGCGGATCTTGACCTGGTGGTCGATGCGGCCCAGGTACTCCAGGCCGCCGTCGGCGCGGCGCCGGGCGAGGTCGCCGGAGCGGTAGAGCCGGGCGCCGGGCGGGCCGCCGAAGCCGTCGGCGACGAACCGCCGGGCGCTCAGGCCGGGCCGGTGCAGATAGCCCCAGGCCAGTCCGGCGCCGCCGACGAGGAGTTCGCCCGGGACGCCGATGGGCGCCGGCTGTCCGGCGCGGTCGACGACCCACAGCGACAGGTCGGGGATCGGCTCGCCGATGGGGCTCGCGTTCTCGCGCAGCAGCTCGCGGGTGAGCGGGCAGTGGGTGACGTGGACGGTGGTCTCGGTGATGCCGTACATGTTGACGAGCCGGGGGCGGTCCTCGCCGTGCCGGTCGAACCAGCGTCGTACGGAGTCGGCGTCCAGCGCGTCGCCGCCGAAGATCACGTACCGCAGGGAGAGGGCCTCTCCGCGCTCCTCGTCGGCGGCGACCAGCTGCCGGAAGGCGGCCGGGGTCTGGTTCAGCACCGTGACCCCCTCCCGGACGAGCAGGCGGTGGAAGTCCTCGGGCGAGCGGGTCTGCCAGAACGGCACCACGACCAGCCGGCCGCCGTGGACGAGCGCGCCCCACAGCTCCCAGACGGAGAAGTCGAAGGCGAACGAGTGGAACAGCGTCCACACGTCCCGCTCGTCGAAGCGGTACAGGTCCGCGGTGGCCCGCAGCAGCCGGACGACCTGTCCGTGCGGGACGGCGACCGCCTTGGGCTCACCGGTCGAGCCGGAGGTGTAGATGAGGTAGGCCAGGTCGGCGCCGGTCGCGGTCGCCTCCGGCACCGGGAGGTCCCCGTCGGTGTCGGCGTCCAGGAGCAGCACGGTCCCGGGCACGTCGAGGCCCTGTGGGGCGACCACCACCGACAGGCCCGCGTCGGCGGCCATGTAGGAGAGCCGCTGGGCCGGATAGTCGGGGTCGAGCGGTACGTAGGCGGCGCCGGCCCGCAGGATGCCGAGGATCCCGACGACGAGGTCGGTGTCCCGGCGGGCGCACAGGCCGACGAGGCCGCCCCGGGTGACGCCGCGCGCGGCCAGCCGGGCGGCCAGCCGCTCGGCGCGCCGGGCCAGTTGGGCGTAGGTGGTCCGTTCCTCGCCGGCGACCACCGCCACCGCGTCGGGGCGTCGGCGGACCTGGGCGGCGAAGAGGTCCCAGAGGGAGTCGTCGGACGGCAGTTCGCTCCGGGCGGCGCTCCACCGGCGCAGGAGCGCCGCCTCGTCCGGTCCTGGCAGGACGAAGGCGCCCACCGTGGCGTCCGGTTCGGCCGCCGCGCGGGCCAGGACGCGGCCCAGGTGTTCCAGCAGGCGGGTCATCCGGTCCTCGTCGAACAGGTCGGTGGCGTACTCGGCCTGGAGGCGCAGTCCGCCGTCGGCGGTGACGGTGGCGTGCGCGGCGAGGTCGAAGCGGGCGACCGAGCCGGCCACCGGCAGCGGTTCGGCGGTGACGGGGCCGAAGGCGGGCGCGGCGGCGGAGGTCTCGTCGGCGTGCAGGGTGAGGCTGATCTGGAAGAGCGGGTTGCGGCCGGGTTCGCGGGCCGGGCGGAGCCGCTCGACCAGGGTGCCGAAGGGGAGGTCCTGGTGTTCGGTGGCCCCGCGCACGGCGAGTTCGCAGCGGCGCACCAGCTCCCGGAAGGTGGGGTTGCCGGCGAGGTCGGCGCGGAGCACGACGGTGTGGGCGAAGTAGCCGACCAGCGGCTCCAGTTCGGGCCGGTCGCGGCCGTAGAGTACCGAGCCGATGCCGATGTCGTCCTGTCCGGTGTGCCGGGAGAGCACCAGCAGGAAGCCGGCCATCACCACGGACAGCAGCGAGCCGCGTTCGGCGTCGGCCAGGCCGCGCAGGGAGGCGCCGAGGCCGTCGTGGAGCCGGAGTTCCACGGTGGCGCCGGGGTGTCCGGAGGCGGTGCCGCGCGGGCGGTCGGTGGGGAAGTCCAGCTGTGGCAGGGCGTGGAGCCGTTCGCGCCAGTAGCCGAGCTGTTTGTCCAGGACGTCGTCGGCGAGCCGGGCGCGCTGCCAGACGGCGTGGTCGGCCGGCTGGACGCCGAGGTCCGGGAGGACGGCGTCGGGGTCGGTGTAGAGGGTGGAGAGCTCGTCGAGGAGGACGCCCGCCGACCACCCGTCGGCGACGATGTGGTGGGTGCAGAGCACCAGCACGTGCTCGGCGGGGCCGAGCCGCAGCAGTTCGGCGCGCAGCAGCGGGTCCGCGGCCAGGTCGAAGGGGCGGGTGGCGGCCTCGGCGAGGGCCTGCGGCACCCGGTCCGGGTGGATCGGGGTCACCGTCAGCGGCAGGGTCGCCGGCGGGGGGTCGGCGATCTGGACCGGGGTGCCGTCCACGGCGACGAAGCGGGTGCGCAGGCTCTCGTGGCGGGCGGTCAGCCGGCCCAGGGCGCGGGAGAGCCGGCCGGCGTCGAGGTCGCCGGTCAGGCGGAGCGCGAGCGGCACGTTGTAGACCGGGGAGGCGGGGTCGAGCTGGTGGAGGAACCACAGGCCCTCCTGCTGGTGCGACAGCGGGAGCGGTCCGGTCCTCGGGACGGCGGGGATCCGTGCGCCGGCGGCCGGTTCGCGGAGCCGGGGGGCGAGTTCGGCGACGGTGGGCGCCCGGAAGAGGGTCGCCACGCCGAGGTCCGCGCCGAGGGCGGCGCGGACGCGGTTGACCAGCCGGATCGCGAGCAGCGAGTGGCCGCCGAGCGCGAAGAAGCCGTCGTGGACGCCGACCTCCGGGACGCCCAGGACCTCCGCGAAGAGGGCGCACAGGGCGCGTTCGCGATCGTCGCGGGGGGCCACGTGCTCCGTGCCGGGGCCGGTCTCCTCAGGGGCCGGCAGCAGCTTGCGGTCGATCTTTCCGTTCGGGGTGAGCGGCAGCTGGGCGAGCGGGACGAGGGCGGAGGGGACCATGTACGGCGGGAGGAGCGAGGCGGCGGCGGCGCGGATCCCGGCCAGGTCCGGCGTGGCCACGGCGGGCACCAGGTAGCCGACGAGGCGCTTGTCGCCGGGCCGGTCCTCGCGGGCGTGCACGTGGGCCTGGGCCACGTGCGGGTGGCGGAGCAGGGCGCTCTCCACCTCGCCGGGTTCGACGCGGAAGCCGCGGATCTTCACCTGGGTGTCGGCCCGGCCGGCGAATTCGAGGGTGCCGTCGGCGCGCCAGCGGGCGAGGTCGCCGGTGCGGTACATCCGGGTGCCGGGCGGGCCGAAGGGGTCGGCGACGAAGCGTTCGGCGGTCAGTCCGGCGCGGCCCGCGTAGCCGCGCGCCAGGCCGGCGCCGGCGCCGTACAGTTCGCCGACGACGCCGACCGGCACCGGCCGCAGCCGCTCGTCGAGGAGGTAGACGGCGGTGTCGTCCATCGGCCGGCCCATCGGCACGCTGTCGGGCACCAGGTCGGGGTCGTGGAGGGGCATCTGCACCGAGCACATGGTGAGTTCGGTGGGGCCGTACGTGGCGCGGACGCGCAGGCCGGGGTGGCGGCGCAGGACGGCGCGGACGGCGGCGGGGCTGATGACGTCGCCGCCGGTCATCACCTCGCGGAGCCCCGCGAAGCAGTCCGGGTCCTCCTCTGCGACGACCTGGAAGAGGCCGGAGACCAGCAGCACGTCGGTGAGGCCCGCGGCCCGCACGACGGCGCCGTCGACCTCGCCGGGGGGAGCCACGACGACCTCGCCGCCGGACAGCAGCGGCACCCAGATCTCGCAGGTCGACGCGTCGAAGGCGTGCGGCGAGTGGAGCAGTGCGCGGCGGGGCCGCTCGTCCTGCCAGCAGCGGTCGCGGGCGAAGGCGAGCACACCGGCCTGGGTGGTGACGACGCCCTTGGGCGCGCCGGTCGAGCCGGAGGTGTACATGATGTACGCGGCCTGGTCGGGGTGGGCGTCGCCGTCCGGCACGGCGGCGCGGTCGTCCGCGGTGGCCTCGAAGCCGGTCACGTCCAGGGTCCGCGGTCCGGCGCCGGTCGCGGCCTCGTGGTCGCGCAGGGCCTCGTCGACCAGCAGGAGTTCCGCTCCGGAGCCGGCCAGGATGTCGCGCAGCCGTTCGGTGGGCGCGGTCAGCGGCAGGGGCACGAAGCAGCCGCCGGCCTTGAGGACCGCGAGCATCGACACGAGGAGGTCGGCGGAGCGCTGCTGGAGGATGCCGACGCGGGTCTCCGCCGTGACGCCGAGCCGGCGCAGGCGGCCGGCCAGCAGGTCGCCGCGCCGGTCCAGTTCGGCGTAGGTGAGCGTTCCGTGCCGGTCGGAGACGGCGGGGGCGGCGGGGGTCCTGGCGGCCTGCAGGGAGAAGGCCCGGGCGAGTCCGGTGGCCGGTGCGGGGCGGGCGGTGCCGTTCCAGCCGTGGAGCACGGTGGCGCGTTCGCGGGCGTCGAGGAGGTCGAGGTCGCCCAGGTGCCGGTCCGGGTCGTCCGCCACCGCTTCGAGCAGTCGCACCAGGCGGTGGGCGAAGGCGGTGGCCGTGGCGCGGTCGAAGAGTTCGGTGCGGTGGACGAGCTGGAGGGACAGCTCCAGGGGGGTGCCGTCCGGGGCGCAGCGGTCGGTGAAGGCGACCGAGAGGTCGAAGTGGGCCGCGATGGTCCGGTTGCGCAGTTCGGTCACGGTCAGGCCGTCCAGGGCGTACCGGGCGGCGGCGTTGTTCTGGAGGACGAGGGCGACCTGGAAGAGCGGGTGCCGGTTGAGCGCGCGGCTCGGGTTGAGGGCCTCGACCAGCCGGTCGAAGGGCAGTTCGGGGTGGGCGAGGGCGGCGAGGTCGGTCTCCCTGGCCCGGGCGAGCAGCTGCCGGAAGGTCGGGTCGCCGGAGGTGTCCAGGCGCAGCACCAGCGTGTTCACGAAGAACCCGATGAGGTCCTCCAGGTCCTCCTCGGCGCGGCCCGCGTCCATGGTGCCGAGGGGGATGTCGGTGCCGGCGCCGAGCCGGGTGAGCAGGGCGCCGAGGGCGGCGTGCACGACCATGAACAGCGAGGCGTCGGCCTCGCGCGCGAGCCGCAGCAGGCGGGCGTGCAGCTCGGCCGGCAGGTCGAGGCGGACCTCGGCGCCTTCGTCGCCGGAGACGTCCGGGCGGGGCCGGTCCAGGGGCAGCGGCAGCTCGTCGGGCAGGCCGGCCAGCCGGTCCGTCCAGTGGTCGAGGAGGTCCGCGCCGTCCGGGCCCTCCAGGAGCTCGCGCTGCCAGAGCGCGTAGTCGGCGTACTGGACGGGCAGCGGCTCCCAGGCGGGGGCGGCGCCGGCCCGGCGGGCCGCGTAGGCGGTGCCCAGGTCGCGGCCGAGCAGCGCCATCGACCAGCCGTCGCCCACGATGTGGTGGAGCACCAAGTACAGGGTGTGGTCCTCGGGACCGGTGCGCAGCAGCCACGCCTTCAGCGGCAGGTCCGCCGTCAGGTCGAAGGCGTGCCGGGCCAGCCGGTCCAGGGTGGCGGGCAGCGCGTCGGCGGCCACGTCCGTCTCGGTGAGGAACTCGGCGGGGTCCACGGCGGGGCGGACCCGCTGGCGGGGTTCGCCGTCGACCTCGGGGAAGACGGTGCGCAGGCTCTCGTGCCGTGCGACCAGGTCGCCCAGGGCGGAGCGCAGGGCCGCGGTGTCGAGCGGCCCCTCCAGCCGGAGGGCGAGCGGCAGGTTGTAGGTCCACGCCGTGGTGTCGAGACGGTTGAGAAACCACAGGCGTTGCTGCGCGAAAGACAACGGGAACACGGATCCTCCTGCGCCTGCGAGACAGCGACGGTCGTCGGCCGCACACGATAGGTCGGCGCCGTCCGGCGGGAGGGTGACCGGGGGGCGAAAGGCCTTGTCCCCAGGGGTTTTGGCGGCCCCGTCTAGGGGTTGTCGCACATCTTTTCGTCCGCCCATCATGAGCCAGCCCGCACGGGACCACCGGCACAGAAGGAACATGGAGAGCCGCGATGCCGTTTTCGCCGGAGCACCTGCCGTCAGCCGATACCGACGCGAGCGCGTCCCTGCACGGGCTGGTGGCCCGGCACGCGGCACGGCGCGGTGACGCGCCGGCCCTGCGCTGCGGCGGGGTCGAGCTGAGCTACGCCGAACTGGACGCCCGCGCCAACCGCCTGGCCCGCGTGCTGCGCGCCCGGGGCGTCGGCGCCGAGGACGTCGTGGCGCTGGCCCTGCCCCGCTCGGCGGAGCTGATCGTGGCCATGCTGGCGGTCGGGAAGGCGGGCGGCGCGTTCCTGCCGGTCGACGTCCACCACCCGGCCGAGCGCATCGCCTTCATGTGCGCCGACAGCGCTCCCCGCGCCCTGCTCACCACCGGGGCCGTGCCGCCGGGGCTGCCGGACACCCCGGGCACCGCCCAGTGGCCGCTGCCGGAGCTGCTGGCCGAGGCGGCCTCGGCGCCGGCGACCGCGCCGGACCCGGTGGACCGTCCGCTGTCCCTGGCGTACGTCATCTACACGTCGGGGTCGACGGGCAGGCCCAAGGGCGTCGCGGTGCCGCACCGGGGGCTCGCGCCGTTCGCCGCCGACCTGGCGGACCGGATGGCGGCGGGGCCGGACGGGGTGGTGTCCCAGCTCGCCTCGCCCAGCTTCGACGCCATGGTCATCGAGGTGCTGATGGCCTTCGCGCCGGGCGGCACCCTGGTGGTCTCCCCCGAGACGCTGGCCGGCGAGGACGTGGCCGCGTTCCTCGGGGACCACGGGATCACCCACGCGTTCCTGCCGCCGTCGGTGCTCGCGACCGTGCCGAGGACCGAACTGCCCGCGCTGCGGGCGCTGATGGTCGGCGGCGAGGCCTGCGGCGCGCGGCTGGTGGACGTCTGGGGCCGGGGCCGCAGGATGGTCAACGGCTACGGCCCCACCGAGACCACCATGGCGATCACCCTGTCGGCGCCGCTGGTGCCCGGGCCGGACGCGCCGCCGATCGGCTCCCGGGCGGGCGACAGCCGCCTGTACGTGCTGGACGACCGGCTGCGCCCGACGCCCGACGGCGAGATCGGCGAGCTGTACAGCGGGGGCGGGGGCGTCACCCGGGGGTACGTGGCCCGCGCCGGGCTCACCGCGCAGCGCTACGTCGCCGACCCCTTCGGGGCGCCGGGCAGCCGCATGTACCGCACCGGCGACCTGGTGCGGCGGCTGCCGGACGGGCAGCTGGCCTACTGCGGCCGGGCCGACGACCAGGTCAAGATCCGCGGCCTGCGGATCGAACCGGGCGAGATCGAGGCGGTCCTCGCCCGGCACCCGGCGGTGGAGCAGGCCCGGGTCCTGGTGCACGAGGACCGGCTCGGCGAGAAGCGGCTGGCCGGCTACGTCGTCCCCGGCCGGACGCCGGCCGGGGACGACGGCAACGCCGAACGGCACGTCGACGAGTGGCAGCAGATCTACGAGTCGTTCTACGACCGGTCCGACCGGACGGCCTTCGGATCCGACTTCTCCGGCTGGAACTCCACCTACACCGGCGAGGGGATCCCCGTCGAGCAGATGGCCCGCTGGCGCGAGGCGATCGTCTCCCGGGTCCGGGACTTCGCGCCCCGCCGCGTCCTGGAGGTGGGCGTCGGATCGGGCCTGATCCTGACGCGGCTGGTCGGCGGGGTGGAGGAGTACTGGGGCACCGACTACTCGGCCTCCGCGATCGAGGGGCTCCGCGACCGGCTCGCCGGCGAGCCGGACACCGCCGCCAGGGTCACCCTGCGCGTGCAGGCGGCCGACGTGACCGCCGGACTGCCGCGGGACCACTTCGACACGATCGTCGTCAACTCGGTCGTGCAGTACTTCCCGCACGAGGAGTACCTCCGGGACGTGCTGGCCGGGCTGCTGGACCTGCTCCGGCCGGGCGGCCGGCTGTTCGTCGGCGACGTGCGGTGCCTGCCGCTGGTGGACGCCATGTGGACCGGCGTCCGGCTTGCGCAGCTCGACCGCGACCCGGGTCCCGGGGTGCTGCGCCGCGAGGTCGAGCAGACGGTGGCCCTGGAGAAGGAGCTCCTGGTCGACCCGGCGTTCTTCGGCACGGTCGGCGCCGGCGCGGTCGACGTGCGGCTCAAGCCGGGGGCCGACCACAACGAGCTGACCAAGCACCGCTACGACGTGGTGCTGCACAAGGCGGGCACCGGCGCGCAGGACCTGTCGGCGGCGCCGGTGCTGCGCTGGGGGCGAGACGTCCGGGACGCCGGCGAGCTGGCCGCGCGGCTGGCCGACGGCACCGCGCTGCGGCTCACCGGGGTGCGCAACGCCCGGGTCGCCGGCGAGGTCGCCGCCGCCAGGGCGGTCCACGCCGACGCGCCCCTGGACTCGGTCCGCGCCGCGCTCGCCGGGCCGGGCGACCAGGTCGACCCCGAGGACTGGCACGTCCTCGCCGCGGCGCACGGACGCACCGCCGTGGTCACCTGGTCGGCGGACGGCCCGGACCTGCTGGACGTGCTCTTCCCGGCCGCCGACGGCCCGCGGGCCCTGGGCGGGGTGTACCTCGCTCCCGGTGCCGCCCGCTCCGGCCCCCTCACCAACGACCCGATCGCCACCCGCCGCCGCGGACTGCTGGTCGCGGCGCTGCGCGACTGGGCCAGGGAGCACCTGCCGTCCTCCCTGGTGCCCTCCGCGTTCGTGGTGCTCGACGCGCTGCCCCTCACCGCCAGCGGCAAGCTGGACCGCCGGGCGCTGCCCGCGCCCGACTTCCGGGGCCACGCGTCCGGCCGGGCACCGCGCGACGCCCGGGAGAAGCTGCTCTGCGAGTTCGCCGCCGAGCTGCTGGACCGGCCGTCGATCGGCATCGACGACGACTTCTTCGACCTCGGCGGCCACTCGCTGCTCGCCACCCGGCTGCTCAACCGGATCCGGGGCGCCTTCGGCGTCCGGCTCGAAATCGACGCGCTGTTCGCCACGCCCACCGTCGCCGGTCTCGCGGCCACCCTCGCCGCCACCGCCGGACAGGAGGCCCCGGCCCTGGCCGCGGTCGCGCGGCCGGACCGCGTCCCGCTGTCCTGGGCCCAGCAGCGCCTGTGGTTCGTGAACCGCATGGACCCGCTCGGCTGGACGTACAACCTCCCCGTGGTGCTGCGCCTGGCCGGCCCGCTGGACCGGGCGGCGCTGGCCGCCGCGGTCGAGGACCTGACGGCGCGGCACGAGACGCTGCGGACCGTCTTCGAGGAGCGGGACGGGCAGCCGTACCAGCGGATCCTGCCCGCCGTGCCGGCCGAGGGCCTGATCCGGGTGCTGGACGTGGACGGGGCGGGCCTGGACGAGGCCGTGCGGGCCGCCTGCCGTGAGCCCTTCGACATCACGGCGGACGTGCCCGTGCGGGTGCGGCTGCTGCGCACCGCGCCGGACCGGCACGTCCTCGTGCTGGTGCTGCACCACATCGCGGGCGACGGCTGGTCGATGCGGCCGCTGGCCCAGGACCTGTCCGCCGCCTACGCGGCGCGGGCCGCCGGCGGCGCGCCGGCGTGGCGGCCGCTGCCGGTGCAGTACGCCGACTACGCCCTCTGGCAGCGCGACCTGCTCAGCACGGCGTACCAGGAGCGGATGACCGGCTTCTGGCGCGACTACCTGGCGGGCCTGCCGGAGGAGCTGGCCCTGCCCTACGACCGGCCCCGGCCCAGCGGCACCGACCACGACGGCGCGCTGCTCCCGCTGCGGATACCGGCCCCGCTGCACGCCGGCCTGATGGCCCTGGCGCAGCAGAGCAGGACGACGCTCTTCATGGTGCTGCACGCCGCGCTGGCGGCGCTGTACACCCGGCTCGGGGCGGGCACCGACATCCCGATCGGCACCGTGGTCGCGGGGCGCGGCGACGACCAGCTCGACGATCTGGTCGGATTCTTCGTCAACAACCTGGTGCTGCGCACCGACACGGCGGGCGACCCGACCTTCCGGGAGCTCCTGGAGCGCACCAGGTCCGACGACGTGGCCGCCCTCAGCCACCAGGAGCTGCCCTTCGACCGCCTCGTCGAGGCGCTCAACCCGACCCGGACGCTCGGGCGCCACCCGCTGTTCCAGACGATGCTGGTGCTGCAGAACAACGCGGACGCCGGCTTCGCCCTGGCCGGCCTGGACACCGAGGTGGTCCGGTCGACTCCGTCCGCCGCGCAGCTCGACCTGTTCGTGAACCTCACCGACGCCTACCGCCCGGACGGCGGCGCCGACGGGATGGCCGGCGAGATCGTCTACCGCACCGGGCTGTTCGACCCGGAGACGGTGCGGGCGCTGGCCGACCGGTTCCTCCGCGTCCTGGAGGCCGTCGTCGCCGACCCCGACCAGCGGCTGGGCCGCCTCGACGTGCTCGGCGACGCCGAACGCGACACCGTCCTGCGGTCCTGGAACGCCACGGAACGGCAGCTGCCGGACGCCTCGCTCCCCCGGCTCTTCGCCGCGCGGGCCGAGGCCGCCCCGGACGCCGTGGCGGTCGCCGGAGCGGTCACCCTCACCTACGCCGAACTCGACCGGCGCGCCAACCACCTGGCACACCGCCTGGTCGAGGCCGGGGCCGCGCCGGACCGGCCGGTGGCGCTGCTCCAGCGGCGCTCGGCCGACCTGGTCGTCTCCATGCTGGCGGTCCTCAAGGCCGGCGCCGCGTACCTGCCGCTGCCGCCGGCCGCTCCGGCGGACCGGCTGCGCCTGATGACCGAGCAGGCCGGCGCCGCGCTCCTGGTCACCGACGGGCCCGCCGGGTGGGGGGAGCTGACCGTGCTGGCGCCGGGCGACGGCGAGTCCGCCGAGGCGCCCCGCCGGGACCCGCACCCGGACCAGGCGGCGTACGTCATGTTCACCAGCGGCTCGACCGGCAGGCCCAAGGCCGTCGTCCTGACGCACCGGAACACCGCCGGGTTCGTCCGCGACCGGCTCTGGCGGGCGGGCGGCACCGTGCTGATGCACTCCGCCACCGGCTTCGACGCGTCGGTGCACGAGATCTGGACCCCGCTGCTGACCGGCGGCACGGTCGTGGTGGCCCCCGGGGAGAACCTCGACGGCGCCGGGCTGGCCGAGGCGGTCGCCTCGTACGGGGTGGACCGGATCTGGCTCACCTCGGGCCTGTTCGGGGCCCTCGCGGAGGACCCGGACTGCTTCGCGGGCGTCCGGGAGGTCCTCACCGGCGGCGACGTGGTGCCGCCCGCCGCGGTCGCCCGGCTCCTGGAGCGCCACCCCGGCCTGACGGTCCGGGCCCTGTACGGCCCGACCGAGACGACCACCTGCTCCACCCGGTTCTCGATGTCCGACGCGGACGCGGTGCCCGCCCGGGTGCCGATCGGCACCGCGATGGACAACACCCGGCTGTACGTGCTCGACGAGCGGCTCCGGCCGGTGCCGATCGGGGTGCCGGGCGAGCTGTACATCGCCGGCTCGGGCCTGTCGCGGGGGTACGCGGGACAGGCCGGCCTGACCGCCGAGCGGTTCACCGCCGCTCCGTGGGGTCCGCCCGGCAGCCGGATGTACCGCACCGGGGACGTCGTCCGGTGGCGCGCCGACGGCACCCTGGACTTCCTCGGGCGGGCCGACGCCCAGGTGAAGATCCGCGGCTTCCGGGTCGAGCCGGCGGAGGTCGAGTCCGCGCTCACCGCCCTGCCCGAGATCGGGCAGGCGTTCGTCACCGCCCACGAGGACCGCGGCGGCGAACGCCGGCTCGTCGCCTACCTGGTGCCCCAGGGCGCCGGGGCGGACCCGGCCGCCGTGCGGGACCGGCTCGCCTCGGCGCTGCCCGACTACATGGTGCCCGGCGCGTACGTCGTCCTCGACGCGCTGCCGCTCACCGGCAACGGGAAGGTCGACCGGCGGGCCCTACCGGAGCCCGTCTTCGAGACCGGCGCCGGATACACGGCGCCGCGGACCCCGGCCGAGGAGATCCTCGTCGCGCTCATGGGCGAGCTGCTCGGCAGGACCCGGGTCGGCGCCCACGACAACTTCTTCGACCTCGGCGGCCACTCGCTCCTCGCCACCCGCCTGGTCAACCGGATCCGCACCCACCTGGGGGCGGACCTGGGCGTCGCGGACCTGTTCGAGGCGCCGACCGCGGCGGCGCTCGCCGCCCGGCTCGACTCCGGCCGGGACGCGGGCCCCGCCCGCCCGCCCCTGCTGCCGGCCGTGCGGCCGACGCCGCTGCCCCTGTCGTACGCCCAGCAGCGGCTGTGGTTCCTGTCCCGGTGGAACGGGCTCGGCTGGCCGCTGGTGCTGCGCCTCGACGGCCCCCTGGACACCGGCGCGCTGCGCGCGGCGGTGGGCGACCTCCTCGCGCGGCACGAGACGCTGCGCACCCGCTTCCCCGAGACGGACGGCGCGCCCCGGCAGCACATCGCGGCGGAGACCGACCCGGACGAGGTGCTGCGGACCGCCGCCGTGGACCCGGCCGACCTGGACCGGGAGCTGACGGCCGCCGCGCTCCACCGCTTCGACCTCACCACCGACCTCGCGCTGCGGCTCCACCTGTTCACCACCGGTCCCGACCGGCACGCGCTGCTGCTGCTGATGCACCACATCGCCGGCGACGGCTGGTCGCTGGCCCCGCTGACCCGGGACCTCGCCCGGGCGTACGCCGCCCGGGTGCGGGGGGAGGCGCCGGTGTGGCGGCCGCTGCCGGTGCAGTACGCCGACTACGCGCTGTGGCAGCGGGCCCTGCTCGAGGGCCCGGAGGGCAAGCGCCTCTCCGCCTACTGGACCGGGCGGCTCGACGGGCTCCCGCAGGAGCTGGCGCTGCCCTACGACCGGCCGCGGCCCGACTCCTCCGACCTGCGGGGCGCGCTGCTGCCGGTCGCCCTGCCCGCGCCGCTGCACGCCGGGCTGGAGGAGCTGGCCCGGGCCACCCACACCACGCTCTTCATGGTGCTGCACGCCGCGCTGGCGGCGCTGTACACCCGGCTCGGGGCGGGCACCGACATCCCGATCGGGACCACGGTCGCCGGGCGCAGCGACGACGGCCTCGACCACCTGATCGGCTGCTTCGTCAACAGCCTGGTGCTGCGGACCGACACCGCGGGGGACCCGTCCTTCCGCGAACTGCTGGCGCGGGTGCGGGAGCTGGACCTGGCGGCCTACGCCCACCAGGAGCTGCCCTTCGACCGCGTGGTCGACGCGCTCAACCCGGCCCGCTCGCTGAGCCGGCACCCGCTCTTCCAGACCATGCTGGTGCTCCAGAACAACGCCGAGTCCTCCTTCGCGCTGTCCGGCGTGGACGTGGCGCCGGCCCCGGCCGAGGGGGCGGTGGAGGCGATCCGGGTCGGTCCGGTGGACTTCGACCTCAACCTCAGCTTCGTCGAGCACCACGGCGAGGGCCGGGTGCCCGAGGGCATCACGGGCGAGGTCCGCTACCGCACGGACCTGTTCGACCGGGAGACCGTGGCCGCCCTGACGGACCGGCTGGTACGGCTCCTGGGCGCGGCGGTCGCGGACCCCGACGCGCCGATCGGACGGCTCGACCTGCTGTCCGAAGCCGAGCGGCGGGTCGCGCTGGCGGACCCGCGCGACACCGCCCGGCCGGTCGTCGACGAGGACCTCGCCGTGCTGTTCGCCCGGCAGGCCGCCGCCACCCCGGACGCGGTCGCGGCGGTGGAGGGGGACCGGTCGATCACCTACCGGGACCTCGACCGGCGCGCCAACCACCTGGCGCACGCGCTGGTGGCGGCGGGCTGCGCGCCCGACGACCCGGTGGCGGTGCGTCAGCCGCGCGGCATCGACTACCTCGTGACGGTCCTGGCCGTCGCCAAGGCCGGCGGCGGCTGCCTGCCCCTGCCGGGCTCGGCCCCGCTCGCCCGCCGGCAGCACATGGTGGACCACATGCGGGCGCGCCTGCTCGTCACCGACGGGCCCACCGACCTGGCCGGGGTCACGGTGCTCACGCCCGTCCCCGGCGCGGAGGAGCACGGGCCCGTGACGGTCGCGCACCCGGACCGCACCGCGTACACGATGTTCACCAGCGGTTCGACGGGCACGCCCAAGGCGGTCGTGGTCTCGCACCGCAGCGTCGCCGAGTTCGTCGCCGACCGCGCCTGGGCGGGGCTGCGGCGGGCCGACGCGTTGATGCACTCGCCGACCTCGTTCGACCCGTCGGTCTACGAGATCTGGCTGCCGCTGCTCACCGGCGGCCGGGTGGTGATCGCGCCCGAGGGCGAGCTGGACACCGAGGTGCTGGCCCGCACCATCGTCGAGGGGCGGGCCACCACCGCGGTCTTCACCTCCGCGCTGTTCAACCTGATGGTGGCCGAGGCGGGACCGGCGCTGGCCGCGCTGGACCTCGTCTGGATGGCCGGCGACGTGGTGTCGCCGGCGTCGGTCGCGGAGCTGACGGCCCTCGCTCCGGACACCGCGGTCGCGGCCGCCTGGGGCACCACGGAGACCACCGTCATCTCCTCCTGGCACCCGATCGCCTCGGCCCCGGGCCGTACGGTGCCGATCGGCCGCCCCATGGACAACACCGGGCTGTACGTCCTCGACGAGCGGCTGCGGCCGGTCCCGCCCGGCGTCCCCGGCGAGGTGTACGTGACCGGGACCGGCCTGGCCCGCGGCTACGCCCACCAGCCGGACGTGACGGCCGCGCGGTTCGTGGCCGATCCGTACGGGCCCGCGGGCGGGCGGATGTACCGCACCGGCGACCTGGCCCGCTACCGGCCCGACGGGGTGCTGGAGTTCGAGGGCCGGGTGGACGCGCAGCTGAAGGTGCGCGGCTTCCGGATCGAGCCGGCGGAGGTCGAGGCGGTGCTGACCGGGCACCCGGACGTGGCGCACGCGACGGTCACCGGGGACGGCGAACGGCTGGTCGGCTACCTGGTGCCGGCGGACGTGGACGCGGCCGCCGTGCGGGCGCACGCCGCCCGGACGCTCCCGGACCACATGGTGCCGAGCGTCTTCGTCACGCTGGACCGGCTGCCGCTGACCGCCAACGGCAAGGTCGACCGGAAGGCGCTGCCGGCCCCCGGCCCGGCCGCGTCCGCGACGGCCTACGTGGCGCCCCGGGACGAGCGGGAGGAAGCGCTGTGCGCCCTGTTCGCCGAGGTCCTGAAGGCGCCGCGGGTCGGCGTGCACGACAACTTCTTCGACCTCGGCGGCCATTCGCTGCTCGCCACCCGTCTGCTCAACCGGGTGCGCACCCGCTTCGGCGCGAGCCTCAGCGTGGCCGCCCTCTTCGACTCCCCGACGGTCGCCGCGCTCGCCGCGCGGCTCGGCGGGGCCGCGCCCCGGAGCCGGCCGAAGCTCCGCAGGCGCACGGGCTCCGCCGGAGCGGACCCGGATTCCCGATGAGGCGACGGGCGGCGACCCCGCCCGACCGAGAGACCGGCGCGGCACCGACGGTGCCGCGCCCGCCGGCCGGGAACCGTACCGGCCCGGCTCCGTGGAACCCGAGATGATCGTCGAATTGGAGTGGGAGAGCGCGATGTCACCCATCAGTACCCCTGAGACCGCGGCCGACCTCGCCGCCGTCGCCGCCCTGCTGGAGATGGCCGACCGGCTGGGCATCGTGCCCCTGCTGGAGCGCGGCGAGCCGGTGACCACGGCGCAGCTGGCGGCCGCGGCGGACGTGCCGGAGGAGGGCATGGCCGGCTTCGTGGCCGCCCTGGTCGCCGCGGCGCTGCTGGAGCCAGCCGGCGTCAAGGAGTTCCGGGCCGCGGACGACTTCGCCGACCGGATCCACGCCTCGGGCTACCTCTACTGGTCGCTGCGGGCCAACCAGCCGTACGTCGAGCACCCCGCCGAGTTCCTGCGCGACCCGGCCGGCGCCGCCGCGATCCACCGGCGCGACGGCCGCGAGGTGGCGGTCAGTTCGCGCTGGATCGGCAGCCAGGGCTTCTACCCGGCGGCCACCGAGGCGATCCTCGCCGCCCGGCCCCGGCGGATCGCCGACCTCGGCGCGGGCGCGGCGGGGCTCCTCATCGACCTGCTCGGCCGGCTGCCCGAGAGCACCGGCGTGGCGCTGGACATGAGCGCCGGCGCCTGCCGGGAGGCGGCCCGCGCGGCGCGGGCGGCGGGCGTGGGCGACCGTCTGGAGGTGGTGGAGCGGCCCATCCAGTCCATCGCCGACGACCCCTCGCCGGTGGAGGGCGCCGACGTCGTCCACGCCGGGTTCGTCTTCCACGACATCGTGCGCGAGGGCGACGTCTTCGACCGGGTGCTGCGCCGGTGCCGGGAGGCGCTGCGCCCGGGCGGCATCATGGCGATCACCGACTCGGTGCCGTACGCGCCGGACGGGCGCGAGCGCAGGTTCAGCGCGCTGTTCACCTATCTGCACGCCGGGTTCATGGACGTGGAGCTGCCGCCGGAGGAGGACTGGCTGGACCGCTTCCGGCAGGCCGGTTTCGACCGGGTCCGCTGCGTGCCGCACCGGTTCCCCGGAGGCCGGCTCTTCATCGCCGCCAAGTGACGCGCGGGGGACGCCCGTAGCCCGTACCGGGCGGGGCGCCCCCCGCGCACCGAGCGTCCGCGAGGGCGAAGCGCCGTCCGTGTGACCCCACACGGACGGCGCTTCCGTCTTCTCCGCCCCTGCTTCGCCGCCCCCTTCCGCCCCCGCTTCGCCGCCCCCTACTGCACCGCCGACTCCTCCGCCGACTCCTCCGCGGGGTCCTTCGGCGCCCAGAACATCATCAGGAACTCGACCGGCACCACGGCCTTCTCCTCGTCGTCGGGCCGGTTGAACTCCTCCATCAGCGCGGCCAGGCGGGAGCGGAACTCGGTGGCCCGCTCCGGTGTCAGCCGGCGGTCCAGCGCCACCACCATCGGGCCGAGCGGGTCCGGCTTCGCCTCGGCCTCGGGCTCCGGCTGGAAGCGCCCGCTGATGATGTCCCGCACGAGCCGGTCGCGGAAGTCGTTGAGCGTCGCGGCGAACGCGTCGGCGAGGTCTCCCGCGTTGCCCGGCGCGGCCAGCAGGTCGCGGCTCAGCCGCAGGGCGAACTGCGCCACCTGGTACTGGCTCTCCTGGATGCCGGAGACCATCCGGGTCTGCGCCACCTTGATCAGGCCCGCCGACTCCAGCACCTTGATGTGCCGGTAGAGCCGGGTGGGCGGCTGGTCCAGCAGGCGCGCGATGTCCTTCACCCGGTGCGCCGCGCGGACGTCGCTCATCATCGTGCGCAGGATCGCCAACCTCAGCGGGTCGGAGAGGGCCTTCAGCGTCTCCACGTCGTCGACCTCGCGGACGACCGTCACCGCGCCGGCATCGTCAGCCATGAACCCAACCCCATTTCCTCGTAGCGAACCATTCAGTCACATGCTACCGTTCACGCATGAGTGAACGCTTACGTCAGAGTGATAGCGAAGCTCCCGCCCCATCCATACCCCTGCGCCGCAACCGACGCTTCCAGATTCTCTGGATCGGCGCGGCCGCCGCCAACCTCGGCCTCGAAACGGTGGAGGTCGCGTACCCCCTCCTGATCATGTCCCTGACCGGATCCCCGGCGCTGGCCGGCCTCTTCGGCTTCGCGCAGATCGGCACCGCCCTCCTGGTCGGGCTCCCGGCCGGCGCGGTGGTGGACCGGTGGGACCGGCGCCGGATCCTGCTGGTCTCCGAAGCGGTCCGCGCCCTCACTCTCGCGTGCATCGTCCTCGGCCTGACGGCCGGCTGGACCGACTACGGCCTGCTGATCCTCGCCGCGGTCGTCCTCGGCGCCGGCACCGCCTTCGGCGCGCCGGCCCGGATGCTGCTCGTCCGCGCGGTCGTGCCGGACCACCAGCTGACCGCGGCGCTCAGCCAGGACGAGGCCCGCAGCGGAGCCGCCGCCCTCGCGGGACCGCCCCTCGGCGGCTGGCTCTACCTGGTCTCCCGCACCTTCCCCTTCGTCGCCGCCGCCGCCGGCTTCGTCGTCTCCTTCCTCTGCGCCCTGCTCGTCCGCGTCCCGAAGGCGGAACCGGCCGCCGCACCGGCGGACGGGGAGCGGAAGAGCGCGCTCGGACCGCTGACCGAGGTCTTCTCCGGCCTCGTCGACCTCCTCGGCGACCGGCTGCTGCGGTCCGCGCTCCTCCTGATCAGCGTCTTCTACTTCAGCGTCACCGCCGCGATCCTGATGGTGATGGTGACCCTCCAGGACCGGCACCACTCCCCCGGCACCATCGGCCTCGCCCTGTCCGGCACCGCCGTCGGCATGCTCGCCGGCTCGGCGCTGGTCCCCCGGCTCAACCGGCGGCTCAGCCCCGGCGCGCTGCTCCTGGCCGCGTCCACCCTGACCACCGTCTCGGTGGCCCTGCTGGCGGTCCCGCTCGGACCGGTCTGGGTCTTCGCCCTGCTGACCCTGGCGGCCCTCGGCCTGCCGGCCCTGAAGATCCTCGTCGACATCATGATCTTCCGTCAGACCCCGGACCACCGGCGGGGCCGCGCCATCGCCGCGACCATCACGCTCATCGGCGCCGGCTCCCCGCTCGGTTCCCTGGCCGGCGGCCTGGCCCTGGAGTTCCTCGGCGTCACCGGCGCCCTCGTCCTGATCGCCGGCGTCCAGGCCCTGATCACCGCGGCCGGACTCGCCAACCGGCACGTCAGGTCCGCCCGCTGGCCCGCCTGACCCCTCCCGGGCACCGCCTCGCACACCCCCGGACACCCCCGAACACCCGCCTCCGCGAAAGCGAGTTCCGTCATGCTCAAGCAGCCCGTCTTCATCGTCGGCCACCCCCGCTCCGGCACCAGCCTGGTCCGCAGTCTGATCGAGCGCAGCGAGCACGTCTGGAGCATCGGCCGCGAGGGCAAGCCGATCTGGGAGCGCGGCAGCCTGCACCCCAGCCGGCGCGGCTGGCACTCCAACGCCCTGGACGCCTCCGACGCGACCCCCGAGGTGGCGGCCCGGCTGAACGCGGACCTGCTCGCCGCCGCCCGCAGGCCCGGCGCGGAGTGGTCGGTCGCCGACAAGCTCGACCACCTCGACTTCATCCGCGCCCAGGGCCTCCAGCCGTACTACTACGACGTCCCGCTGAAGGCCCTCAGGGAGCGCTTCCCCGGCGAGCTGCCGGAAGGCCCGCCCACCACGCGTGACGGCGGCGAGCTCGACGAGATCACCCCGTTCTGCTTCCCGCCGCGCGGCCCCCGCCCCACCGAGGCCGAACTCGCCGACGGCATCCGGCTGGTCGAGAAGAGCATCCAGTCCTGCTTCCGGATCCCCTTCCTCCAGGCCCTCTACCCGGACGCCACCTACGTGTTCGTCGTCCGCGACCCGCGCACCAGCATCGGCTCCCTGATGGACGCCTGGCTCAACCCGAGGATGTTCTTCTCCTACCCGGTGCCGGAGCCGCTGCGCATCAAGGGCTACTCGGACGTCTTCCCGTGGGGCAAGCAGTGGTGGAACCTCAGCCTGCCGCCCGGCTGGCGGGACTGGGTGGACCTGACCCTGGCCGAGGTCTGCGCGCGCAACTGGGTCGCCCACAACCGGGCCGTCCTGGACGCCGCCCGCGCCCTGGCCCCCACCGGCAACTCCGTCCTCGTCCGCTACGAGGACGTCCAGGCCGACCCGGTGGCCACGATGGAGGCGGTGGCCGACGCCGTGAAGCTGCCCTTCTCCGACGCCTGGGGCCGCCGCGACCTCCCCGTCGTGATGACCCAGACCGTCCCCGACCCCGACAAGTGGCGCCGCCACGAGGCCGGGATCCGGCAGGTCCTGCCGCTCGTCCGCGACCTCGCCGAAGAGGCCGGCTATGACCTCCGCTGAACCGCGGGAACCCCGGCGCGCGGCGGCCGGGCCCCGTACGATCCCGGTCATGAAAGCCATCCGGGTCAGCCGGGCCGGCGGGCCCGAGGTGCTCGAACCCGTCGACCTGCCGCGCCCGGTGCCGGGGCCCGGCGAGGCGCTCGTGCGGCTCGCCGCCGCCGGCGTCAACTACGTCGACGTCTACTTCCGCTCCGGCCTCTACCCGCGGGACCTGCCCTTCGTGCCCGGGCAGGAGGGCGCCGGCACCGTCGTCGAGGTCGGGCCCGGGGTCCGCGAGGTCGCCGTCGGCGACGTGGTCGCCTGGGCGAACCTGCCGGGGGCCTACGCGGAGTACGCGACGCTGAGCGCCGACCGGCTGGTGCCGGTGCCGGACGGCCTCCCCGCCGAACTGGCCGCGGCCGCCCTGCTCCAGGGCATGACCGCGCACTACCTGTGCCACGACACCTACCCGGTGCGGCCCGGCGACACCGTCGTCGTGCACGCCGCCGCGGGCGGCGTCGGCACGCTGCTGACCCAGCTCGTCCGGCTGCGCGGCGGCACCGTGATCGGCACCGCCTCGACCGGGGCCAAGGCGGAGGCCGCGCGCGCCGCCGGCGCCGCCGAGGTCGTCGGCCACCGGCCGGGCGCGCTGACGGAGGCGGTGCGCCGCCACACCGGCGGGCGCGGCGCCGCCGCCGTGTTCGACGGCATCGGCGGCCCGACCTTCGACGAGAGCCTCGCCGTCCTCCGCCCGCGCGGCGTCCTGGCGGTCTACGGCCAGTCCGGCGGCCCGGTGCCGCCGCTCGACCTCCAGCGCCTCAACGCCGCCGGATCGCTGTACGTCACCCGTCCGAACCTCACCCACCACATCGAGGACCGGGCGGAACTGCTCCGCCGGGGAGGCGCCGTGCTCGGCATGGTCCGCGACGGGCGGCTGCGCGTCCGCGTCGGACAGCGGTTCGCGCTGTCCGACGCGGCGGGCGCCCACGCGGCGCTGGAGGGCCGCGGCACCATCGCCAAGACGGTGCTCACCTGCTCCTGACCGCCGCGGACGGGGCGGGCGGGCCGGCGGGCCGGTCAGGCCCCGGGGTCGCCGTACCCGCCGCCGGACTCCGGCCCGTCGCCGTGACCGTCCTCCAGCAGGGCGCAGACGAAGCGCTCCTCGGTCGCGCGCAGGCGGGCCAGCAGCGCGGGATCGAGCGTGAGCTGGCTGGTGACGGAGACGGTCACGGTGCGCCGGCCGTCGGGGGTGGCGGCGGCGAACTGGGTGTAGCCGGGGGTGTTGCCGGTGTGGCCGAAGACCGTGCCGCAGCGGGTCTCGTACCGGAAGAGGCCCAGTCCGGCCGCGTTCTCGCCGGGTCCTGCGGGCTCGGACGCGCCGGGGACGAACCGCCGCTGCGCGTGCCGGGTCCCCGGCGACAGCAGCGCGGGTCCCGCGTAGCCGCCGATGAAGGCGCCGAGGTCGGCCGGGGTGGAGACGATGCCGCCCGACGCCCACGCGCCGGAGGCGCTGACCGCCTCGCTGACGTCCTCGGGGGCCTCGCCGGGGGCCGTGGCGTAGCCGTGGAGGAAGGGGCGGGGCAGCCGGAAGCCGGAGGGGAGGCTGGTGTCGCGGAGGTCGAGCGGGCGGTACACCAGTTCCCGCAGCAGGTCCTCGTAGCGGCGTCCGGTGGCCTGTTCGGCCATCAGGGCGACGGCGATGTTGTCCGAGTTGGAGTAGCCGTAGCGGCTGCCGGGCGGGAAGAGGAGGTCGGGGGCGGCGAACTCCAGCAGGCGCCGGGAGACGAAGCGGTGGCGCGGGTCGGCCCGGACGATCGCCTGGAAGCGCTCGCTGCGGCTGTAGTCGGGGAGCCCGCTGGTGTGCTGGAGGAGCTGGCGCAGGGTCACGGCGTGCCAGGCCTCCGGGAGGTGCGGCAGGCGCTGCCCCAGGGTGTCGTCGAGGCCGAGCGCACCGCGGTCCACCAGCCCCAGGGCCACTCCTCCGCTGAACGCCTTGGCGGCGCTGGCGATCCGCATGTGGTCGTCCGGGCGCGGCGGCCGGCCGGTGTCGGTGTCGGCGGTTCCGGCGCGGTAGACGCGGGGGACGCCGTCGCGGGTGAGGACGGCGATCGCGCCGGGCGGTCCGCCGGGGGCGGCGACGAGTTCGGCGAGGGCGCGCCGCAGCTCCCGCTCCGTGCCGCCGCCCCCGCCCCGCGCGCCGGCGTCCGGGGCGGGCCGCTCGCCCGCGGCGGCGTTCGGGAGGACGGGCCCGGCGAGCGCGGCGACGAGGAGCAGGGCGGTGGCCGCGGCCCGGCGCGGCCGGGGCGGGAGCGGGGCGGATCGGGGCATGCGGGACCTCCTGGACGGGCCGGCGGCCTGGTGCGCCGACCCGTCCAGCTTCGGCGCGCGGCTCCGGGGGCGTCGGCCGGGGCGCGCGATCCTGCGCCACCCGGCCGTGTCGAACCCCCCGGCAGAAGGTTTCGCGCCTCCCGCGCCTCGGCCGATCGGGCGATCGCCGTCACGGGAAGTACAGGGCGGCCTTCCCCAGGACGTGACGGGTGAACAGGCCGCCCAGGGGGACCTGGCCCCGGTACATCGTGGTGCGGACCGCGTCCGGGGCGGTCTCGACGGTGAGCGGGCGGCTGATCAGGGTCGTGCCGAGGAGCCGGGCGTCCTCGGCCGCCCAGCGGGCCGCCTCGGGGCGGACGCGCGCGCTGACCAGGGCGGGCAGCACGAAGGCCGCGTTGCGGGCGCCGGGTATGCCCCGGCGCAGGCCCTTGGCGTGGCCCATGGCCCAGCCGGTGAACTCCCCCAGGGCGGCCGCGTCGACCTCGGGGACGGCGGCCGCGAGGACGAACAGCTCGACCTTCGTCCCGAACCAGCGGGCCTTCCGGTCGGCGCGGTGGGCGGCCACCACCGGGTGGCCGTTCCAGGACTGCGGGGTCACCGCGCAGCCGTCGGCCGTCAGCCGCCCGCGCAGCGCCGTGAGGTAGGTGGACGCCGCGTCGGCGGACGGATCGGTCGCATGCGGATTCATGTGCGGATCCTCCAACACCCTTGGCAGGCAAGGGAAGAGGCGTTTCAGGGCCTCTGCCGAGGCCTCCCGGTCACCCGGTCCGGAGCAGGGCCGCCCCCACCGCGGCCGCGGCCCCGCACACGAGGATCACGAGGACGTTGACCAGCACGTCCAGCCACTCCGAGCGGCGCTCGGCCGCGGGGTCCAGGGTGAACCGGGCCGGATCGGAGGGGAGGTGATGAACCGTCACCTCGCGGCCGTACACGTCCTCCCGCTCCGGGAGGTGCTCCGTGCAGTGGGCCGTGACGGCCTCGCCGGCACGGGTCGTGAACGCCACGACCGGGGTGGTCCTGGTCCAGGTGTGGCCGTCCTCCTGGTCGACGCCGACGTCCTCGAGGACCGCGACGACCCGCCCCGGCACGGCGTCCATGGCCGCGAGGGCGGCGAGGCGGGTGCTCCTCGCCCGGACCGTCCCCGGCAGGTGGACGGCGGCGTGGAGCGCCCCCGGTCCGCCCGCGCCGATCAGGGCCCAGGGCCAACCCCATTCGATCGCGGCGAGGGCCACCAGCCCGGCGTAGGCCAGGACGACCGCGCAACTCGGCGCGCCCAGCCCCCGGCCGGGCGGCTCGGGGCTGTTCGAGAACCGGCGGGCGTGCGGCCGGCCCCTCGGGTGGCGGACGCCGATCTCCCGGCCCTCCCACGCCGCGGTGATCGTCTCGCCGCCGTCGCCGTCGTTGGTCGCGGTGACCTCCTCACCGGAGACCGGGTCCCGGTAGGAGACCACCACGGATATCCCGCCGCGCCGGGTTCCGCCGTGGCGCGGCTGCCGCACCCGCACGACCCGACCGGTGAGCCGGACCGTCCGCTGCGCCTTCGTCAGCCCCGCCAGCGACAGGCCGAACCCGGCCAGCGCCGCCGCGCCCCACGCCGCGCACCACAGCCTCAGGAATCCGTCCCAGCCGGGAAGGCCCGGCAGGGAGCCGCTTCCCCGGGGGCCGAAGAGGTCGGCGCGGAGCAGCAGCAGCGCGCCCGCCACGCCGAGCAGCAGGCCGAGGAGGGTGAGGAAGCCGCCGGCCCGGCCCGGCTCGGCGTCGCTCCGCAGGACGGGGCCGGGCGCCGCGTCCGGGTGCGCGGCCGCCGCCCGCGCCTCCCACTCCGGCGTGGGCCGCCGCACGATCCGCGCCTTCCACGGCCGGTCCGGCGGATACGTGACCACCACGACGGCACCGGGCCGGAGGTCGGCGAGTTCGGTGACGTGGACGTCCTGCCGGAGCGCCAGCCGGAAGGCGGGGGCGCCGTCGGGCACGACGGACAGCTCGAACCGCACCGGCACGTCGGTGGGCTTGCCCCGGGTCATCTCCCTGGCCTCGATCCTGGCCAGGGCCGTGCGCGGGACGGTCCTCGCCTCGCGGCGGCGGCGCGGCAGGGCGGAGAGGAGGAGGGCGAGCCCGTGGGCCGCGGGCAGGGCCACCCCCACGACGAGGAGCAGCGGCCGCCCGACGACGCACCCGCCGATGAAGGAGGTGAGCGACACCCCGATCACCCCGCCCGTCAGGAACCCCAGGACGAGCTCGGGAGGCGAGTCGTGCGGGGGCGGCCCGCCCGCGGTGATCGTCATGGGCCCGATTGTGCCGCCGGGGGGGTGCGCGGCCGACACCCCCGCGGGGCACCGGGCCGGACGGGCCGGCGGCACTCCCGGAACGGACCGACCGGTTCCGGAGGGCGCACCGACTTCCGGTAGCGTCGGCGGGACGCCGACCCGGTCGGCCGGACCCCCCTGCGAAAGGCGAGCACCATGCCCCTCACCGGCACCTACGAGCCCAGCACGAACGAGCTGGTCCGCGCCCAGGTCGAGCTGTACGAGTCGTCCGGCGGCACCGAGGGCACCACCATGCGGGGCATGCCGGTCGTGCTGGTCACCAGTGTCGGCGCCCGCAGCGGGCGGCTCCGCAAGACGCCCCTCATGCGGGTGGAGCACGACGGCGCCTACGCGCTCGTCGCCTCGAACGGCGGCGCGGTGAAGCACCCCGTCTGGTACCACAACCTCGTCGCCTCGCCCCTCGTCGAGCTGCGCGACGGCCCCCGGCTCTGGGACATGAAGGCCCGCCTGGTCCTCGGCGAGGAGCGCCGGGTGTGGTGGGACCGCGCCGTGGCGGCCTTCGCCGACTACGCCGACTACCAGCTGAGGACCGAGCGGGAGATCCCCGTCTTCGTGGTCGAGCGCACCGGCTGACCCGGCTTCCCGGCCGGGCGGATCAGGTGGCGGCGGGCACCGGGCCGCACAGCTCGTTCCCCGGTTCGGCCGGGTCGTCGCTGGTCCAGAACTGGATCCACAGCTCGGTGAACTCGGCGCGGTCGAGGTGTCCGTCCCCGTCCCGGTCGAGGCGGCCGAAGACGTCGGAGACGTCGACGCTCTCGCCGTGCCAGGTGTCCACCAGGCGGCGGTGCTCGGAGGGCGAGATGCGACCGTCGCCGTTCTCGTCGACGGCGTCGAAGACGGTCTCGGCGGTCGCGGCGACGACCTCGCGCAGGGTGGGCAGCAGGTCGACCATGGCGAGGAGCTCGTCCAGGTCGACCCTGCCGTCGCCGTCGGCGTCCACGTGGGTCGCGAGCAGGTCCCACCAGCCCAGCATGAGCGAGTCCACGCGCGCGGCCAGCTCGGATCCCGGCCGCACGCGGGGCAGGCCGCGCCACCTCTCCGCGAGGGCCTCGAAGTCGCGCCGGTCGAGATAGCCGTTGTCGTCGGCGTCGAAGGCGCGGAACATGCTGACGAGCTTGGCGCGCTGGAAGTCACTTGCCACGGTCGGCCTCTCTGTCGGATCTTCGGCGATCCTGCCCACGCGCCCCTCGCCTCCCAACGGCGCGCGGTGGCGCGAAGGGGCGTGCGGAGGCCCGCTCACGCGCCGGGCGGCGCCCGGCGCGTGAGACCGACGAGGCCGCGTCGAAGCCCGCTCAGGCCTTGTGCTGCATGGAGCTGCGGGCGGGGTTGCCCTGTTCGGCGGCCTTGGGGTCCTTCTCGTCGGCCTTGGCCCGCACGCCCTGCTCGATGCGCTCGCCGACGGTCTTGTCGATGTTCTTCCAGTAGGTGAAGGCGCGCTCCAGGACGGGTTCGGTGACGCCGTTGAGGAGGTGGCCCACCACGTTGTCGACCAGCCGGTCGCGGGCGGCGTCGTCCATGACGTCCCGGACGAGAGTGCCGGGCTGGCCCCAGTCGTCGTCCTCGGGGTGGTCGACGTAGGCCGACCGGGTGATCTCGCCGTCCGCCGTCCAGCTCGGCGGCGAGCCGTACCGCTCGGTGTCGGCGGCGGGGCCGCCCTTGGAGTTCGGCGCGTAGACCGGGTCGGTGGTCTTGCGGTAGGCCATCGCGCCGTCCTTGGAGTACGTGTGGACGTCGACGACGGGCGCGTTCACGGGCAGCTGCTGGTAGTTGCCGCCGATGCGGTGGCGGTGGGCGTCGGCGTACGAGAAGAGGCGGGCCAGCAGCATCCGGTCGGGGCTCGGCCCGATGCCGGGGACGAGGTTGTTCGGCTGGAAGGCGGCCTGCTCGATCTCGGCGTGGTTGTCGGTGGGGTTGCGGTCGAGCGTCATCCGGCCGACCGGGATGAGCGGGTAGTCGCCGTGCGGCCACACCTTGGTGAGGTCGAAGGGGTTGAAGCGGTACGTCGCCGCTTCCTCGTACGGCATGACCTGGACGTGCAGGGTCCAGGAGGGGAAGTCGCCGTCGCGGATGTGCTCGAAGAGGTCCCGCGTGTGGTAGTCCGTGTCGGCGGCCGCCATCTGGTCGCCCTCGTGCTGGGTGAAGAACTCGATGCCCTGGTCGGTCTTGAAGTGGTACTTCACCCAGAACCGCTCGCCGGAGGCGTTGATCCACATGTAGGTGTGGGAGGTGTAGCCGTTCATGTGGCGCCAGCTGCGCGGGATGCCCCGGTCGCCCATCAGCCAGGTGACCTGGTGCGCGGACTCCGGGGAGAGGGTCCAGAAGTCCCACTGCATGTCGTGGTCGCGCAGGTTGTTGTCCGCGCGGCGCTTCTGGGAGCGGATGAAGTGCTGGAACTTCATCGGGTCCTTGACGAAGAAGACCGGCGTGTTGTTGCCGACCATGTCGTAGTTGCCCTCGGACGTGTAGAACTTCAGCGCGAAGCCGCGCGGGTCGCGCCAGGTGTCCGGGCTGCCCCGCTCACCGGCCACGGTGGAGAACCGGGCGACGAGTTCCGTGCGCGCGCCCGGCTGGAACAGCGCCGCCCTGGTGAAGCGGCTGACGTCGTGGGTGACCTCGAAGTGTCCGAACGCGCCGCTGCCCTTGGCGTGCGGCTGCCGTTCGGGGATCCGTTCACGGTTGAACTGCGCCATCTGCTCGATCAGGTAGGCGTCCTGGAGCAGGATCGGCCCGCCGGGGCCCACGGTGAGCGAGTGTTCGTCGCTCTCCACCGGGGCGCCCGAGTCGGTCGTGGTGGCGGGAGGGCGGCTCTCGGTCATCGGTACGTCTGCCTTTCGTCGCTCTGTCGGGTGACGCGGCCGAGCGCGGTGGGCGTGCTCCCCCGCGCGGGCGGGCACGGCGCCGGCCGCCGCGCACCCCACCCAGCCTGGGCTCATTCGGCCGGGGCCACCACCCGGGGGATCGTTTCCCGGCCGAAGCCACCGGCCGGTGAATCGTTTCCCGGCCGGCGGGTAGACGCCGGGACCACGAGCTGTCCGGGCTGGAGGAGGACGGACCGATGGCGGCCCCCGCACGACGTCACGTCGAGATCGAGGGCCCGTGCGCGGCGCGGCGGGCCAGGCGGGAGGTGCGCCGCCTGGTGCGCGAGACGGCGCGCGGGGGCGGACGGGTGGGGCGGACCGCGGAGGACGACGCGGCGCTGGTGGTGACCGAACTCGTGACGAACGCCGTCCGGCACGGCGGCGGGGTCCGCGCGGTGGAACTGGCGGCGGGGGCGGACGGCCTCGACATCGCCGTGACGGATCGCAGCCCCCTCCCGCCGCACCTCCGGCGGCCGTCCATGGCGGGGGACGGCGGTCACGGCCTGGGCATCGTGGCCCGGCTGGCGGACGCCGTGACGACCTGCGGCCCGGCGGGCCCCGGGGAGGGCAAGGCTGTCCACGCCCACCTGCCGCTCTTCCCGTGATCCGCCGGGGGCGCCGCCCCCCGCGCTCCCCGGGAAGTGCCGAGGAGTTCCGCCCCGACCGATACCCGAAGCATCTTTCGCGTAAATATTGACGCATAACCGTCGCGAGGCGGACACTCGGGTGGAGGCCCCTCCCCGGGAGGAACCATGAGCCCACCACGCGCGGACCCGTCGCCCGCGCCGTTCCCGACCGCGGCGGGCGGCCCGCGCATCCGGGTGGAGGTCGAAGCGACCGCCTCCGGGACCGTCCTCCGCCTCGGCGGCGAGATCGACATGGACACGGCCGGGCAGCTGGATGCGGCGCTCACCCGCGCCCTGCCCGACGGAGACGCCGGCGCCCGGCCGCCGCTCCTCCTCGACCTGTCCGGCGTGAGCTTCTGCGACTCCACGGGGCTCAACGCCCTGCTGCGCGCGCGTCTGCACGCCCTGCACCGGCACGTGCCCCTCTCCATCACCGCGGCGAGCGAGCAGGTCGCCCATCTGCTCGACATCACGCGGACCGACGTCCTCTTCGGCCTCCCGTCCCCCCGCGGGCCCCACCAGGACGGGAGACGGCACCGCACGTGAGGCCCCGGTCCGTCAGCAGCGCACGTCGGACTCCGGCCGCTCCCCCGTCAGCAGGAACCGGGTGACGGTGCGGTCCCCGCAGGCGTTACCGGCCCCGCCCGCGGCGGTCAGGTAGACGCCGTGGCCGCCCCGGTCGACCGAGACCAGCCGGGCGCGGTCGCCGAGCGCCGCGCGCATCCTCAGCCCGGAGGCGTGCGGGGTCGCCGGGTCCCTCAGGTTCTGGATCATCAGGATGTTCGACGGGCCGTCGTCGGTGAGCCGGACCGGCTTCTCGACCGCCCCGCCCTTCCAGAAGGCGCAGGGCGTGACGTTGGCGGGCATGCCGCCGGTGAGCGGGTGCCGGGCCCGGTCGGCGGCGACCGCCCGGGCGTACGCCGGCAGGGAACGGGGCCAGTCGACGTCGTTGCAGATCACGCCCACGGTGACGGCCGCGGCCTCGTCGGGCATCGCCCCGGACAGCTCCGGCGGCAGCACCGGCACGGCCTCGGGGTCGAGTGCCTGGCCGACGAGCCGCGCGAAGGCGGGGAAGGCGGCGTCCGAGTAGAGCGCGAGCTGGAGCGCCTGGCGGAAGGAGGCGCCGTCGAGCGGCGCGCCGGGCACGGCGGTGGCGCGGGGCGCCCGGTCGAGCCGTGCCGCCAGGTCCAGCACGAGGGCCCGTACGTCCGCGGGAGTGGCGGCCAGCCGCAGCCCTTCCGCCGCGCGGTCCGGGTCGGAGGCCCAGGCGGCGAAGTCCGGGAAGCGGTCCTCGGCGCCCCGCGCCATGTCGGCGAGCCAGCCGTACGCGACCCGGCGCGGGTCCGGGTCGGCGCTGCTGTCCAGGACCCAGCGGTCGGTCCGGTGCGGGTGCTCCTGCGCGTACCGGGCGGCGACGTAGGTGCCGTACGAGGTGGCCCACGCGGACACCTTCTCCTCGCCGAGCGCCCGCCGCAGGAGCTCCATGTCCCGCACCTGGTTGGCGGTGGTGAGGCCGCGCAGCACGGCGCCGCCGTTGCGGGCGCAGGCGTCGGCGACGCGCCGGGCGCGTTCCGCCGCGGCCCCGGTCGACCCGTCGGCGGCGGGCCAGGACCGCAGGGTCACCATCCACCGGTCCTCCGCCGCGAGCCCGCACCGCGCCTTGGCGGAGCCGCCGACCCCGCGCGGGTCGAAGGCCACCAGGTCGTACGCCCCGCCCGTCTCCTCCGCGAGCGCCGCGCCCTTCTGCGCGAGCCGCTGCACCCCGGAGCTTCCCGGCCCGCCCGGGATCACCAGGAGGGTCCCGTGCCGCGCCCCCGGCCGGGTGCCGGCCAGCCGGGAGACGGCCAGGTCGATCCGGGGTCCGGTGGGGTCGGCGTGGTCGAGCGGCACCGAGAGGACGGCGCACCGCTGCCCGTCGGCCGCCCTCACGGAGGCGGCGCACTCCCCCCACCGCAGCACGCCGCCGTCGGCGCTCGCGGCCGCCGTCCCGGCGGACGGCGCGGACGCGTGGGCCGCCCCTCCGCCGGCGACGAGTCCGGCCGGGGCGAGGAGGACGGCGGCGAGGGCGGCGGAGAGGGCGGAGGCGGCAAGGGGCCTGCCGGCACGAGGTGTGGTCATGCCCTCACCCTGCCGTCCGGGGGTCCGCCGGCCCATCCGGGCACCCGGCCGGCCCGCGATGGGGCCAACCCCCCTGCCGTGACGGCCGAGTTGGACAGTAGAGTGCGCGTGAAACTTTCTGCAAGAAATTGCACCAGAGAGGGAACAGCCGTGCCGGGATTCGCTCCTCCCGTCGCCGACGAACGCTCGGCGCTGACCGCCTACCTCGCCCACCAGCGACGCGCGCTGCGGGTCACCGCCCCACGGCCTGACCGACGCGCAGGCCCGCATGACGGCCTCCGCCGGCGAGCTGAGCATCGGCGGCCTGATCAAGCACGCGGCGCGCTGCGAGACGTTCTGGACGGACCTGATCCTCCGGGGCGACGGCGGGTCGCGGCGCACGGCGGACGAGTCGGACGCCGACGAGTTCCGCCTCGCCCCGCACGAGAGCCTGGCCGGGGTCCTGGCCGAGCACGCCGAGGCCGCGGAGCGCACCGACGCGGTGATCGCCGGCGTCCCGGACCTCGGCCGGGCCGTCCCGGTGCCGCGCGGCCTGCCGTGGTTCCCCGCCGAAATCGGGGAGTGGTCGGTGCGCTGGGTGCTGCTGCACCTGATCGAGGAGACGGCGCGGCACGGCGGCCACGCCGACCTCATCCGCGAGGCCATCGACGGCGCGACCCACTACCCCCTGCTCGCCGCGGCCGAGGCGTGGCCCGACCCGTGGTTCCGGCCGTGGGAGCCCGCCGCCGGCGACGGCCGGGAGCGGTCCGCCGCCGGCTGACCCCCGCCGCCGGCCGCCCGCGCGGCCTGTCGGGCGGCGCGGACGCGGCCGGTGGTGGCAGAGTGGCGGCATGTGCGGTCGTTACGCCTCCACCCGAAGCCCCCAGGAGCTGGCCCGGCTCTTCCAGGTGACCGACTGGCAGCCGGAGGAGACCCTGGAGCCCAGCTGGAACGTCGCCCCCACCCAGCGGGTGTACGCCGTCCTGGAGCGCGCCGGCCGGGACGGCGACGGCGAGGACCGGGTCCGCCGCGAGCTGCGGGCGCTCCGGTGGGGCCTGGTGCCCTCGTGGGCGAAGGACCCCGCGTCGGGCGCCCGGATGATCAACGCGCGGGTCGAGACGGTGCACGAGAAGCCCGCCTACCGCCGCGCCTTCGCGAAGCGCCGCTGCCTCCTGCCGGCCGACGGCTTCTACGAGTGGGAGCGGGTGGAGGACGAGACGACGGGCAAGCCCCGCAAGCAGCCCTACTTCATCCAGCCGGCCGACGGCGAGCCGATGGCCATGGCGGGCCTGTACGAGCACTGGCGCGACCCCGACGTCAAGGACGACGACGATCCGGCCGCCTGGCTGACCACCTGCACGATCATCACCACCGAGGCGACCGACGCGGCCGGCCGCGTCCACCCCCGGATGCCGCTCACCCTCTCCCCCGACGACCACGACGCCTGGCTCGACCCCCACCACCACGACACCGCGGCGCTCCGCGCCCTGCTCGCCCGGCCCGGCGGCGGGCGCCTCGACGCCCGCCCCGTCTCCACGGCCGTGAACAACGTCCGGAACAACGGCCCCCACCTCCTGGACCCCGCGGCCTGAACCGGGCGGCGGTCACGGCAACGAGCGCGTCATCCAGACCACTTCGCCGTTCTCCTCGACGGAGAGGTGGTCCCGCTCGAAGCCGAGCTTCTCCAGGACCCGCAGCGAGGGCGCGTTCCACGTGCCGACGGTCGACCAGAGCCGCTTCCGGCCGGTCGCGATCGCGGCCCGGAGCACCGCGCCGGCCGCCTCGGTGGCGTAACCGCGGCCGTGCGCGTGCCGGAAGAGCTCGTAGGCGATCTCGGGCTCGTCCAGCGAGGCGCGCCCGACGATCAGCCCGCAGTAGCCGATGAAGTCGCCCTCCTCGCGCCGCTGGACGGGCAGCAGGGCGATCCCCGTGGTCTCGGTCTCCGCCAGCAGGTTCACGATGCCCCGACGGCTCTTCTCGACCGTGGGCGAGCCCTTCTCACGCTCGGAGAGCAGGGCGCAGAACTCCTCGGCGTCCGACTCGGCCCACGGCCGCAGCACCAGCCGCTCGGTCTCCAGGTGGTACGCCATCGTCTCGTACGTCGTCATGCCCCCACTCTGCCCCACTCCCCCGCACCGCCGGAGCCCGGCCTCGCGAAGGCCGGCCGACCCGTCCGCACCCATCGCGCAGAGCCCAAAGGAACGGGACATAATGGACGGTGGCCATGCGGTGGGAGGCCGGCGGCCGGGTACGCGAAGGCCGGGCCCGCACCGCACCCGGACGCGCCCAGGCGCGGAGGAAGCCATGCCCCCACCCCCACCCGGGCCCGGGGAGCCGGCGGAACCGGATCGTGACCGGGCCGCCCGCAAGGGCCGCACCCTGGCGGTCGGCTACGCCGCCGTCGCCGCGGTCGCCACCGTCGTCTACCTCGACGTGCCGTCCCGGCACACCATCGCCTGGGCCGTCGTGGGCCTCGGCGGCGTCGCCATGATGATCACCGGGGTGCACCTCTACCGGCCCGCGCACCGCTGGCCCTGGTGGGTCCTCGCCTGCGCCAACCTCACCTTCGTCGCCGGGGACTCCACGTACAACATCATGGAGGCCTACTTCGACCGGCCGAACCCCTTCCCGTCCCTGGCCGACGTCTTCTACCTCTCGACGTACCCGCTGTTCGCGGCCGGCATCTTCGGGTTCCTGCGCTACCGGTACCAGGGCCACGACCTGTCCGCGCTGCTGGACGCGCTGCTCCTCACCACGGGACTGGCGGTGCTCTCCTGGGTGTTCCTGATCAGCCCGCTGCGCATGTCGGACGGGCTGACCTGGGTGGAGCGGGCCATCTCCATGGCCTATCCGCTGGGGGACATCCTCGTCCTCGCCATGCTGACCCGGTTCGTCCTCGCGGGGCTCGGCGATCGGGCGGTCCAGCTGCTCGCCCTCGGCGCGGTCGGGCTGCTCGTCTCGGACGTCCTGTACGGCTACCTCCAGCTCCAGGGCACCTGGCAGGTGGGCACGCCGATGGACCTCGGCTGGGTGCTGTACTTCACCGCCTGGGGGTTCGCGGCCCTGCACCCCTCCATGGTGCGGCTGACCGAGCCGAGGCCGGATCCGCCCGGCATCCGGATCCGCCGGCGCCTCGCCGTGCTCGCCCTCGCCGCCCTGGTGGCTCCGGCCGTGCTCCTCGCGCAGTCCCTGGGGGGCACCGTCCGGGACGCCCCCGTCATCGCCGCCGTCTCCGCCGCCATGTTCCTGCTGGTGCTGCTGCGCCTGTGGCTGCTGGTCGTCGAGAACCGCAAGACGCTGGCCCGCGAACGGAGCCTCCAGGTCGCCGCCGCCCTGCTGGTGTCGGCCCGCACCCGCGAGGACGTCGCCACCGCCATCACCCGGGCCGCCGACGCGCTCTTCGGCTCGACGGAGCACGTCGCCCGGCTGCTCGTGCTCGACCGCGGGCGGGGCCTGCGCTCCGTACCGGCCCCCAGCGAGAACGGTTCCTGGCTCCTGGACGGCGGGGCCCGCGCCGCCCCCGGGCCCGCCGGAGCGGAGATCCGGCACCTGCCGGTCGCCGAACTCGGGCCCGGCGCCCGGGCGGCGCTCCGGCCCTTCCGCACCGCCCTGCTGTGCCCCCTGCTGCCGGGCGGTCCCGACGCGCCGACCCGGCCGCCGCTCGGCGCCCTCGTCCTCGCGGCCCCCGCCCCCGAACTGCGGCAGGTCCAGGGACCGATGCGGTCCCTCGCCTTCCAGACGGCGCTCGCCCTCGAACGCGTCGGCCTCAGCGAGGAGATCACCAGACGCGACAGCGAGGCGTACTTCCGGGCCCTGGTGCACAACGCCTCGGACGTGATCCTCATCCTGGGCGACGACGACAGCGTGCGGTACGCCAGTCCCGCGGCGGAGACCATGCTGGGCGCCGTCCCGCCGTCCGACGCCCCGCTGAGCGACCTCGTCCACCCCAAGGACCGGAGCAGGGCCGAGGACGCACTCACCCGGGCCCGCAGCCCCCACGACGGGCAGGTCCTGGACAACTGGAGCATGCGCGGACCCGACGGCTCCACGCCCGAGGTCGAGGTGCGCTGCAGCGACCTGCGCGACGACCCCACCGTGGGCGGCATCGTCCTCACCCTGCGCGACGTCACCCAGCAGCGGACGCTGGAAAGGGAGCTGATGCACCGGGCGTTCCACGACGCCCTGACCGGCCTCCCCAACCGCATCCTCCTGGTGGAGCGCATCGGACAGGCCCTGCTCCGGGACCGCCGGAAGTCCGCGACGACCAGCGTGCTCTTCATCGACCTCGACGACTTCAAGCTGGTCAACGACATGATGGGACACTCCGTCGGCGACGAGCTCCTCGTCGCCGTCGCCGGCCGGCTGCGCTCCGCCCTGCGCCGCAGCGACACCGCGGCCCGGATCGGCGGCGACGAGTTCGCGCTCCTGGTCGAAGGGGCCCGGGAGCCGCACGACGCCGACGCCCTCGCCGAGCAGATCGTGCACGCCCTGGGCCGGCCCTTCCCGCTCTCCAACGGCTCCGCCAGCATCTCGGCCTGCGTCGGGGTGGCCACCGCGACCGGCACCGACGACGCGGAGTCGCTGATCGGACACGCCGACCTCGCCCTGTACGCCGCGAAGTCCGCCGGCAAGCGGCAGTGGCGGAGCTACCGGCCGGCCCTGCACGCCCGCATGGAGGCCCGGCACGACCTCCAGGCGGGCCTCTACGACGCCCTCGCCGAGGAGGGCTTCGAACTGCGCTACCAGCCCATCGTGGAGATCGGCAGCGGGGACGTCACCGGCTTCGAGGCGCTGGTCCGGTGGCCGCGGCGGCGCGGCATGGTCCCGCCCGAGCAGTTCATCGCCCTGGCCGAGGAGACCGGCCAGATCCTCCAGCTCGGCACCTGGGTGCTCAACCGGGCCGCGCGGGACGCCGCCCGCTGGCGGCACGCCCGGTCCGGAACCCGGCGGCTGCGGGTCAACGTCAACGTCTCCGCGCGCCAGTTCCGCGACACCGGGTTCGTCGACAGCGTCCGCCGCGTCCTGGACCGCTTCGGGCTCGGCTCCGACTCGCTCACCCTGGAGCTGACCGAGTCGGTGCTCATGCGGCGCGACGAGCAGATCCGGGACACCATGCGGACCCTGAAGGAACTCGGCGCCTCCATCGCCATCGACGACTTCGGCACGGGCTTCTCGTCGCTCAGCTACCTGCGGGAGTTCCCCCTCGACATCCTGAAGATCGACAAGTCGTTCATCGACGAGATCGTGACCGACGGCCAGCAGGTCGCCATCGTGGAGGGCATCGTGCGCCTCGCCGACGTGCTGGGGCTCCAGGTCATCGCCGAGGGCATCGAGACCAAGGCGCAGCGGGACCTGCTCACCGCCATGGGCTGCGGCTTCGGCCAGGGCTTCCTCTTCGCCGAACCGATGACCGCGGACGAGGCGGAGGACTTCCTGGCGGTCCCGCCCGGGCGGCCGGCGAACCCGGCGCCGGTCCTCGGCCAGGCCGGCCGGCGGACCCCGGTCCCGGTGCGGCGCCACCAGCAGCGGTGGGAGGACCTCGGGCGGCTCCAGCACACCACGCGGATGTGCGACGCCGTGATCGACCAGGTGGAGGGCCGCCGGATCCGCAGCGGCGGGCAGTGGCTCACCGACTTCGCCTCCTGCAACTACCTCGGCCTCGACCTCGACCCGGAGATCATGGACTCCATCGATCCGCAGGTCCGCGCCTGGGGCACCCACCCGAGCTGGTCCCGGCTGATCGGCAACCCCCGGCTGTACCCGCAGATCGAGGAACGGCTCACCGAACTGCTCGGCGCCCCCGACTCCCTGCTGCTCCCGACCATCACCCTGATCCACACCTCCGTGATCCCGGTGCTCGCCGAAGGGGGCCACCTCTTCGTCGAGCACCGGGCCCACCGCACGGTGTACGACGGCTGCCTCGTCGCCCGGGCGAACGGAGCGGCCCTGCGGCGCTTCCGGGCGGAGGACCCCGGCGAACTGGAGACGCTGCTGCGGGCGACGCCCCGCTGGGGCCCGCGACTGGTGTGCCTCGACGGCGTCAACAGCATGACGGGCAACCTGCCGGACCTGCGGGAACTGGTCCGCCTCTGCGCCGAGCACGACGCGACGCTGTACGTGGACGACGCCCACGGCTTCGGCGTCATCGGCGAACGCCGGCCCGGCGAGAGCTCCCCGTACGGCAGCCGGGGCAACAGCATCGTGCGGCACCTGGGGCTCGACTACGAACGGACGGTCCTCGTCGGCGGCTTCTCCAAGGCGTACTCGTCGCTGCTCGCCTTCCTCACGGCCCCCACCGAGGTGAAGGAGCACCTGAAGGTCGCCGCCGGCCCGTACCTCTACTCCGGCCCCTCCCCCACGGCCTCGCTGGCCACGGCGCTCGCCGGGCTCGACGTCAACGACCGGCGGGGCGACGCGATCCGGGCCGACCTGTACCGCAAGACCGAGCGCGTGCTGCGCCACGTGCGCCGGCTGGGGGCCGCCACGCCGAACACCGACGGCCTGCCCATCGTCGAGCTGCCCCTCGAACGCGCCGAGGACCTGAACGACGTCGCCGAGTACCTGTGGGACCGGGGCGTCTACGTCACGCTCGCCGCGTACCCGCTGGTCCCCCGCGACCAGGTCGGGTTCCGGATCCAGGTCACGGCGGCGAACACGGACGAGGAGATCGACGACCTGCTGCGGACCCTCACCGGTCTCGCCGGACGCTACCCGCTGAAGCGGGCGGCGAGCGGGGCGGGGCGGCGGTGACGGCGCCCCGGCGGAACGCCGACGCCGACTGGGACGCCTGGCCCGTCGAGGCGTACCTGGCGGAGAACTACCGGTCGCTGCACCCCTGCGACGTCGCGGTGATCCGCCACCACTCGGCCCTCTACCGGCGGCTGGGGCCGGGCAGCGTGGAGCGTTCCGTCGAGTTCGGGGCGGGCCCCAACCTGTACCCGCTGATGCCCGCGGCCACCGCCTGCCGGGCCGTCGACGCCCTGGAGCCGGGCGCGGCCGGGCACGCCTATCTCCGCGCGCAGCTGCGGGACGGCCCGGATCCGAGCTGGCAGCCGTTCTACGCCCTGTGCCGGCGGCTGGACCCCGCGTTGCCGCGCACCCTGGCGGAGGCGCTGCGGGGGGTGACCGCCGTCCGGGGCGACGTCCGTGCCGTGCGCCGGCACGCCTACGGCCTCGGGTCGATGTCCTTCGTCGCGGAGAGCGTCACCGAGGACCACGAGGAATTCGCCCGGGTGTGCCGGGACTTCGCCGGCTGCGTCCGGCCCGGCGGGCACCTGCTGGCCGCGTTCATGGAGAACATGCCGAGCTACCGGATCGGGGACGGTCCGCTGTGGCCCGCCTGCCCGGTGGACGCCGGCGTCGTCCGGGAGGCGTTCGCCCCGCACGCCCGGCGGCTGGAGATCCGGCGGGTCGGGAAGGACCGCACGCTGCCCGACTACGGGGACACCGGCATCCTGCTGCTGCACGCCGTCCGGGCGGACCGCTGACGCCGGGCGGCCGTGCGGATGTCGTCGAGGACGAAGGCCGTGTTGACCACGGCGACGTGGCTGAACGCCTGGGGCGTGTTGCCCAGGTGACGTCCCTTCGCCGGGTCCCACTCCTCGGAGAGCAGGCCGACGTCGTTGCGGACGGACAGCACGCGGTCGAAGACGGCCCGCGCCTCGTCGCCCCGGCCGACCAGCGACAGGGCGTCCGCGTACCACAGGGAGCAGGCGAGGAAGGCCCCTTCGCCGCCGGGCAGGCCGTCCACCTCGTGGAGCCCCCCGGTGCGGGCGGCGTCGTCCTCCTCGTACCGGCGGAGGAAGCCGTCGTGGTCGAGCCGGCGCATCGCGTCGACCGTGCCGCGCACCCGCCGGTCGCCGGGCGGCAGGAAGCCCAGTTTGGGCAGGAGCAGCGCGGAGGCGTCGATCCGGCGGGAACCGTAGTACTGCACGAAGGACCGCTGCCGGGCGTCCCAGCCCCGGTCGCACACCTCGCGCCGGACGAGGTCACGCATCAGCCGCCAGCGCTGTTCGCGCGAGCGCAGTCCCATCACGCGGGCGAGGCGCAGGGCGCGGTCGGCGGCGACCCAGGACATGACCTTGGAGTGCACGAAGTGGCGGGGCGGGCCGCGGACTTCCCACAGCCCCCGGTCGGGGTACCGCCAGGACTTCTCCACGTGGTCCATGAACGAGACGATCAGGCTCCGCATCCGGACGTCGAGGGTCACTCCGGAACGCAGCGCCGAGTAGAGGGTGTTCATCACCTCGCCGTAGACGTCGAGCTGGACCTGGTCGGCCGCGGCGTTGCCGATGCGGACCGGTGACGAGTCCTCGTACCCGGTCAGCCAGGGGGCGGCCCTCTCGTCGATCCGCCGCTCCCCGCAGACCCCGTACACCGGCTGGAGGTCGGAGGGTTCGCCGGCGATCGTCCGGATCAGCCACGCGTTCCAGGCGGTCGCCTCCTCGTGGTAGCCGCTGCGCATCAGGCAGGAGAGGGTGAAGGCGGAGTCGCGGAGCCAGCAGAACCGGTAGTCCCAGTTGCGCTCGCCGCCGGGGGATTCGGGGAGCGAGCAGGTGGCGGCGGCGACGATGCCGCCCGTCGGCGCGTACGTCAGCGCCTTCAGGGTGATGAGGGAGCGGATCACCGCCTCGCGGGCGGGCCCCCGGTAGCGGCACTTCGCCGACCAGTCGTGCCAGAAGCGGAGGGTCTCGGCGAGGGCCGCCCGCGCGTCGGGGACGGGCGCGTCGGTGTCGGCGAGGTGCGAGGGGGTCCAGCGCAGCACGAATCCGAGGCGCTGGCCGGCCGACACGGAAAACCGGAGCGACGCTCCGGCCTCGGTGACGGACAGGTCCACCGGCTCCTCGCAGAGCAGGGACATCGCGTCGGGTCCGGCCACCGAGCGCATCACGCGCTCCCCGGCCGCCCAGTTCCGCGGCACGACCCGGCCGTGGTCGAAGCGCGGGCCGAGTTCGCCGCACATCCGGACGTGCCCCGAGAGGCCCTCCACGATCCTGACGACGCAGGGGAACTGACGCCGCGGCGGCATGAAGTCCGTGAGGCGCACCGTGCCGCCGACGGTTTCCCACACGGTGTCGAGGACGAGGGTCTCCCCGCGGTAGGCCCTGCGGCGGGAGAGGGGCCGGCCGGCCGGGCCCATCCACCACTGCCCGTTGCGCGCGGTGCCGAGCAGGGCCGCGAAACTGGCGGGGGAGTCGAACCGGGGCACGCACAACCAGTCGATCGCCCCGTCCCTTCCGACGAGTGCGGCCGTCTCGAGATCACCGATCAGGGCGTAATCCTCGATCTTTCCGGCCATGGTGAAGATTCTAGTCCCGTATGCGCGCGGCGGCCGGGGCCGGCGTTCTCCGGCCCTTCCGTTCCGGCGTGCGGGATTTCCTCCTCGTTGACCGCTCGGCGGCCGCGGAAGCATCATGGAAGGGCGTCGCACCTCGGGGCCGGAGGTGTTCCGATTGGCCACTCATCCGCTGCGCCGGTCCGCCGACCGGTCCCGGACGCCGGGCCCGGGGACCGTGAGCCTGGTCGTCCTCGTCGCTCGCGACGACCCCGATCCCGGCCGTTTCCTCGACCGGCTGCCGGACTCCGTGGACCAGGTGGTGACGGTCGAGGCGCCCGGCGCGGGGCGGCCCTTCCGGTGGCCGGACATCGCGTGGGGGGACCGCGTCGTCCTGATCCAGGCCGACGGCAGCATGTCCCCCGACGACATCCCGCATTTCCTGTACTACCTCGACCACGGCTTCGACTTCGTCAAGGGATCCCGTTTCATCGCGGGCGGCGAATGCACGGCCTATCCGGCGTTCCGCAGAATGGGGCACCGCGTTCTGCTCACCGCTGCCCGTCGTCTCTACGGGCAGCAGCTGACCGATGTGTGGTACGGATTCTGCGCCTTCCGCCGGGAATTCCTGTCCCTTCTGGAGGAACAGCGGGACCCCCCCGAACTGGTCGGCCCGGAGACCGTCGTCCACGCCCTGCACTACGGCCTGCGGATCGCCGAGGTGCCGAGCCGGGAGGCCCCGGGCTCCGACCGGAGGACGACCGCGCGGACCTTCCACGAGGGACGGCGCATCCTGCGCGTGCTGTGGCGGGAGCGCCCCCGGAACGCGCTGCTCAGGTTCGCCGCCCGGCACCGGCGCGGTTGCCGCCCCCGGGAACGTGCCTAGAGTGGAGAGAACAGGCTTCGGCAGAAGAACGATCCGGCAAGAGGCGCTCGGTGTCCTCACTCCAGGAGTCCCGCTTCGCGTCGCCCGCCCCGCACCCCCTGCGACGAGCGACCGACTGGCCCGTGCGCGCGTCCCGCCCCGGCGGTCCGAAGGCCCCCGCCCGCCGCCCGGGCCGTCCCGACCGCCGCGCCTCGGACCGGGTGCTGCGGGCCGCGCCCGCGGTCCGCGCCCCGGCCGGACACCGGCGGGCCGCGCCGCGCAGGCGCAGGCGCGGCCGCTCCGCGGGCGCCCGCTCCGGGACCCGGCGCCGCTCGTCCGGTCCGGGCGCCGCCGACGGCGCCCCGCCCTCCGCTCCACCGCCCCCGCCCGCTCCGCGCCGTCCTCGCGGTGAGGGCGGCCGCGCGTGCCCGCAGCCCGCCCGGTCCCGCCCGCCCCGGCCCTGCGGGGTGGCGTCATGACCGCGGGGAACCTGTCACAGCTCGCCCGGGCCGACGTCCTCCTGCTGAACCGGCGGGACCCCTGGCACCCGGAGGCGGGCGGGGCGGAGGCATACTGCTTCGAGCTCGCCCGCCGGTTCGCCGCCTCCGGTGCCGAGGTCACGCTGTTCACCGCCCGCTACCCGGGGTCGGCGCCGGCGAGCACGGCCGACGGCGTGCGGATCCTGCGCGCCGGCGGCGTGTACGGGGTCTACCCGGCGGCCGCCGGCCACCTGCTGCGCCACCGGCACGCCTACGACGCGGTGGTCGACTTCCAGGACGGGATCCCGTTCTTCTCGCCGCTGTTCGCCGGCCGCGGGACCGCCGCGGTGCGCGTCATCCACCACCTCCACCGGCAGCGGTTCGACGACCGCTTCCGGTGGCCCCTCGGCGCCCTCGTCCGGCGCCTGGAACAGCGCGTGGGCCGCGCGGCCTACCGCGGCCGTCCGGTGGTCGTGCCCTCGCCGTCGACCCGCGAGGCCACCCGGCGGGACCTGCGGCTGGCCAATCCGGTGTACGTCGTGCCGAGCGGCAGCCCCGCGCCGCCGGGGCGCCCCGCCGCTCCCCGCGCCTGCACCCCCACCCTCGCCGTCGTGAGCAGGCTGGTCCCGCACAAGCGGGTCGAGCTGCTGGTCCGCGCGGTGCCCGCGCTGCTGCTCCGCTACCCGGACCTGCGGGTCCACGTGTGCGGCGACGGTGCCGAGCGGGGCCGGCTGCGCGCCCTCGCCGCCGGCACCGGGGCGGCCGGGGCCGTCACGTTCCACGGTCGGGTGGACGAACGGCGCAGGCAGGAGCTGCTGGCCCAGGCGTGGCTGGCCGTCGTCCCCTTCCCGGCCGAGGGCCGGGGCCTCACCGTCATCGAGGCCAACGCCGCCGGCACCCCCACCGTGGCCCGCGACGTGCCGGGGCTGCGCGACGCGGTGCAGCACCGGCGCAACGGCTGGCTGCTGACCTCCGACACCGACCTCGCCGAGGGCATCGCGGAGGCCCTGGAGGAGCTGGGGGACCCGGTCGTGCGGGAGCGGTTCGCCGCGGGCTGCCGCGCCTGGGCGGCCCGCTTCTCCTGGGACTCCAGCGCCGAGCGGCTGGCCGCCGTGGTGCTGCAGGAGGGCCGTCGGCTCCGCAGGCACCGCAGGTCGCGGCGGCGGCCGAACGACCTCACGGCGGCCGGGCACTTCCGGGCCGCCGACGGCGACGCGATGGAGCGCTCCATCCGGCGGGTGCTGCGCCAGACCGACGACTACGCCCGCCGGGGCGACGAGTTCCGGCTGCTCCTGCACGACTGCGACGAGGTGCGCGCGGTCCGGGCGCTGCGGCGGCTCGGGGTCCACGACGGCTCCGTCACGCTCGCCTCCCGGCGGGACGTGCTCCTCGGCACGGGGCGGGAGCCCGCGCCATGACCCCCGTACGACGGTCCCCGGCCGGGCGGCGCACCGGGTCCGTCCTCCGACGGGGCGACCGGCGCCCCGTACCACCGCCGCTGCCGCGCGGGGGGCCGGTCGCCGCGAAGAAGCCCGGGAGGGCCGCCTCATGACCAGGGCCGCAGCCCCGTTCGTCGTCGCCGTGTCGGGCCCCGGCGGTGTGGGGAAGTCCACCCTCGTCCGCCGGCTCGCGCCGCTGCTCCGGGAGGACGGGTTCGCCGTGGTCACCGCCCGCCGCCGCGGGTGCGCGCGGTGCCGGCGGGAGGACTCCGGGGACCGCCGGGCCCGGACGGGCGGCCTCGGCCGGGGGCTCCGGGAGGGGGCCCACGGGTTCGTGGACGCCGTCGGGCTGTCCCTGCGGCTCGCGGCGGCGCGCCGCAGGGCGGTCCGGCTCTCCCGGGGGCGGCCCGCGGTCGTCCTCGCCGACCGGGGTCCGCTCGACGGGCTGGTCGCGTCCGACCCCGTCCCGGGCGGCTTCCTGGCACGCCGGTTCCTCCGGTCGGCGGGCCGCTGCGACCTCACCCTGCTCCTGGAGGCCGAGCCGGACGTGCTGCTGGCCCGCGATCCCGACCACACGCGCGCGGGGCTGGACGAGGCCGGGCGGCGCTACCGGCGCTGGGCCGGTGCGCCGGCGACGCCCCCGGTCCGGTTGCGCTCCGGTCCGGCGCCCCGGTCGACGGCCGACGAGGCCCTGCGTCTCCTACGGCAGCGCCTGCCGGTCCCCGGCCGGGCGGCCGGCCGCGCCCGGGTGGTGCTCTCCGTCTTCGACGACCCGTTCGACGACCCGGGCGAGGAGCCCCGCCGGGACGCCCCGGACGGGGCGCGCCGACGGGGCGGCGACGCCGTCGTCGTCGGGGAGGTCGCCCGGCGGCTGGCGGAGGAGTTCGACGTCACCGTCGTGACGGCGGGTTCCCGCCGGGCCGTGCCGGCTGCTGTTCCGGGCGCTGCTGCCGCTCGCCGCCCGCCGCATCCCGCACGACCTGTGGCTGGAGAGCCTCACCCCGCCGCTGCCCGCCGGTCTCCTGCCGCTGTTCACCCGGGCCCCCGTCGTCGGCCTCGTCGGGGACCGCCGGGTCCGCGACGGCGCCCGGCGGCGCGCGGACCGCGTCCCGCTCCTCCTGCCGGAACGGATCGGGCTGCGCCGCTACCGCGCCCTGGTGGTTCCGGACGACGCCGGCGCGGCGGCCCTGCGGGGGGCCGGCCGCCGGACGGCCGTCGAGGTGATCCCCCACGGCGTGGCCCGGCGGGCGGACGGCGAACGGTCCCACGACGACGGCTTCGTCCTCCTCCTCGGGCGCCTGGACCTCCGGCGGAAGGACGTCGGCCTGCTCCTGGAGGCCCACGCCCGGGCGGGCCCGGCCCCACCGCTGCTGATCGCCGGCGACGGCACGAGGGCCGAGGAGCGCCGGCTGGACCGGCTCCTGGCGCGGGAGGGGCGGGGCGGGGACGTCCGCCGGATCGGGCCCGTCGCCGGGGAGCGCAGGGAGCGGCTCCTCGCCGCCTGCTCCTTCGTGGTGCTGCCGTCGCGGCGCGGGGATTGCGGTCCGGTGGCCCTGGAGGCCATGGCCCACGGCAAGCCCGTGCTCCACTTCGACCTGCCGGAGCTGCGCTGGACCGGAGCCGGCGGGGGCGTGGCCGTAGCGGCGTACGACGTCGACGCGCTGGCACGGGCCATGCGCCGACTGGCCGCGGACTCCCCCTGGCGGCGACGGCTGGGCCGCGACGCGCTCGCCGCGGCCCGGGCCCGTCCCTGGTCCCGGACGACCGACCGCTACCTGGCGCTGGTTCGCCGGCTGCTCGACGCCGCCCCGCCGTCCTCCGTCCCTCCCCCGCCCCGGCGCGAGGTGACCTCGCCGTGACCGGCCCCCGCCCGCCCTCCTCCGCAGGCCCAGCCCCGCCGGCCGTGCCCGGCGCGGTCGCGCCCGGCGCCGCCCGGCCCGCCGCGCCGCCGGTGTCGTCGCCGCCGTCGTCCGGCGGGTCCGCGCGGCCCGCCCCGTCCGGGAGCCCGTGATGGTCCCGGCGACCCGGCGGCCCCGCGTCCTCCTCGTCACCAGCGGTCCGCTGGACGGCCGGGACGACGCGGACGACGGGCTGGCCGCCGCGGTCGCCGAGGTGATGACCGACGTGGACTTCGTGTGGTTCTCCCGCCGGCCGAGGAGCTCCCGGCCCGCCCCCGTCGCCGGCGGCCGGCCCGTCCCCGTGTACTCCCGGGACGGCCTGCCGCACGGGCGGCAGCGGCTCCAGGTGGCCCTCCGCAGCGTGCCGCCGGCCCGCCGGGCGGACCTCGCCCACGTCGTGATGGCGCTCGGTCCCGGCTATCCGCGCTTCTCGCGCCTCTGGCCCCGGCTGATCGGCGGCACCCCCGTGCTGCACACGGTGCCCGGGGTGGTGGGGGCCGAACTGCCGCGCGGGGCCCGTCCGCTGGGGACCACGGTCGCCCTCTCCGAGGTCACGGCGCGCCGGCTGGGCCGCGCGGGCTTCGGCGAGGTGTCGGTCGTGCCCCCGATGATCCGGCCGGACCGGTGGCCGCTGGTGCCCCGGCCGGTCAACGGCCCGTCCACCGTCCTGGTGGCGGCCCACCACGACCCGTCGGGCGCCGCGCACGACGCGATCCGGGCCGCCGCGGTCGCCGTACGGGCCGGTGCGCGGCTGCGGCTGCTGCTGGCGCTGCGGGGGTGCCCCGGCCGGGACGCGCCCGCCCTGGAGCGGGCGCTGCGGGAACGGGCCGCGCGGGAGGGGCTGTTCGGGACGGAGGTCCTGACCCGCGTCGACGAGGTGCGGGGACTGCTGGCCGCCTCCGACGTCCTGCTCTTCCTGCCGCGCGCGTCCGGCGGGCGGGCCGACGTTCCCCTGACCGTGCTGGAGGCGCTGGCCACGGGGCGGCCGGTCATCCTCAGCGACCTGCCGGAGTTCGCCGGCCTGCGGGACGCCGTCCTGCGGACCCCGCCCGGCGACGCCCACCGGGCGGGCCACCTGCTGCGCCAGCTGCTCGACCGCCCGTGGTGGTGGCAGAGCCTCGCCGAACAGGGCCGGGCCGCCGTGCGGCGGGACTTCGCGCCCGAGCGCTTCCGGTCCCGTTACGCGAACCTCTACCGCCGGCTCCTGCCCTGAGCCGGAAGGCCGGACACCGGGCCGCGGCGCGGAGGCCGAACCGTACGCCCTCCGCCTCTCTTCGCCTCCCGTTCCCTCAGCTCCGCAGCAGCGCGAGCCGGTGTGCGACGGCTCCGGTGACGCGCCGCTCGTCGTCGGTGGCGAGGAGTTCGAGCAGGGCGCCCCGCAGGACGGCCGGCGCCAGGGTCCGGCGGACGGCGCCGGTTTCGCCGTCGCGCTCGGCCGGCGACTGGCAGTCGGCCAGGGTGCCGAGCCGGTCCTCGACCGTCGCCCGGGCGAACCCGGCCCGGGCGCCGTCCGGTTCGACGAGGGAGCGCGCGTACGCCTCGGCCCACAGCCGCAGCAGCGGCCGGTGCTCCTCCGCCGCGAGCCACGCCCGGACCCGCTCGGCGGCGGCCACCAGCCCCACGGGGTCCCCAGACCGCCGGGCCCGGTCGAGCAGCGCCACCTCGTCGGCGCGGGCCCGCGCCGGCAGGGCCCGCACCAGGCCGTCCTTGCTCCCGAAGAGGAAGAGCAGGACGCGCGGGCTGGAGCCGATGGCCCACGGCGAGGGCTACCAGCGACAGTTCGGCGAGACCACCGACTTCGAGGCCCTGGTCGCCGGGATCGTCGCCGGCTACGCCGCCCGGCACGGCCCGGCCCGCGAGGCGGCCTGGATCGCCGAACTCGACGGCCGCCGCGTGGGCTGCGTCTTCCCGGCCGCCGGCGACCGCCCGGCCCGGGCGAGGGCTGCGTCTCCTCCTGGTCGCCCCGGAGGGCCGGGGCCTGCGCCTCGGGACGCGTCTGGTCGGCGAGTGCCCGGCCTTCGCCCGCGAGGCCGGCTGCGGGCAGGTGAGGCTGTGGACCAACGACGTCCTGGTCGCGGCGCGCGGGATCCATCAGGACTTCGGCTTCGTCCTGGCCGACGAGGAGCCCCACCGCAGCTTCGGCCACGACCTCGTCGGCCAGAACCGGCCCCTCGGCCTCTGACCGGGCGCGGATTCCCGGCCGCCGGGCGGCCCGGCGGAGCCGTATCGTGGACGGTGCGCCCCCGCCCCCTCGCTCCCGGAGGCACCGCATGCCCCTCCGTCCCGCCACGGCCCGTGACGCCGGGCTCCTGTGGAACGTGCTGCTGGAGGCGTACAACTGGACCGGGGAGCGGCGCTTCACCGCCGAGCGGCTCGCCGCCGACCCGCACGCCTCCCGCTACCTCGCCGGCTGGCCCCGCGAGGACGACTTCGGCGTGGTCGCCGAGACGGGGTCGGGCGAGCCGATCGGGGCGGCCTGGGCCCGCTGCTTCCCGGAGGACGAGCCCGGCTACGGCTTCGTCGCGCCGGACGTCCCCGAACTGACCCTCGGGGTGCTGCCCGGCCATCGCGGGCGCGGCCACGGCCGCGCGCTCCTGACGGCCCTCGTCCGGTCCGGCCTCGACCGGCCCCGTCCCGCCACCCGGCTCAGCCTCAGCGTCGAGGACGGCAACCCCGCCGTGCACCTCTACGTCTCCCTCGGCTTCCTCCGCGTGGGCCGCAACGGCGGCTCGGACACCATGCTCCTCACCTCCCGGGCCGTGCCCGCCTCCTGACGCGCGCGTCCCGGACGGACGGGTTCCCACGCGCGGGGCGCCCTCAGGCGGTACGCCGCTCCGTGCCCGCCGACGCGCCGGCGGCGTGCTCGCGGCGGGCGGCCCGCAGCAGCCCGGCCCAGTCCCGGACGGTGGGCCGGCGCTTCAGCAGGGCGCGGCGCTCCCGCTCCGTCATCCCGCCCCAGACCCCGTGCTCGATCCGCCGGTCCAGCGCGTACGCGAGACACTCGGCGCGCACGGAGCAGCCGACACACAGCTCCTTGGCCTGGTTCTGGGCCGCCCCCTCGACGAACAGGTCCTCCGCGTCCGCCTCCCGGCAGAGCCCCGACGCCATCCAACTACCGTCCACGTGGTCCCCCTTGACCCGCACGCCACCCCTCCGGTGATCAGTGGCGCTCCTTGATCAGGCACGCTACGTAGGCATGTGCTGCGGGTCTACACCTCGCCCCGCCCTTCGCCCCATCGGGTGACACCCGTACGCATTTCCGGCCACTTTCCGATCGGGCGGGGACGAGATGCGCGCTACGGGCTTCTTCCGTCGTCCGCGGGGGCCGTGCGGCGGGCGGCGCGGTACGCGCTCGGGCGGCGTCCCGTGTGGCGGGTGAAGAGGGCGGCGAAGGTTCCGGGGTCGCGGTAGCCGACGTCGGCGGCGATGGCGGCGACGGTGCGGTCGGTCGTCTCCAGGAGGTGGACGGCCCTGCGCACGCGCGCGCCGTGCAGGTACGCGAGCGGGGTCCGGCCCGTCTCGGCGCCGAAGCGGCGCAGCATGGTCCTGGTGCTGACGCCGAACTCGCGGGAGAGGGCCGGCAGGTCGTAGCGGGCGGCGAGGTCCTGGTCGAGCCGGCGCATCACGGTCGCCGCGAAGGCGTGCCCGGTCGCCGGGAGGAGGTCCGTGTCGACGTACGGGGTCTGGGTGGAGCGGGTGTCGTCCAGGAGGGCGACTCGCGCGGTGGCCCGGGCGGCGCGGGGTCCGTCGTGGTCGCGGACCAGGCGGAGCGCGAAGTCGTACATGGCGCTGAACGCCGCCGTGGTCGTCACGCCGCGGTCGGTCACCACCAGGTTCTCCCCGCGGACCCGGACGTCCGGGTAGCGACGGGCGAAGCGGTCGGCGTGCAGCCAGGACGTGGTCGCCTCGCGGCCGCGGAGCAGTCCGGCCTCCGCCAGGAGGAAGGCGCCGACGCAGATCGACACCACGGCGCCGCCCCCGGCGGCGTGGGCGCGGATCGCGGCCAGTTCCGGGGCGAGTTCGGCGAGTGCCGCGTCCGGGTCGAGGGCGGGCGGCAGGTCGAAGCCGGGCACGACCAGCACGTCGAAGGGGCGGAGCGCCGAGACGTCGAGGCGGGCGCCGCCGGAGGCCCGCACGCGCCTGCGCGGGGAGACGACGGAGGTCTCGTACGACGGCTCGGGCCGTCCCCGGGCGGCGGTGACGTGCGCGGCCATGGTCAGGAGGTCGGGCACGCCGTACACCTCCGACGCGAAGCAGCCGGGGTAGGCCAGGACGCTCACGCGGAGCGGGTTCATGCGGACCTCCGACGGACGACGGATGCGACGGGTGCGAGGGGGGCGAGCGGGATGAGGGGGCGGGGGCGGGGTGGCGGTATTCCCCGGTGATCCGGCGATATCGCCGGTTCACCGGGGGACAGCGTCCCGCCATGCTTCCCGTCATGGCAACCATGCGGACGCGGGGGCGGGACGACGACCCGCTGGACGACTTCGAGTGCAGGGACGTCGAGGTGGAGGGGGTCGGCAAGCGCGTGTACGTCTCCGGGAACGGGCCGGCGGTCGTCCTCATGCCGGAGATGCCGGGCATCAGTCCCGATGTCGCCCGGTTCGCGCGGTGGGTCCGGGACGCCGGCCTCTCGGTGTACGTGCCGTCCCTGTTCGGCGTCGACGGGGCCTACCCCCGGGCCGAGGCGGCCGGGACCGTGATGCGGCGGGCCTGCGTCAGCGCCGAGTTCCGGGCGTTCGCGGGCGGCGGGACCAGTCCGGTGGTCGGGTGGCTGCGGGGGCTGGCGCGGGTGGCGCACGCCGAGCGGGGCGGGCCGGGGGTCGGGGCCGTCGGGCTGTGCTTCACCGGCAACTTCGCGCTCTCGATGACCCTCGAACCCTCGGTCGTCGCGCCCGTGGTCAACCATCCGTCCCTGCCGCTCGACGACCCCGCGGGGCTCGAACTGGGCGAGGAGGACGCCGCGGCCGTGGCCGGGCGCGTCCGGCGCGAGGGACTGCGGGTGCTGGCCTACCGCTTCGAGGGCGACCGCTGGTGCACGGGCCGCCGGTTCGCGGCGTACCGTGCCCTGCTCGGCGACGCCTTCGACGGCCGCGTCCTGCCCGCCGAGGCGGCGAACGCCGATCCGCCGCCCTTCTTCCGCGAGGTCGTCGGCTGTGCCCACAGCGTCGTCACGGCCCATCTGGTGGACGCCGCCGGCCACCCCACCCTGCGGGCCCGTGACGAGATCATCGCCTTCCTGACGGAGCGGCTCGGGGTGACGGCGGCGCCCGGGTGACGCCCGGCCGGTGCCGGGCGCCGGGCGGAGCGAGGGCGGAGGGCGGGTCAGGAGACGAGGCGGGTGTCCAGTTCCCTCAGCTTGACGGTGCACAGGCCGCCGCGTTCGGCCTTCACGTCGGTGACCTCCAGCTGGGTGCCGGGGGCGAGGATGTACTCCTCCTCTCCCGTGAAGGCGGAGAAGCTGCGGATGCCCACGGCGCGGGCCGGCGTCACCTCGAAGAGGGTCCGCTTGCCCCGGCTGCCGAGGAAGGAACGGGCGACGCCCAGTTCCGAGGTGCAGGAGGAGACGCCCCACCAGGTGACCGTCGAGCCCGGGGGGTACTGGCCGCGGAGGTCCAGGGCGACGCCTCGCCACAGGGGCTCGGTGCGGACGGGAAGGGACTCCACCGCGGAGAACAGCAGGCGGAGGTAGGGCAGGTAGGGCACGACGCGGGCGCGGTCGGGCGAGCGGAGGACCGCGTTGACGGTGCGGTAGAAGCCGGACTCGCAGGTGTAGAGGTAGAGCGCGGCGACGGCGTCGGCGGAGAGTCCGGCGCCGGCCGGTTCGTCGGCGCGCAGCTTGCCGAACGCGCGGGAGCGGTCGATGTGCCCGCCGAGGCCGCGCAGGATCCGGGCGACGGGGGCGACGGCGTCCTCGAAGGACATCAGCGGGGTGTCGAACACGCCGGTGAGCGGCGGCAGGACGTGCCCCTCGTCGCGGACGCTGGTGAGCCGCTCCAGGTACAGCTGGTGGAGCTCCATCGTCGAGGCGATGAAGGCGCCCATGCGGGCGGCGACGTCGGCGTCCGGGGCGGAGCCGGCCCCCGGGGCGGAGCCCGTGCCCGCGGCGGGGCCGGCCGGGGGCTGGTTCCAGCCCTTGCTCGGCAGCCAGTCGACCGCGTCGGCGCCGAGGGACATCAGGGCGTCGTTCACGGTGGCGAGGTGGTCGCCGTCGCAGAACAGGTCTCCCTGGGCTGCCGGGTTGGCGTGGTCGATGTGCCGGACCTCGACGCCCGGGTAGTCCTTCTCCAGGCGCTGGACGGTCTTCTTGAGGCTGCGGGCGTGGGCGCCCCACCAGGCGAAGACGACGCCCCGGTCCTCCGGGTCCTCGGCGTCCTGCTTGGCGCGCAGGATCTCCTCGACGATCCGCTCGGCGACGGGCCGCCAGAAGGCGGTGTGCCGGTCGGTGGCCATGGCGCCGTCGCCGCTGGCGGTCAGCGAGGCGTTGAGGAGGAGGACGCCCTGGGTGAGCATGGCCTGGAACCACTCGGGCGGCTGGACCGTGTCGCGCTCCTTCAGCAGGGCGCGGACGTCGGCGATCGGGGTCTTCTTGACGATGCCGTACTTCCACATCGCGGCCGCCTTGATGAGGCAGCGGATGCTGACGACCCGTCCGAACTGGCTGTCCTTCCAGTCGTTGAAGGTGTTGTCGAACATGGCGATGCCGGTGGCGCTCTCCGGCCGCGGGTAGGGGTTCTGGCCGAAGACGACGACCTTCCACTTGTGCGGCGGGTGGGGCTTGAGCGCCTGGAAGGTCAGCTCGCGGACCGGTACGACCTGCGGGCTGCGGCCCGGGCCGATGAACAGGTCGGCGTCCGGGCGGGCCTCGATGACGGGCTTCAGGACGGGCAGCCACGGCTCGCCGCCGCCGGTGAAGAGTCCGGTGAGGGCCAGCGGGTCGTTCGGGTCGGGCTGCGGCGCGGAGGGGGCGGCTTCGCTCATGGCGGGGGAACTCCCGAGGGTCGTGCCTGCGGGGTGGACGGTGCCTGCGGTGGGCGTCGCGGAGGCGGCCGGAGCGGTCTCGTCAGCGGCGAAAGGGGTGCCCTTCGGCGAGTGCCCCTGGGGCAGCGGCTCCTTTGGCGACGGCTCCTTTGGCGACTTCCCCTTTGGCGACGGCTCCTTTGGCAGCGGCTCCTTCGGCCGGCGTGCCGCCGGGCGGCACGATCCGCACGCGGGTCGTGGGCGGCGTCCGGTCGATGGCGGCGAGCTGGGCGGTGATGGTGGCGCGCAGCTCGTCGTCGTCCTGGAACCAGTGGTCGTGGAAGAGGGTGTAGCCGGTCCACATCAGGTTGGCGCACACCCGGGCCGGGACGCGGCCGGTGCGGGCGCCCATCCCGACCAGCGCCACCGAGCGGATGCTGCCGGGCGCCTTCCGGTTCTGCCGGTGCACGGCCTGGAAGGCCGCCGCGCAGGCCATGGCGACGTTGAGGGTCTCGCTCACGTTCTGCGAGGAGGCCACCATCGTCGGCGTCGAGATGACGAAGCGGGGCACGGTCGCCCCCGACGGGACGCACACCGCGCTGCCGACCGGCATGCTCCCGTCGAACCGGTCGCGGATCGCCCGCCGCACCCGCAGCTGGATCCCCGCGCCCAGGTGGCGCTTGATCGCGGCGTCGACGCCGCCGTCCATCCGGCCCGCCGCGTTCGTCGGCGAGACCCACGCGTCCACGTCCTCGTCGAGGATCGAACCGCGCCGGATCTCGATCCCGGGCACGTCCGCGAAGGCGGCGCGCCAGGCCTCCACCACATCCGCGCTGACGTCCGTCAGCACCACCCGCAGCGCGGTACCCACCCAGCCGTCGGTCATCGAAGCCCCCTGTCGGAACGGTCTTTCGCAACACCTCCGAAACTAGTGGGCACCACTGACAACGGCCGTCCTCAGCGGGTCCTCCGGGCCATCACCACCACGCCCGGCCCGACGAACTCGTCGGCCGGAAGCCGGAGTTCGGCCACGACGTCCAGGCCGGCCGCCTCGATCAGCGCCACGAACCCCTCGGGTCGCCACTGGTGCGTCGTCCAGCGCACGGGCACGCCTCCGTAGGCCTCGGTGCGCAGCAGGTCGTCGTCGCCGACGTGGGTCGCGGCGATGAAGTGGCCGCCGGGCTTCAGGGCCCGGGCGAAGTGGGCGAGCACCTGCGGGAGCACGTCGCGGGGCAGGTTGAAGAGCGACCACCAGCCGAGCACGCCGCCGAGGGACTCCTCGGCGAGCCGGAGGTCGGTGGCGGAGGCGACCTCGAAGCGGCAGGCGGGGTACAGCCGGCGCGCGTTCTCGATCATCCGGGGCGAGAGGTCCACCCCGGACACGTCGAGGCCCCGCTCGGCAAGGTAGGCGGTGACGGTGCCGGGGCCGCAGCCGACGTCGAGGACCGGTCCGAGGCCGCTCACGGTGTCGGCGAAGGCGTCGATCGAGGCCTTGAGCCAGGGGACGGTGCGGATGTCTCCGATGCCGGTGTTCAGCACCATGTCGACGTAGTTGTCGGCCACCCGGTCGTAGGAGTCGCGGACGGCGTCGAGGTCGGCAGGCCGGTCGATGGGATGTGCGCTCATCGGGCCACCATAGAACGGCCCGCCCCGCGCGGAAGCGGCCGGTGACCGGGCCGGAAGGAGGCCCCGTCCTATGCCCGGGGCATCGTCTTCCGGCGAAAGCCCCTCATTCCCCGCCCTCTTGGTGTCTAGTGGGAGTCGTCCGCGATCACCACCCGGTCCGGGGCGTGACGCCCGGCCGGGGCCGTCGAGAACCGAAGGAGCACATACCGATGGCGAGTGTGGAAACGTCTCTGAAGGAGGCGATGACCTCCATCGAGGGCAGCGTGGGAGCCGCGCTGGTCGACTACACGAGCGGCATGGCCCTCGGGACGCTGGGCGGGGGCAAGGACCTCGACCTGACCGTCGCCGCGGCCGGCAACACCGACGTCGTCCGGGCGAAGCTCCGGACGATGGAGATGCTGGGCATCAACGAGGGCATCGAGGACGTCCTGATCACCCTCGGCAGCCAGTACCACCTCATCCGGCTGATCACGGGGCGGGGCGCCAACGGCCTGTTCCTGTACATAGTCCTGGACAAGGGCCGGGCCAACCTGGCCATGGCCAGGCATCAGCTCAAGCGCATCGAGGCGGACCTGGAACTGTGACCGGCCTCCCGCTTCCCGGCTCCGCACGCCCTCTACTTGAAAAACTCTTCAACTCGGCACATCTGAAAGTGATCAGTTGAGGGCGGGTGGGAGCCGGGAAGCGGGAGAATGGCCGTCAGCCGTGGATCAAGGTTCCGGCAGGTCCGGCCGTCGGCGTCCGGACCGGCCGGCCCGGGGGGAGAGTCGTCGCATGCAGGTGCCGCTGTACCAGGCCAAGGCGGAGTTCTTCCGCATGCTCGGGCATCCCGTCCGGATCCGGGTCCTGGAGCTGCTGCAGCACGGGCCCCTCCCCGTCCGCGAACTGCTCAAGGACATCGACATCGAGCCGTCCAACCTCAGCCAGCAGCTCGCGGTCCTGCGCCGGGCCGGGATCGTGATCTCCATCCGCGACGGCGCCACCGTCAGCTACGCCCTCGCCGGAGGGGACGTGGCCGACCTCCTCAAGGCCGCGCGGCGCATCCTCACGGAACTCCTGGTCGGGCAGAGCGAGCTCCTCGCGGAGCTGCGGCACGCGGACGGGGCGCGTCCGGAGTAGCCGTCCGCGGCCCGCGCGCCCCGGCGCGGCGCGGGGGATTTCCCCGGGCGTACAGCGGGAAGTCACGGGACGGTCGCGGACCGGTGGTTCCGGGGCGCTCTCCTTGGGGCGCTCCGCGCCGGCCCCCGGCCGGTGACCCGCTCCCGTCCGCTCGTCTTCCGGAGGACTACTCCCCCATGGCCGACCTCGATCGTCGCCGGTTCCTTCAGCTCGCCGGCGGTGCCGTCGCGTTCAGCGCGCTCTCCGAGTCCATCGCCCGTGCCGCCGCCATCCCCGCGCAGGGGTCGACGGGCACGCTCCAGGACGTCGAGCACATCGTCGTCCTGATGCAGGAGAACCGTTCCTTCGACCACTACTTCGGGGCGATGAAGGGCGTCCGCGGATTCGGCGACCCCCGGCCCGTCACCCTGCCGAGCGGCAGGTCCGTGTGGAACCAGTCCGACGGCTCGAAGGTGACCCTGCCCTTCCGCCCGGAGAGCGCGAAGCTCGGCATGGAGTTCCTGCAGGGCCTCAACCACGACTGGGCGGGCGGCCAGAAGGCGTTCAACAAGGGCCGCTACGACCAGTGGATACCCGCCAAGACCAAGGCGACGATGGCGCACCTCACCCGGGAGGACATCCCCTTCCACTACGCGCTCGCCGACGCGTTCACGATCTGCGACGCCTACCACTGCTCGTTCATCGGCTCGACCGACCCGAACCGCTACTACCTGTGGTCGGGACACACCGGCAACGACGGCACCGGCGGCGGCCCGGTCCTCAACAACGCCGAGGCCGGCTACGGCTGGAAGACGTACCCCGAGCGCCTGGAGGCGGCCGGGATCTCCTGGCGGGTCTACCAGGACGTCGGCGACGGGCTGAACGCGGCCGGCTCCTGGGGCTGGATCAACGACGCCTACCGCGGCAACTACGGCGACAACTCGCTGCTCTACTTCAACGCCTACCGCAACGCCCAGCCCGGCAACCCCCTGTACGACAAGGCCCGCACCGGCACCGACGCCAAGGCGGGCGAGGGCTACTTCGACCGGCTGCGCGCCGACGTCCGGGCCGGCACGCTGCCGCAGGTCTCCTGGATCGCCGCGCCCGAGGCCTTCTCCGAACACTCCAACTGGCCGTCGAACTACGGCGCCTGGTACATCGCGCAGGTCCTGGACGCGCTGACGTCCAACCCGGACGTGTGGGCCCGTACCGCGCTGTTCGTCACCTACGACGAGAACGACGGCTTCTTCGACCACGTCGTCCCGCCGTACGTCCCGGCCTCGGCCGCGCAGGGCCTGTCGACCGTCCCCACCGCCCTCGACCACTTCCCCGGCAGGACCGGCTACGTCGCCGGGCCCTACGGCCTCGGGCCCCGGGTCCCCATGATCGTCGTCTCCCCCTGGTCCACCGGCGGCTACACCTGCTCCGAGACCTTCGACCACACCTCGGTGATCCGGTTCATCGAGCGCCGCTTCGGCGTCCAGGAGCCGCAGATCTCCCCGTGGCGGCGGGCCGTCTGCGGCGACCTGACCTCCGCCTTCGACTTCGCCCGCGCCCAGCCGCAGCCGGTCGCGCTGCCGTCCACCGCCGGGTACTACCCGCCGGACCGCGACCGGCACCCCGACTTCCCGGCCACCGCGCCGGCCGTCGGCACGATGCCGCGCCAGGAGCCGGGCTCCAAGCCCACCCGCCCGCTGAAGTACGCCCCGTACGTGGACGGCTCCGCCGACACCGCGGCCGGCACCTTCCGGCTGGCGTTCGGCGGCGGCCCCGCCGCGGGCGCCCAGTTCTACGTGACCTCGGCCAACCGCACCGACGCCCCCTGGACGTACACGACGGCGGCGGGCGCGTCGATCGCCGACACCTGGAACACCACGTACTCCAAGGGCACCACCGACCTCACCGTGCACGGCCCCAACGGCTTCCTGCGCCGCTTCCGCTCCCCGGGGAAGACCGCCGTCCCCGAGGTCACCGCCCGCCACAACGCCACCACCGGCGACCTGGACCTCAGCTTCACCAACGCCGGCGCCACCACGACGGTGACCGTCACCCACGCCTACGGAGGCGCCCCGCGGACGCTGACGGTGCCGCGGGGCGCGACCGTCGCCCACTCGGTGCCGCTGTCGGCCTCCGGCAGGTGGTACGACGTCACGATCACCTCCCCGGCGCACGCCGACTACGTGCGCCGCCTGGCCGGGCACGTGGAGACGGGGGCGGAGGGCGTCACCGACCCCGGCATCCTGACCTACTGACGCACCGCCCCGGGTCACGCGGCCCCGGACGGTCCCGCCGCGCGGGCGCGGAAGGCGCGGCGGTAGCCGTCCGGGGGCACGCCCAGGGTGCGGCGGAAGTGCCGCCGCAGGGTCGTGGCGGTGCCCATGCCCGTCGCGGCCGCGATGGCGTCGACGCCGTCCTCGGTCAGCTCCAGGAGTTCCTGGGCGCGGCGGACGCGCTGGGCCAGCAGCCACCGCAGGGGCGTGGTGCCGGTCGCCGCGCGGAAGTGGCGGGTCAGCTGACGCGAGCTCATGCCCGCGCGGCGGGCGAGGTCCTCCACCGTCAGCGGCCGGTCGAGGCGCTCCACGGCCCAGGGCAGGAGGGCGGTGAGCGGGTGGCCCTCCCGGGCGGGCACGGGCGCGGTGACGAACTGCGCCTGGCCACCGGACCGGTGCGGGGGGACGACCAGCCGGCGGGCCACGGCGTTCACGACCGAGGAGCCGTGGTCGAGGCGGACCAGGTGCAGGCACAGGTCGAGCGCGGCGGCCTTGCCTGCGGAGGTGAGGACGCTGCCGTCGTCGACGTAGAGCACGCCGGGGTCGACCTCCACCGCCGGGTGGCGGGCGGCGAGGGCGGCGGTGTGCGCCCAGTGGGTGGTGGCGCGCCTGCCGTCGAGCAGTCCGGCGGCGGCGAGGACGAACGCGCCGGTGCAGAGCGAGACGACGCGGGCGCCGGCCGCGTGGGCGGCGCGCACCGCGTCGACCAGGTCGGCGGGCGGGGCCGCGTCGACGTCGGCCCAGCCGGGGACGATCACGGTGTGGGCGTCGCGGAGCCGGTCGAGGCCGTGGTCGGGCTCCAGGCGGAACGGGCCGAAGGGCACGGCGCCGGGTCCGCAGACCGTCAGCTCGTACCAGGGGACGGTGACCGCGTCGGGCGCGGAGCCGAACACCTCGTGGGCGATCGAGAGTTCGAAGTGCAGCATGCCGTCGGTGACGGCCAGCGCGACGGAGGTCATGTCCGGAAGTGTACGGGGCACGTCGTTTCCGACACTCACGGTTGCACCTTCAACCATTCCAGGATGGAGACGGCCGAACGGAAGCGGCACGGACGGAAAGAGGGAACCCATGGCAGCGGGGCAGACGGTGGCGGTGTACGGCGCGTACGGGCACACGGGCCGGTTCGTGGTGGCGCACCTGCGGGAGCGGGGCTTCGTCCCCGTCCTCGCCGGGCGGGACGCCGGCAAGCTGACGGCGCTGGCCGCGGAGCACCCGGGGCTCGGCGTGCGCCCGGCGCCGGTCGACGACCCGGCGGCGCTCGACCGGGCGCTGGCCGGCGCGGACGCCGTCGTCAACTGCGCGGGGCCGTTCGCGACGACGGCCGGCCCGGTGATCGAGGCCGCGCTGCGGGCCGGGATCCCGTACGTCGACGTGGCGGCCGAGATCGAGGCCAACGCCGACACCTTCGCCCGGTACGCGGACCGGGCGCGCGCCGAGGGCGCGGTGATCGTGCCCGCCATGGCCTTCTACGGCGGCCTCGGCGACCTGCTGGCCACGGCCGCGATGGGCGACTGGACCTCGGCGGACGAGGCGCACGTCGCGTACGGGCTGAGCGGCTGGGAGCCCACGGAGGGGACCCGGATCGCCGGGAGGGTCTCCGCCGAGCGGCGCGGCGGGCGGCGGGTCCGCTTCACCGGCGGGCGGCTGGAGTACCACACCGACGAACTGCCCGTGCTGACCTGGCCCTTCCCCGAGCCGATGGGGCCGCGGCCCGTCGTCGGGGAGTTCACGATGGCCGACGTCGTCACCCTCCCCAGCCATCTGTCCGTCCCCTCGGTGCGCACCTACATGTCGACCGAGGCGGCGGGCGGCGTCACCGGCGCGGGCACGGCGGGGCCCACGGCGGTCGACGCTCGCGGCCGGTCCGCGCAGACCTTCCTCGTCGACGTCGTCGTCCGCTCCGGAGGGGCCGAGCGGCGGGCCGTGGCCACGGGCCAGGACATCTACGCCGTCACCGCCCCGCTCGCCGTCGAGGCGGTGCACCGCGTCCTCACCGGCCGGACCCGCACGGTCGGCGTCGCCTCCGCCGGGGAGCTCTTCGACGCGGCCGACTTCCTGAACGCCCTGGCGCCGCACCTCGCCTGGGAGCCGAGCGGCACCCGGACCGCTTGAACGGGAGGGGCGGCCGGGCGGCCCGCGCCGGGGGTCAGGGGTCGTCGCGGAGCCGGCGGAGGTAGGCGGCCGTCAGGGCGACGGCGCGGTCCTGGTCGTGGCTGAGGTCGGCGAGGGCACGGGCGGCGACGGGGCCGGGAATGTCGGCCAGGGCCTGGGTGAGGCGGCCCCGGGCGGGCGGTGCGGTGCCCGCGTGGCCGAGGTGGGCGACGAGGCCGGCCGCGATCTCGTCGGCCGTGGCCGCGTCGGCGGCCAGGGCCCCGAGCGCGTCGGCCGCGTCGGTGTCGTTCCTGCCGTCCACGACCATCTCGACGAGCACCGCGATCGCCTCGCGCTCGCCCCGGGACCCGAGGGCCAGGGCCGCCTGGCCCCGGACCACGGGATCGGGATGGGCGAGGGCGGCGCGGAGCGGGGCGGCCGCCTCCTCGCCCGGAAGGCCGGCGAGGGTGCGCACGGCCCGTTCGCGCACCGCCGCCTCCGGGGAGTCGAGGCCCCGGGCCAGGAGGGCGGGGCCGCCGTCGCCGGAGCGGGCCAGCGCCCAGCGGAGGGCGCCGGCGACGTTGGGCTCCGTCTCGTTCAACGCGGCCTCGACCAGCGCCTCGACCGGTACGGGGACCTCGTCGGCCGAGGACAGCGCGGCGCGCTGGCGGGCGTCCCCGCTCGGCGACCCGAGGGCCTGGAGGAGCGCGACGACCCGCAGGGCCTCGTCCCAGCTGGCGGGTTCGGCGGCGTCGATGCGGCGCAGCCGCGTGAGCAGTTCGGTCTCGGCCTCGATGCGGGCACGGGTCTGCTCGATGAGGTCGCCGACGAGCTGCGCGGGCGTGAAGCCGGGGTCGTCGAGGGCGCGGCCGATCTCCCGCAGCGACAGCCCCATCGAACGGAGGCTCTCCACGTGGAAGATCCTCCGGATGTCCTCGTCGCGGTACTCGCGGTAGCCGGAACCGGTGCGGCCCGCGGGCCGCACCAGTCCGAGCGACTCGTAATGCCTGAGCATGCGCGCGCTGACGCCCGAGCGCCGCGCCACCTCACCGATCAGCACGCCCTAGTCTCCCTCCCCCGGGGCCCCGTCGAGCGCCACGACGCGCTTCGCCTCCTCGATCGCGTACTCGAATCCGGTGTCGGGGTCGTCCAGGATCCGCCGGGTGGCGAGCGCGTGGGCGCGCACGCCCGGGTCGCGGTGCCCGGCCGCGGCGTCCAGTGCGGGCAGGACCGCGTCGCCGAGCCCGGTCAGCGCCCGGCTGAGGCTGAGCTGCGTCGCCCGCTCGCCGCGCCCCAGCTGGGTGGCGAGCGCGGCGGCGAGCGCGGGCTCCTCGCCGTCCGGCACGAGCAGGACCGCCGTCCGCCAGGCGGCCCGCGCCACCTCGTCGTCGGGGTCGGTCAGATGGGCGTGCGTGATCGCCGGCCACGCCCGCCGGTCGCCGATCTTGGACAGCGTGTGCAGGGCCTGGCTCCGCGCCTGCGGGCGCTCCGAACGGAGTTCGGGCAGCACCCTGGGGAGCGTCAGCTTCTCGGGGTGGCGGGTCAGCGCCCAGGTCAGCATGTCGCGGACGAAGAACTCGGGCTCCACCGCGCACCGCTCGACGAGCGGCTCGACGAACCGGGCGTCGGGCGTCGTGCCGACCGCCAGGGCGGCCTTGAGCCGCACCGACGGACGCTCGTCCGCCAGCGCCCGCAGCGCGCGCCGCACGTCCTCGTCCTGATACGTCATGGTCATCGGGACCACCTCCTGGGGAGGCAGTCAAAGGCTTGTCACCGTGTCAAGGTCAAGGCCGGGCCCCCGGGGGCGGGGCCGCCGCGACCCGGCCCCGGCGCCGTTCAGGCGGATTCGAGGAGCGGGCGGACCTCGACGGTCTCCGGGGTCGGCAGGCTCCTGGCCAGTGCGACGGCTTCCGCGCGGTCGGCGACCTCGACGACGAACCAGCCGCCGAGGGTCTCCTCACCGGCATACGCGGGCCCGTCGGTCACCGTCGTCGTCCCGTCGGCCGTGGTGCGCACGGTCGCGGGAGCGGTGTCCTCGGTCTCCAGGGCGTCGCCGCCGACCAGTTTCCCGGCCGCGGCGAGGCCGCCGATCCAGCCTTCGTACTCCTTGCGGTAGGCGGCCCGGTCGGCCCGGATCCGGCGGCGCGACTCGTCCGTCTCGAAGATCACCAGTGCGTACTTCATCGGGGCTTCCTCTCCGGCCGCCGTACCGGCGACCGCTGTTGACGTCGGACGGGAAAGGGAGACGGAGGCTCAGGCGGAGCCGTCCGCCGGGGCGACACGGGCGAGCGCGCCGGTCTCCAGGGCGGTCCACAGGGCGCCGTCGGGGCCGACGGCGATGCCGTGCGGTTCGGAGCCGGGGGTGGGCAGGTCGTACGTCGTGACGGTGCCGTCGGGGGTGATCGCGCCGACGCGGTTGCCCGCCCATTCGGTGAACCAGGCGGTGCCCCGGCCGTCGACGGTGACGGCGTGCGGGCGTGCGGCGCGGTCGGGCAGCGGGAACTCGGTGATCTTCCCGTCGGGGGTGATCCGGCCGATCCGCCCGGCGGCGAGTTCGGTGAACCACAGCTCCCCGTAGCGGCCGGCGGCGATCCCGACCGGCGCGGCCGCCTCGGTCGGCAGCGGGTGGAGGGTGATCGCGCCGTCCGTGCCGATCCTGCCGACGGCGTCGCCCTGGTTGAGGGTGAACCACATCCCGCCGTCGCCGCCGGCGGTGATCGCGGACGGGAACGCGCCGGTGACGGGGAGCGGGAACTCGGTGACCTCGCCGTCCACGGCGATCCGGCCGATCCGTCCGGCGGCGGTCTCGGTAAACCACAGCGCGCCGTCGGGCCCGGCCACGATGCCGAACGGCCCGCAGCCGGGGGTGGGCACGTCGAACTCGGTGACGGTGCCGTCGGTGGTGACGCGTCCGATCCGGTCCGCCTTGTACTCGGTGAACCACAGGGCGCCGTCCGGGCCGGGGGTGATGACGGTCGGTCCGCAGGCGGGGTCGAGCGAGTGGGTCGTCGGCTCCTCGCCGGGGACGAGCCGGCCGATCCGGCCGGCGTGGACGAGGGTGAACCACAGGGCGCCGTCCGGTCCCGTGGTGAGGGCGTAGGGTCCGGCCGCGGCGTCGGCCACCGGGTGCTCTTCGACGGTCATGCGGGGCACGGGTGTCACAGGGGCCTCTCCGTGGTGTGTGCGGTGACGATGCGGGTGCTGTCGGCGGGGGTTCCGGCCGTGGGGGCGGGCGCCGTCCTGTTCGGGCCGTGCGCGGAGGCCCCCTTCGGCGGGGCGGCTCCGTGCGGGGCGGCCTCGTGCGGGAGGGCGGAGCCGCGCGGGGGCGCTGGGTCCCGCGCGGGCCGGGAGGCCGCGAGCCACAGGGCGGTGGCGGCGGCGGTGGCCAGGGTGAGGGCGCCGGCCGTGAGGAAGGCGCTGTCGAGGCCGGCGCCGAAGGAGGCGCCGCCGGACTGCCGGGCGCGGACGACGGCCCCGAGGACCGCGACGCCGAGCACCGCGCCGATCTGCCGGGTGGTGCTGCTGATGCCCGACGCGAGGCCGCCCTCCTGCGGGCCGACCGCCTGGATGGCGGCCCCCGTCAGCGGGGACAGGGTCAGGGCGAAGCCGGTGCCGGCGACCGCCAGGCGCCACCACACGTTCCCGTAGCCGGTGTCGGCGTGCACCGTGCCGAGCGCGAGCAGACCCAGGCCGGCCAGGGCCAGGCCGGTGGTGACGACGGTGCGGAAGCCGTACCGGGCGGCGAGCCGGCCCGCGTACGGGCTGGCGGCCACCATGGCGAGGGAGAGGGGCAGGGTCTGCAGGCCGGCGCGCAGGACCGAGCTGCCCTGGACCTCCACGAAGAACTGGGAGAAGAAGAACGACGATCCCATCAGCGCGAAGCCCACCACGACCATGGCGGCGCTGGACACCGTGAACAGCCGCTGCCGGAACAGCCGCAGGGGCAGCATCGGTGCGGGGCGACGCGCCTCGACGGCGACGAAGGCGGCGAGGAGGACCGCCGCGGCGGCGAAGCTCCCCAGGATCACCGGCGAGGTCCAGCCGCGCGCTCCCCCCTCGATCAGCCCGTAGGTCAGCGCCCCCACGCCCAGGGCGGACAGCGCCGTGCCGGGGACGTCGATGGCGGGGGCGGCCGGGTTGCGGGCCTCTTCGAGGCGGCGCGGACCGACCAGGAGCAGGAGGGCGCCGAGGGGCAGGTTGACCAGGAAGACGGCGGGCCAGCCGAAGGCGTCCGTCAGCACGCCGCCGGCCACGGGGCCCGCGGCGAGGCCGATGCCGCTGACTCCGGCCCACAGGCCGATCGCCCGGACCCGTTCCGCCGGGGCGGGGTGGGCGGCGACGAGCAGGGCCAGCGAGGCGGGGCTCAGCGCCGCGGCCCCGACGCCCTGCAGCGCGCGGCCGGCGATCAGCCAGCCGAGCGAGGGGGCGAGGCTGCACAGCAGCGACGCGGCGGTGAACACCGCCGCGCCGGCCAGGAACACCCGCTTGCGGCCGAAGCGGTCGGCGAAGATGCCGCCGGACAGCAGCAGCATGGCGACCAGCAGGACGTACGCGTCGACGATCCACTGCAGGCCGGTCAGTCCCGTGTGCAGCCGCAGCCGCATGTCGGGCAGCGCCGCTCCGACGATCGTGTTGTCGAGCAGGACCATGAACTGGCCCAGGCAGGTCACCGCGAGCAGGACGGCCTTGTGCGACCGGCCGTCCGCGGCCGTGGGCGATGCGGTGATGGGTACTCCCCTCCCTCGTTCGTCGAGCCCGGCCGTGGTCCACGCGGGTGACGACGGAATCGGACTCCTAACGCAGCCATCGGCTGCGTTAGGAGACTGTACGGAAGGCCGCCCCCTAAACGCAAGCGATCACTGCGTTAATGTGGGGGCATGAACGAACGACAGCCGGTCCGGCGGCCCGGCGGGCGCAGCGCCCGCGTCACCGCGGAGGTGCACCGGGCCGTCACCGCCCTGATCGGCGAACGCGGCTACGGCGGCTTCACCGTCGGCGACGTCGCCGCCCGCGCGGGCGTGGCCGACAGCAGCGTCTACCGCCGGTGGGGCAACCTGGAGACCCTGCTCACCGACGTGGCGCTCACCCGCCTCGACGCGCGGTCCCCGATGCCCGACACCGGGAGCCTGGACGGCGACCTGCGCACCTACGCGGCCCAGGTGGCCCGCGAGATCACCGGACCCGACGGCCCGGCGGTGGTGCGCCTGGCCGTCGCCCTGTCGGGCAACGGCGAGCAGGGCCTGAAGGCCGGTGACGAACTCCGCGCCGCACGCATGCGGCAGCTGCAGGCCGTGCTCGACCGCGCCCGCGAGCGCGGCGAGCCCGCGCCCGACGCGCTCGACGTGCTGGACCACGTCCTCGCCCCCATGTACATCCGCGTCCTGTTCGGCCTGGTCCCGCTCACCCCGGAGTACGTCGACGGGCTGGTCGACCGGCTGCTGTGCCCCCGCCCGTGACCCCGGCCCGGCGCCGGCGGCCGCAGGCCCGGCCGCGGTGGTTCTGACACTCCTCTGACCCGGGGCTTGCGGGGCCCGGACGTTTCCGGGGGAGCGGGCGGGAAGCTCACCGAGTCCTGGACCGGAGCCCCTTGAGGGGCCGGGCGGGCGGTGCGGATGCTGGTGGGGCCGGAAGCGCCGGTGTCGGACGGGTACGAGGAGGGCGGATGACCGTCGTGTCGTCACGGGTGTCCCCGGGGGTGCGCCGGGTGACTCTCGGGACTGGCCGGGAGGCGCCCGTGACGGGGCTGCTCGCCGAGCCGGAGGCCGGGTACGGACCCGCGCGCGCCCTGGTGGTCGCGCTGCACGGCGGCGGGATGAGCGCGGGGTACTTCGACGGCCAGGCCCACCCGGACGTGTCGCTGCTCGCGCTCGGGAGGCGGCTCGGGTACGCGGTGCTGGCGCTGGACCGGCCGGGATACGGGCCGTACGCCGGGCTCGTGCCGGACGGGCGGGGCGTGGCCGGGCAGGCCCGGACGCTGGGGCGCGCGCTGGAGGGGTTCACCGAGGGGGCCGTGCTGCTCCTCGGGCACTCCTTCGGCGGGAAGGTCGCCCTCGCCCTCGCCGCCGACGGGCCGCCGCGGGGACTGGTCGGGGTGGACGTGTCGGGGGTGGGGCACCGGCCGGCCGTGCCCTTCGCCCGTGCGGCGAACCGCACGGGCTTCGCTTCGCGGCGGCTCGACTGGGGTCCGAGCTTCGGGCTGTACCCGCCGGGCACGTTCCGCGCCAGCCGGTCGGTGGTGGCGCCGATGCCGAGGCGGGAGCGGGAGTCGGTGGGCGGCTGGGCGGCCGGCGGGGCCGAGGTCCTCGGGCGGGTGCGGGTGCCGGTGCGGTTCACCTTCGCCGAGCACGAGGCGTGGTGGCGGCACGGGCCCGAGGACGTGGACGACCTGACGGGCCGGCTGGCCCGGGCGCCCCGGGTCCGGGTGGACCGGCTGGCGGGGGCCGGGCACAACGTGAGTCTCGGCTGGGCCGCCCGCGCGTACCACCTGCGGGTCTTCGCGTTCCTGGAGGAGTGCCTGGCGGCGGACGGCGGGCCGGCGGTGCCGGTCCCGTGAGCGCCGCCGTGGGCGGGGTCTTCCGGGCCCTGCGCGTCCGGGACTTCCGGTTGTTCGTGCTCGGCCAGATCGTCTCGGTGGCCGGCACGTGGATGATGGTCGTCGCGCAGGACTGGCTGGTGCTCGGCCTCAGCGGCGGGTCGGCGAGCGCCCTGGGGACGGTGACGGCCCTGCAGTTCGCGCCCGTGCTGCTGCTCACGCTGTACGGCGGACGGCTCGCCGACCGGTACGACAAGCGGGCCCTGCTGACCGCGGCGAACGTGCTGTCGTGCGTGCTGGCGCTGGTGCTCGCGGTGCTGGTGGTGGCGGGCGAGGTCCGGCTGTGGCACGTGTACGCGTTCGCGTGCGGGCTGGGGGTGGTGAACTCGGTCGAGGTGCCGGCCCGGATGGCGTTCGTCGGGGAGCTCGTGGGCTCCGCGCTGCTGCCCAACGCCTCGGCGCTCAGCGCCGCGTACTTCAACGTCGCCCGGGTGGTGGGCCCCGCGCTGTCCGGACTGCTGATCTCGGCGGCCGGCGTCGGCTGGGTGATGCTGCTGAACGCGGCGAGCTACGCCGCCACCGTCGTCGCCCTGCGGCTGATGCGGGGCGGGACCCGGCCGGAGCGGCGGCGCGGCGACCGGGTGCGGGTGGCCGACGGGCTGCGGGCGGCGGGCCGCTTCGATCTGGTGGTGCCGCTGACGCTGGTGGCGGTGGTCGGGCTGTTCGGCCTCAACTTCCAGCTGACGCTGCCGCTGCTGGCGTCGCAGGTGCACCACGCCGGGGCCTCGTCCTTCGGCGTGGTGACGGCGGTGTTCGCGGCGGGGTCGCTGGTCGCGGCGCTGGCGACGACGGCCCGGAGCGGGCGCCCCCCGGCGCGGCTGGTGGCCGGCGGGGCCGTCGCCTTCGGCGTCCTGGAGACGGCGGTCGGGGCGACGTCGTCGTACCCGCTGTCCCTGGTGCTGCTGTTCCTCACCGGCGGGGCGGCGATCTTCTTCGCGCAGGCCGCCAACCACCGCGTCCAGCTGGGCGTGCCGCCCGAGCTGCGCGGCCGGGTCCTCGCCCTGTACACGCTGATCCTCCAGGGGTCGACCCCGCTGGGGGCGCTGCTCGTGGGCGCGCTCGCCGACCGCTGGGGCGTGCGGTGGGGCTTCGTGGTCGGCGGTCTGGTGTCGCTCGCCGCGGGGCTCGGGGCGGCCGTCGCCGGGCGCCGCGCCGAGGCCGCCGGCCCGCCGCCCGGCGGGTCCCGGAAGCGGAAGCGGGAACGGGAGCGGGAGCGGGAGCCGTCCGGGGAACGGGCCCGGCCGTGAGCCGGCCGCCCGGGGCCGGGGCCGTGGAGGTGTGGCTGCTGGCGGTCCCCGCACCGGGGGACGGCGTGCCCCCGGAGGCGTACGGCGTCCTCGACGGGGCCGAACGGCGCCGGGCCCGCGGCTTCGCGAGCGAGGAGGGGCGGAGCCGGTACGTGTGGGCGCACCTGGCGCTGCGGCGGGTGCTGGCCTCGTACACCGGGGTGGACCCGGCCGGGGTGCGGTTCGGCCGGGAGGGGCGGTACGGACGGCCGGTGCTGCGGGGCGTCGGCGCGCCGCCCGGCTTCTCGCTGTCGCACGGCCACGGCCTGGTGGCCGTCGCCGTGGCGGCGGGCGCCGTGGGGGTGGACGTGCAGCGGGTGTGCCCGCCGGGGACGGTGGAGGCGTGCCTGCCGCGGCTGCACCCGCGGGAGCGGGCGGAGCTGGAGCGGCTGGGCCCGGCACGGCGGGCGGAGGCCTTCACCCGTCTGTGGGCGCGCAAGGAGGCGTACCTCAAGGGGCTGGGGACGGGGTTGGGGCGCGCGCCGCGCGCCGACTACCTGGGGGACGCGGAGCCGGCGGCGCGGCCCGCGGGGTGGAGCGTGTGCGGGGTGGCCGTCCCCGCGGGGTACGCGGCGGCGGTGGCCGTGCCCGCCGGGGAGGCGCCGGAGGTCACCGTGCGGACGGTGACGGCCCGGTCGGTGCTCCCGGCGGCGGGCGGGGGCCTCCCGGCCGCCGGGTCAGCCGCCGGCCGGGGCTGACCGGCCGCGGCCGGGGATCGCGTCGAGCAGTTCGCGGGTCCACGCGTGCCGGGGCTCGGTGAAGACGGTCTCGACGGGGCCCGTCTCCACGATCCGCCCGTGGCGCATGACGGCGACGCGGTGGGCGATCCGGCGGACGACGGCCAGGTCGTGGGTGATGAACAGGTAGCTCAGTCCGTCCTCCCGCTGGAGTTCGGCGAGGACGTCGAGGACGTGGGCCTGGGCGGAGACGTCGAGGGCGGAGACGGGTTCGTCGCAGACGACGAGGTCGGGGCGGAGCGCCAGGGCGCGGGCGATGGCGACGCGCTGGCGCTGCCCGCCGGAGAGTTCGGCGGGGCGGCGGCGCGCCACGTCCGCGGGCAGGTGGACGCGGTCGAGGAGCGCGGCCACCCGCCGGGCCCGTTCGGCGCGGCCGGCGACGCGGAAGGCGCGCAGGGGTTCGGCGACGGTCTCGGCGACGGGCAGCCGGGGGTCGAGGGAGGTGTAGGGGTTCTGGTAGACGATCTGGAGGCGGCGGCGCAGGGCGCGCAGGGCGGGGCCGCCGAGCCGGGTGACGTCCTGGCCGTCGAAGGTGATCCGGCCTTCGGTGGGGTCGGTCAGGCGCAGCAGCATCCGGGCCGTCGTGGACTTGCCGGAGCCGGACTCGCCGACCAGGGCGAGGGTCTCGCCGCGGGCGATGCGGAGGCTGACGCCGTCGACGGCCCGGGGCGGCGGGGTGCGCGGCCCGGTGCGGCGGCGCGGGTACTCCTTGACGAGGTTCTCGGCGGTGAGCAGGTCGGGGGCGGCCGGGGGGCCGCCGGCGGCGGGCGCGGGGGTGCCGCCCGCCGCGGGGAGGGGGCGGCGGGCGGGGGCGAAGGCCGGGGCGGCGGCCAGCAGGGCCTGGGTGTACGGGTGCCGGGGCGAGGCCAGGACCTCCTGGGTGGGGCCCGTCTCGACGACGCGGCCCCGGGCCATGACGGCGACGCGTCCGGCGCGGTCGGCGGCCACGCCGAGGTCGTGGGTGATGAGCAGGACGGCGGTCCCCGAGGTGCGGATGAGCGTGTCGAGGTGGTCGAGGACGGTGCGCTGGACGGTGACGTCGAGGGCGCTGGTGGGTTCGTCGGCGACGAGGAGGCGGGGGCGGGCGGCCAGGGCGATCGCGATGAGGACGCGCTGCCGCATGCCGCCGGAGAGTTCGTGGGGGTACTGGCGGGCGCGTTCCCGGGGCCGGTCGAGGCCGGCCTCCCCGAGGAGTTCGGCGGCCCGGGCGCGGGCGGTGTCGCGGTCGGGTGCGAGGCCGTGCAGGAGGAGGACCTCGGCGACCTGGGTCCCGACGCGCTGCACCGGGTTGAGGGAGACCGCCGGGTCCTGGGGGACGAGCCCGATGGCGCGGCCCCGGTGGGCGCGCAGGACGGACTCGTCGGCGGCGGCCAGGTCGGTGCCGGCGTACCGGATCGTGCCGCCGTCGACGCGGGCGCCGGGCGGGAGGAGGCCGAGGACGGCGTGGGCGGTGGTGCTCTTGCCGGATCCCGACTCGCCGACGAGGGCGAGGACCTCTCCGGGGCGGACGGTGAGGTCGACGCCCCGGACGGCGGGGACGGGGCCGGCGCGGGTGCCGTAGGTGATGGTCAGGTTCCGGACGGCGAGGAGGGCTTCCGGCTCGGCGGGGGGCTGGGGCGGGGGTGGGGGCGTGGTCATGGGGTCTCCCTCGCCTCGCCGTCGAGGGCGCGGGCGATGCGGTTGGCGGCCAGGACGGTGGCCGCGATGGTGAGTCCGGGCAGGGTGGTGAGCCACCAGGCCGAAGCGAGGTAGTCGCGTCCCGAGGCGACGAGGGCTCCCCATTCCGGCTGGGGCGGGCGGGCGCCGTAGCCGAGGAAGGACAGGGAGGACACCTGGAGGACGACCGCGCCGAAGTCGACGGCCGCGTAGACGAGGACGGGCGCGGCGGCGTTCGGCAGCACGTGGCGCAGCAGCACCGCGGGCCGGCGGACGCCGGCGGCCCGCGCGGCCTCGACGTACGGGGTGCGGGCGACGCGCCGGACCTCGGTGCGCATGATGCGGGCGAACACGGCGACGCTGGTGACGCCGACGGCGACGGCGACCTCGACGGTGCCGAAGCCGAGGGCGGTCACCAGGGCGAGGGAGAGCAGCAGTCCGGGGACGGCGAGCAGGACGTCGGTGAGCCGCATCAGGGCGTCGTCGGCCCGCCCGCCGAGGTATCCGGCGAGCAGGCCGACGAGCGAGCCGGCGACGAGTCCGACGGCGACGGCGAGGCCGGTCGCGCGCAGGGTGAGGGCGCTGCCGTGGACGACGCGGGCGTACAGGTCGCGGCCGAGCTGGTCGGTGCCGAAGGGGTGGTCGGCGCCGGGGGGAAGGAGCCGTTCGCCGGGGATGCCGGCGAGCGGGTCGCGGGAGGTGAGGAGGGAGGGGAAGAGGGCCGCCAGCAGGACGAGGGCGAGCAGGGCGGCGGACAGCAGGAGCCCGGGTCTGCCCAGCCAGAAGGCGAGGGCCCGGCGGGGGCGGGAGGGGGTGCCGGGCCGGGCCGGGGCGGGTTCGGCGGCGCCGGCGGCGGCAGCCTGCGGGGTGCCGGGGTGGGTGGTGAGTTCGGTCATGTGGTCACCGCCGGGCGTTCCGTGGCCGTGAGGCGGGGGTCGATGAGCGGGTGGAGGAGGTCGACGACGAGGTGGGTGGTGACGTAGACGCAGGCGCCGAGGACCACGAGTCCCTGGACGACGGGGATGTCCTGGGTGGTGACCGCCGTCGCCGTGAGCCGGCCGACGCCGGTGCGGGCGAAGACGGTCTCGACCACCACGGAACCGGCCAGGATCCCGCCGGTGAGGAGTCCGGCGACGGTGAGCGGCGGGGCGAGGGCGCCCCGCGCCGCGTGCCGGAGGTGGACGCGGGCGCGGCCCGCGCCCTTGGCCCGCGCGGTGTCGACGTACGGCTCCGCCAGCTCGGTCCGCAGGCTCTTGGCGAAGACCTGGGCGACGAGTCCGGCGGCCGGCAGGGCCAGCGTGACCGAGGGCAGGACGAGGGAGCTCCAGCCGTCGTTGCCGAAGGCGGGCAGCAGGCCCCAGCGGAACGACACCAGCTGCACGAGCAGCAGTCCGACCCAGAAGGTGGGCGCCGACACGCCGGCGGCCGGCAGCGACAGCAGGAGCTGGCGGAGCCAGCGGCGCCGGGTGTAGGTGCCGAGCAGGGCGACGGCGCCGCCGAGCGGCAGGGCCAGCAGGAGGGTGGCGCCCGCGAGCTGGAGGGTGGCGGGCAGGGCGTCGGCGATGAGCCGGACCACCGGCTGCCCGCCGTGCACCGAGGTGCCGAAGTCGCCGCGGACGGCGTTCCACAGGGCGGTCGCGTACTGCTCCGGGACGGGCCGGTCCAGGCCGTAGCGGACGCGGAGTTCGGCGATCTGCTCGGGGCTGACCGAGCTCGCGTCGCCGCCGCCCGCGGCCATGATCGTCACCGGGTCGCCGGGCAGCAGGTAGAGCACGGCGAAGGAGACGGTGTACGCGGCCCAGAGGACGAACAGCGCCTGGGCCAGGGCGCGCGGCAGGCGGCGCTTCACCGGTGCGCCTCCGGGTCCGTGGGCCGCGGGGGCCGGTGGCGGGCGGTCACGAGAGCCACGTGTCGTGGAACTGGAGGCGGGAGGAGGCGTCGAAGGCGACGTCGTGCACCTTCTTGGAGAGCGCGAGGACGGTCGTCATCTCGAAGACCGGGATCTGGTAGCCCTGTTCGAGGATGCGGCGCTGCGCGGTGGCGACGTGGGCGGCGCGGCGGGCGGGGTCGGTCGCGGCGGCCTGGGCGTCGAGTTCCCGCTGGAGGGCGGGGTCGCTGATGCGGGAGAGGTTGAGCAGCTTCGAGGAGAAGGCGGTGCGCAGGATGTCGGGGTCGGTGCGGGTGCCGTTGCCCCACGCGAGGTCGTAGTCGCCGGCGCCCCTGGCCTTCTGGTAGTCGGCGATGGACAGGACGCTGAGGTTCAGCTGGATCCCGGCCTTCCTGACCTGCTGCTGGATCAGTTCGAGCGCGGACTGGTTGGGGCCGAAGTTGGTGGCGAGGATGACCTTGAGCTCCAGCCGGCGCCCGTCCTTGACGCGGACGCCGTCGGGGCCGGGCCGCCAGCCGGCCCCGTCCAGGAGGGAGCGGGCGCGGTCGGTGTCGTGGGCGAGGAGGGCGCTGTTGTCGTGGTAGGCGTCGGTGGTCTCGGCGAGGGAGCTGGTGGCGGGGCGGTAGCTGGAGCTGAGGACGGTGTCGACGACCTCGTCGCGGTCGACGGCGGCCTGGAGCGCGCGGCGGACGGCGGGGTCCTTGGCGACGGGGCTCGCGGTGTTGGCGCTGAGGGCCACCGGGACGCCGGGGTTGGCGCGGCCCACGACGGAGACCTTCTGTCCCTTGAGGAGGGTCTCGTCCTGGGGGGCGACGCCGGCGATGGCGTCGACCTGGCCGGAGGTGAGGCTGCCGGAGCGCACGCCGGACTCGGGGACGACCCGGAAGGTGATGCCTTCGAGGCGGGCCGCGCCGGGGCTCTTCCACAGGGGGGAGCCCCAGGCGTAGTCGTCGCGCCGGTCCAGCGCGACGGAGGTGTCGGGGGTGTAGCCCTTGAGGGTGAAGGGGCCCGAGCCCGCCAGGGGGCCGGTGCAGCGCTCCTCGGCGCCGCGGCGCAGGGAGGCGGGGCTGAGGAGGCCCAGGGTGGGGGTGGAGGTGGCCTGGAGGAACTGCGCGTTGGGGCCGTCGAAGGTCACCTCGACGGTGTGGGGGTCGACCACCCGGGTGCTCCGGTAGCCCTGGAGGAAGCCGGCGCCGAGGATGGAGCGGGCGCCGAGGGCGTGGACCGCGTCGAAGTTGGCCTTGACGGCCTTCGCGTCGACGGGGGCGCCGTCGCTGAAGGTGGCTCCGGTGCGCAGCCGGAAGGTGAAGCGGGAGGCGTTCTCGCCGATCTCCCAGGAGCTCGCGAGCCAGGGCACGATCCGCCCGGTCCTGGGGTCCTGGTCGGTGAGGGAGTCGACGATGCCCCGGGTGACGTACATGGCGTCGTTGGTGGCCGCCTGGTGCGGGTCGACGCAGGTGGGGTCGGAGGAGAGGGCGAAGGTGAGGCGCCCGCCGGAGCGCGGTCCGGCGGCCCCGCCGTCGGAGCCGGCGGCGGAGCAGGCCGTCAGCGGTACGGCGAGGAGGAGGGCGGAGGCGAGGGCGGTGAGGCGTCTGCGGTCGCCGGGGGTGCGGGGACGGGCGGGGGTGCGGGTGGCGCGCATGGCGGGGTGACTCCTGTCGTGCGTTCGGTGATCCGGGGCCCGGGAGGCCGGGTCCTCGGGTGGGTCGGGTGGCGGGGCGGCGCGGCGGCCGGGGCGGCGGGCGTCAGGCGCGGCCGAAGCGGAAGCCGACCCCGCGCACGGTGACGATCCAGTCGGGGGCGCCCAGCTTGGTGCGGATGGCGCTGACGTGGGTGTCGATCGTGCGGCTGGCCCGGGCGTCGGGGGCGTGGCCCTCGCGGTAGCCCCACAGGTCGGCCATGAGCCGGGCGCGGGAGTGGACGGTGTGCGGTTCGGCGGCGAGGCGGTGCAGCAGGTCGAACTCCTTGCGGGTGAGCTTGATCAGCCGTCCGTTGAGCCGCGCCTCCCGGGTCGCGGGGTCGATGCAGAGCGAGCCGCGGGCGAGCACGGCCGGTGTCCGGCGGGCGGCCGTCCGGGCCGGGCGGGCCCGGCGGAGCACCGCCTCGATGCGGGCGATGAGTTCGCGCGGCCCGTAGGGCTTGGCGAGGCAGTCGTCGGCGCCGGCCTGGAGGCAGAGGACCCGGTCGAGCCCGCGGTCGGCGGAGGCGAAGGCGATCAGCGGGATGTCGCTGGCGGCGCGCACCGCCCGGCACACCTCCAGGCCGTCGATGTCGGGCAGCCGCAGGTCGAGCAGGAGCAGGTCGAATTCTTCGTGCAGGTCCAGCGCTTCGGCTCCCGTCACGCAATTCATCGCATCGAATCCATGGCGTTTCAGCTCGTCGCTGATGAATGAGCTTTCGGTCTGGTCCGCGTCGACCACAAGTGCATGCATCAATTCCCCCGGTTTTTCATGCCGTGGCCGTACGGCTGTGCAGCCTGGCAGCGGCCGGCGCGCCGTCACAACCCCGGGCCCGGACAATTCACAAGCCTGTAAAGAGGGCGGGGAGCGACGTCGGCGGCGCTCTGCCGTCTGGCGGGGTACAGGTGCCGAGGCTAGGTGGGCCTTGGGTTTCTGGCAGTGACCGGGGTCACAGACCGGTGGTGCGGGACTTGCCGGCGGAGCCGCGCTCCGGGGATTTGCAGTTCCTCTGACATTCGCTTGTCGATTTCTTTACGGGGCCGGTCGCTTTGACTGTGGCCTCACACGTCCTTTTGCCGGTCCTGGGATTCACGGGTTGAAAACTCCGGACGGGTCGGCCGACGATATTCATGGCCGTCCGGCGGGCCGCCCACAAAAGGCGACAGTCCGCGGGGAGGAGCCGGGAATTTTCTGATCGGTCGCCCCGAGAATGGTGAGAGGAGAAGCCGTATGGACGTGTCCGTCGTCGTCGTGGGAGCGGGACCGGCCGGTCTGGCGCTCGCCGGAGAGCTGCGCCTAGCCGGTGTCGGCGTCGTCGTGCTGGAGCGGCTGGCCGCACCCACCGGCGAGTCACGCGGGCTGGGCCTGACGATCCGCACGATGGAGACGTTCGACCAGCGCGGGCTGCTGCCCCGCTTCGGCGGTCCGGAGACCAGCCCCCAGGGCCACTTCGGCGGCATCCCGCTCGACTTCGGCGTGCTGGACGGCGCGCACCGGGCGGCCAGGGCGGTCCCCCAGTCGCTGACGGAGAGCGTGCTGGAGTCCTGGGCCCGGGGGCTGGGCGCGGACGTCCGGCGCGGCCACGCCTTCCACGGCTTCGAGGAGGAGGCCGACCGGGTCCTGGTCCGCGCCGAGGGCCCGGACGGGCCGCTGGAGCTGACGGCGCGGTACCTCGTCGGCGCGGACGGCGGGCGCAGCGCGGTGCGCAAGGCGGCCGGGTTCGACTTCCCCGGCACGGAGGCGACCACGGAGCTGCTGCTCGCCGACGTCCGGGGGGTGGAGGTGCCGCCGCGGGGCATCGGGGAGCTGGTGCCCGGCGGCATGGTCATGTCCGCCCCGCTGGGCGACGGCGTGCACCGGCTGATCGTCGGGGAGCGCGGCACGCCGCCCCGCCGCCGCACCGCGCCGCCCCGCTTCGAGGAGGTCGCCGACACCTACAAGCGCCTGACCGGCCACGACATCGCGCACGGCCGGCCGGTGTGGGTCAGCTCGTTCACGGACGCCGCCCGGCTGGTCACCGAGTACCGGCGGGGCCGGGTCCTGCTGACCGGCGACGCGGCCCACATCCACCTGCCGGCCGGCGGACAGGGCATGAACACCGGCATCCAGGACTCCGTGAACCTGGGCTGGAAGCTGGCCGCCGTGCTGCGCGGGACGGCGCCCGCCGCCCTCCTCGACACCTACCACTCCGAGCGGCACCCGGTGGGCCGCCGGCTGCTCGCCAACACCCAGGCGCAGAGCCTGCTGATCCTCGGCGGCCCCGAGGTGGGGCCGCTGCGCGAGGTGCTCGGCGAGCTCGTCGCGTACGAGGAGGTGGCCCGGCACCTCGCGGCGAAGGTGAGCGGCGTGGAGATCCGCTACGACGTCGGGGCGGGCACCCACCCGCTGCTCGGCGCCCGGCTGCCCTCCCTGCCGGTGACGGTCGCCGGCCGGTCCACCGACAGCGCCGCCCTGCTGCACCGGGGCCGGGGCGTCCTGCTCGACCTCGACGACAACCCGTGGCCGCGCCGCCGCGCCGCCCCCTGGCGCGACCGGGTCGACGTGGTGACCGCCGCCCCCGAGGCCCCGGTCCCGCACGGCAGCGCCGCCGTGCTGCTGCGCCCCGACGGCTACGTGGCGTGGGCGGCGCCCGGCAGCCACGACGACCTGCCCACCGCCCTGGAGCGCTGGTTCGGACCGCCGCGGAGCTGACCCGGGGCCCCTCCGCGGCCGCCCCCGCTCCTCCTCTCCCCCGCCCCACCCGTACGCACCCGTTCCCGAGAGAGGTAACGATGCACAGCACCCTGATCGTCGCCCGGATCGCCTCCGGCTCGGACGACGAAGTCGCCCGGCTCTTCGGCGCGTTCGACGCGACCGAGATGCCCCACCTAATGGGCACCCGCAGGCGCCAGCTCTTCGCCTACCGCGGCCTGTACTTCCACCTCCAGGACTTCGACGACGCCGACGGCGGCACCCGCATCGAGGGCGCCAAGAGCGACCCGCGGTTCGTCGCCATCAGCGACGACCTGAAGCCGCACATCGAGGCGTACGACCCCGCCACCTGGCGCTCCCCCGCCGACGCCATGGCCCGCCGCTTCTACCACTGGAGCGCCCGGTGAGCCGCCCCGACGACCGAAGGGTCGTGATCACCGGGATCGGGGTGACGGCCCCCGGCGCCATCGGCACCAAGAACTTCTGGCAGCTGCTGACCGACGGCCGCACCGCGACCCGCCGGATCTCCTTCTTCGACCCCTCGCCCTTCCGCTCGCAGATCGCCGCCGAGGTCGACTTCGACGCCGAACTCGCCGGCCTGACCCCGCACGAGATCCGGCGCACCGACCGGGCCGCGCAGTTCGCGATCGTCACCGCCCGGGAGGCCGTGGAGGACAGCGGCCTCGACCTCGACGCCCTCGACCCGGCCCGCACCGGCGTCACCATCGGCAGCGCCGTCGGCGCGACCACCGGCCTCGACCAGGAGTACCGCACGGTCAGCGACGGCGGCCGGCTCGACGTCGTGGACGGCACCTACGCGGTGCCCCACCTGTACAACTTCCTGGTCCCCAGCTCCTTCGCCACCGAGGTCGCCTGGGCGGTCGGCGCCGAGGGCCCGAGCACGGTGGTCTCCACCGGCTGCACCTCCGGCCTCGACGCCGTCGGCTACGCGGCCGAGGTCATCCGGGACGGCCTCGCCGACGTGATGGTGGCCGGCGCGACCGACGCCCCCATCTCCCCCATCACCGTGGCCTGCTTCGACGCCATCAAGGCCACCACCGCCCGCAACGACGACCCCGAGCACGCCTCGCGGCCCTTCGACGCCAGCCGCAACGGCTTCGTCCTGGGCGAGGGCTGCGCCGTCTTCGTGCTGGAACGCCTCGACCGGGCCCGCGCCCGCGGCGCCCGCGTCTACGCCGAGGTCGCCGGCTACGCCACCCGCTCCAACGCCTTCCACATGACGGGCCTGCGCCCCGACGGCCGGGAGATGGCCGAGGCGATCCGGGTCGCCCTCGACGAGGCCCGCCTCGACGCCGGCTCCGTCGACTACGTCAACGCGCACGGCTCCGGCACCAAGCAGAACGACCGGCACGAGACCGCCGCCTTCAAGGCGAGCCTCGGGGAGCACGCGTACCGCACCCCGGTCAGCTCCATCAAGTCGATGGTCGGGCACTCGCTCGGCGCCATCGGCTCCATCGAGATCGCCGCCTCGGCGCTCGCCATGGAGCACCACGTCGTCCCGCCCACGGCGAACCTGCACACCCCCGACCCCGAGTGCGACCTGGACTACGTGCCGCTCACCGCGCGCGACCAGCTCGTCGACGCCGTCCTGTCGGTCGGCAGCGGCTTCGGCGGCTTCCAGAGCGCCGTCGTGCTCGCCCGGCCCGACCGGAGGGCGCGATGAGCGCGCGCGCCGTGGTGACCGGCCTCGGCGTCGCCGCCCCGACCGGCCTGGGCCTGGAGGAGTACTGGGCCAACACCCTCGCCGGGCGCAGCGCCATCCGGGAGGTCACCCGCTTCGACGCCTCCTCCTACCCCTCGCGGCTGGCGGGCGAGATCGACGGCTTCGAGGCGGGGGAGCACCTGCCGGGCCGGCTGCTGCCGCAGACCGACCGGATGACCCGGCTCGCCCTGGTGAGTGCCGACTGGGCCCTCGCCGACGCCGGGGTGGAGCCGGACGAGCTGCCCGACTACGCGGCCGGCGTGATCACCGCGAGCCACTCGGGCGGCTTCGAGTTCGGGCAGAACGAGCTGAAGGCGCTGTGGAGCAGGGGCGGGCAGTACGTCTCCGCGTACCAGTCCTTCGCCTGGTTCTACGCCGTCAACAGCGGCCAGATCTCCATCCGGAACAAGCTGCGCGGTCCGAGCAGCGTCGTCGTCAGCGACCAGGCCGGCGGACTCGACGCCGTGGCGCAGGCCCGCCGCCAGATCCGCAAGGGCACCTCGCTGGTGGTCTCCGGCGCCGTCGACGCCTCCCTCTGCTCCTGGGGCTGGGTCGCGCAGCAGGCCGGCGGCCGGCTGACCACGCGCCACGACCCCGCGCGGGCCTACGTGCCCTTCGACGCCGAGGCCTCCGGGCACGTGCCGGGCGAGGGCGGCGCGCTGCTCGTCGTCGAGGACGCGGAGCACGCCCGGCGCCGGGGCGCGCCCCGGGTGTACGGCGAGATCGCCGGGCACGCGGCGACGATGGACCCCCGGCCCGGCAGCGGCCGCGCCCCGGGCCTGCGGCGCGCCGTCGACCTGGCCCTGGCCGACGCGGGGGCCGCGCCGGGCGACGTCGACGTCGTCTTCGCGGACGCCGCCGGGGTCCCGGAGCTGGACCGGATCGAGGCCGAGACGCTGGCCGAGGTGTTCGGCCCGCGCGGCGTCCCGGTCACCGCGCCCAAGACGATGACCGGCCGGCTCTACTCCGGGGCGGCGCCGCTCGACCTGGCGGCCGCCCTGCTCGCCCTGCGCGACGGGGTCGTCCCGCCGACCGTGGCCACCCGGCCCGCCCCCTCCCACGCCCTCGACCTGGTCACCGGCGCGCCCCGGCCGGCACGGCTGCGCACCGCCCTCGTACTGGCCCGCGGGCAGGGCGGCTTCAACTCCGCCCTGGTGGTCCGCACGGCGGAGGCCTGAACCCACGAGCGGCCCCGCCGGGACCGCCGGGTCTGCGGGTCCGCCGGGACCGCCCGGGCCACCGGTGCCGTCACGCCCGGACTCGTGCTCCTCCCCCTCCCCGTGCCCGCACCCCGACTCGTACCCCCACCCGCGCCCGAACCTCACCCCGTACCCGTACCCGTACCCGTACCGAAAGGCGATCCTCATGTCCTCCACCCACCCCTTCACCCTCGACGACCTGCGTCGCGTCCTGCGCGAGGCGGCCGGTGCCGACGAGGGCGTCAACCTCGACGGCGACATCCGCGACACCGACTTCGACGCGCTCGGCTACGAGTCGCTGGCCCTGCTGGAGACCGCCGGGCGGATCGAGCGCGAGTGGGGCATCACGCTCGACGACGACACCCTCGGCGAGGCCCGCACCCCGGGCGCGCTCGTCGACGCGGTCAACGCCCACCTGTCCGCCGCCCGGGCCGCCTGAGGGAGCCGGAGATGACCCAGCCGACCACCGCCCCCCGCGTCGCCCTGGTGACCGGCGCGACCAGCGGCATCGGGCTCGCCGTCGCCCGGCTGCTCGCCGCGCAGGGCCACCGCGTCTTCATCGGCGCGCGCGGCGCCGAGAACGTCACCGCCACCGTGAAGGAACTGCGCGCCGAGGGCCTCGACGTCGACGGCACCGTCCTCGACGTGCGCTCCGCCGAGGACGTGCGGGAGTTCGTGCGCGCCGCCGTCGAGCGCTTCGGCCCCGTCGACGTCCTGGTCAACAACGCCGGCCGCAGCGGCGGAGGGGTCACCGCGGACCTGGCCGACGAGCTGTGGGACGACGTCATCGAGACCAACCTCACCAGCGTCTTCCGCGTCACCCGCGAGGTGCTGAACGCCGGCGGCCTGCGCGCCAGGGACCGCGGCCGCATCATCAACATCGCCTCCACGGCGGGCAAGCAGGGGGTCGTCCTCGGCGCGCCCTACTCCGCCTCCAAGCACGGCGTCGTCGGCTTCACCAAGGCGCTCGGCAACGAGCTCGCGCCGACCGGCATCACCGTCAACGCCGTCTGCCCCGGCTACGTCGAGACGCCGATGGCGCAGCGCGTCCGCCAGGGCTACGCCGCCGCCTACGAGACCACCGAGGACGCCGTCCTGGAGAAGTTCCGGGCCAAGATCCCGCTCGGCCGCTACTCCACCCCGGAGGAGGTCGCCGGCCTCGTCGGCTACCTCGCCTCGGACACCGCCGCCTCCATCACCGCGCAGGCGCTCAACGTCTGCGGCGGCCTCGGCAACTTCTGATCCCCGCCCGCCCCTGCTTCCCGGGAGTTCACCATGACCGTTCGCGAGGTCGAACACGAGATCACCGTGCAGGCCCAGGCCACCGAGGTGTACCGGCTGCTGGCCGAGGTGGAGAACTGGCCGCGCCTGTTCCCGCCCTCCGTCCACGTCGACCGCCTGGAGCGGAACGGCGACGAGGAGCGGATCCGGATCTGGGCCACCGCCAACGGCGAGGCCAAGAACTGGACGTCCCGCCGGATCCTCGACCCCGAGGGCCTGCGCATCCGCTTCTGGCAGGAGGTCTCCTCGCCGCCGGTCGCCGAGATGACCGGCACCTGGACCCTGGAGCCCGCCGGCGACGGCGGGACCCGGGTCCGGCTGCTGCACACCTATCGCGCGATCGGGGACGACCCCGACGCGCTGGCCTGGATCGACGAGGCCGTCGACCGCAACAGCCGGGCCGAGCTGCCCGCCCTCAAGGAGAACCTGGAACGGGCCTCGCACGGTGACGAGCTGACCCTCTCCTTCGAGGACAGCGTCCGCGTCGAGGGCGCGGCCAAGGACGTCTTCGACTTCCTCAACGAGGCCGACCGGTGGACCGAACGGCTCCCGCACGTCGCCTCCGTCACGTTCACCGAGACCACGCCCGGCCTCCAGACCCTGCGCATGGAGACCCGCACCAAGGACGGCTCCACCCACACCACCGAGTCGGTGCGGGTCGCCTTCCCCCACCACCGGATCGCCTACAAGCAGACCACCCTGCCGCCCCTGCTGGCGCTGCACACCGGCTACTGGCAGCTCACCGAGGACGCCGACGGCGTCACCACCGCCACCTCGCAGCACACCGTGGTCCTCAACGGCGACGCGATCACGCAGGTGCTCGGCGCCGACGCGGGCGTGCCCGAGGCCCGCGCCTTCGTCCGCGAGGCGCTCGGCGGGAACAGCCGCGCCACCCTCGGCCTGGCCAAGCGGTACGCGGAAGAGCGGCGCTGACCATGGCCGCCCTCCCCCGCCCCGCCCCGGCGTACGCGGGCGCGCCCGAACGGACCGACGTGATCGTGGTCGGCGCCGGGCCGGTGGGCCTGCTGCTCGCCGGCGACCTGCGCCGGGCCGGCGTACGCGTCACCGTGCTGGAGCAGCTCACCGCGCCGGCCACCACGTCGCGGGCCTCCACGCTGCACACCCGCACGATGGAGCTCCTCGCCGAGCGCGGACTGCTCGCGCGGCTCGGCCCGCTGCCACCCGGCGGCCCCGGCCACTTCGGGGGCCTCCCGCTCGACCTGCGGGCCGCCGCCCCCGGCCATCCGTACGCGGGCCAGTTCAAGTGCCCGCAGCCGCGCCTGGAAGCCGCCCTGCACGCGTGGGCGACGGGCCTCGGCGCCCGGGTGCGGCGCGGGCACGCGGTGACCGGGCTGCGCCAGTACGCGGATCGGGTCGTCGTCAGCGGCATCGAACTCGGCTCCGGGCCGCGGCGGTTCGCCGCCTCGTACGTCGTCGGCTGCGATGGCGAACGCAGCACCGTGCGCCAGCTGGCCGGCTTCGACTTCCCCGGCGACGATCCGACGCTGGAGATGTTCCGCGCCGACGTGGCGGGCATCGGGGTGCCCAACCGGCGCTTCGAACGCCGCCCGAACGGGCTGGCGACCGCCCACCGCTGGCCCGACGGGACGACCCGGATCATGGTGCACGTCCACGGCTCCGCGCCCGTCCCCCGGACCGGGCCGCCCGCCTTCGACGAGGTCGTCGCCGCGTGGGCGAAGGTCACCGGCGAGTCCATCGGCCACGGCACCCCCGTCTGGCTCGACGCCTTCGACGACACCAGCCGCCAGGCCGCCCGGTACGTGAAGGGCCGGGTGGTCCTCGCGGGCGACGCGGCGCACGTGCAGATGCCGGTCGGCGGCCAGGCCCTCAACCTCGGCCTCCAGGACGCCGCCGCCCTCGGCCACCGGCTCGCCGGCCACCTCACCGGCCGCACGCCGGCCGCGGGCCTGGAGGAGTACGAGCGGCTGCGCCACCGCGTCGGCGCCCGGACCCTCACCGGCATCCGCGCCCAGTCCCGGCTGCTGCTGGGCGGGCCGGAGGTGGAGGGCCTGCGCACCGTCATGGCCGAACTGCTCACCCTCGACTCGGCGGCCGGCTACCTCGCCCGCATCATCAGCGGCGTCGCGCACGAGCCGGACACCGCCGCCACCCCGCCGACCCCCCTCCCCCACGAAGGAGTTGCCGCATGACCCGGCTCACCGGCAAGACCGCGCTCGTCACCGGCTCCAGTCGCGGCATCGGCCGTGCCGTCGCGGTGCGGCTCGCCCGCGAGGGCGCGCTCGTGGCCGTGCACTACGCGAACGACGAGGCCGCCGCCGAGGAGACCCTCCGGCTCATCGAGAAGGACGGCGGGCGCGGCTTCACCGTGCGCGCCGAACTCGGCGTGCCGGGGGACGTGCACGAGCTGTTCCTCGGCCTGGAGGCGGGCCTCAAGGAGCGCACCGGCACGACGACGCTGGACATCGTCGTCAACAACGCCGGCGAGACCAGCCAGAGCGGCATCCCCTTCGAGGACCTCACCCCGGAGCGGTTCGACCGGTTCTTCGCGGTCAACGCCCGCGCCCCGTACTTCCTCCTCCAGCGGGCGCTGCCGCAGATACCGGAGGGCGGACGGGTCGTCAACATCTCCTCCGGCCTCACCCGGGTCGCCAACCCCGACCAGGTCGCCTACGCGATGACGAAGGGCGCCGTCGAGCAGCTGACCCTGCACCTGGCCCGGCTGCTGGCGCCGCGCGGGATCACCATCAACAGCGTGGCGCCCGGGATCACCGACAACGGCGGGGCGGTCTTCGACATCCCCGAGGCCGTCGAGCAGATGGCGGCGCTCTCCGCGTTCCACCGGGTCGGCGAGGCCGGTGACGTCGCCGACGTGGTGACGTTCCTCGTCACCGAGGAGGCCCGCTGGATCACCGGGTCCTTCGTCGACGCCAGCGGCGGGACCCTCCTCGGATGACGCCGCCGACCCCGCCCGCACCGGAGGAGCGCCACCCCGTGGACGTCGGTCTCCTCTTCGACCTGCGCAATCCCGACGCGTGGCACCGTCCCTGGGCCGCCCACTACGCGCACACCCTGGAGCTGTGCGAGGAGGCCGACCGGCGCGGTGTCGGCGGGCTCTGGTTCACGGAGCACCACCTCTTCGAGGACGGCTACCTCCCGCAGCCGCTGACCTTCGCCGCCGCCGTCGCGGCCCGCACCCGGCGCGCGCGGATCGGCACGTCCGTGGTGCTGCCCGCGCTGCACCACCCGGTGGACCTGGCCGAACAGGCCGCCCTGGTCGACCTGATCAGCGGCGGGCGGCTCGAACTCGGTCTCGGGGCCGGCTACCGGCGCCCCGAGTACGCCCTGTTCGACGCGGAGTTCGGGCGCCGCTTCCAGCACACGGAACGGAACATCGCCGAGATCCTGCGGCTGTGGCGGGAGCGGGAGCTCACGCCGGCCCCGATCCAGGACCCGCCGCCGGTGTGGGGCGGCTTCTACGGGCCGCGCGGCGCCCTCATCGCCGGGCGGCTCGGCCTCGGCCTGCTCCACATCAACCGCGCCGTCCACCCGCACTACCTGAGGGGGCTGGAGGAGGGCGGGCACGCGCCGGAGACCGCCCGCGTCTCCGACCTGCTGCCGATCATCCTGTCCACCGATCCGGAGGCGGCCTGGCAGCGCGTCGGCCCGCACCTGCTGCACCAGCTGAACTCCTACCGGCAGGGCGCCCTCCAGGGGACCGGCGTCGAGGGGCCGCCACCGCTGACCCTGGAGGACCTGCGCGACCCGGACGCCGAGGACACCCGCGGCCTCCTCGACATCCTCACCCCCGAGGACGCCGCCGTCCGGATCAGGGAGCGCACCGAGGGGCTGCCCGTGCGCCACCTCATCTTCTGGGCGAGCATCGCGGGCATGCCCGACGACCTGGTCGCCGAGAACGTCGAGCTGGTCACGGAGAAGCTGCCGCCGCTGCTCGCCGCCGGGCCCCCGGCCGGCCCCGCCGGCCGGTGAGCGGCGCCGCCGCGGCGCGGGCCGCCGGGGCTCCTCCGGCGCACGGCGGCTGGGACGTGCGGCACCGGGCGGTCCTGCTGGTGCTGTCCGCCAACATGATCCTCGACGCGATCGAGGTGTCGGTGGTCCTGGTGGCCCTGCCGGACATCCGCGCGGAGCTGGGCCTGTCGCCGCTGGCCGTGCAGTGGCTGATGAGCGGCTTCGCGCTGGGCTTCGCCGCCGCCCTGCTCGCGGGGGCGCGGCTGGTGGCCCGGCTGGGCACCCGGCGGGTGTACCTGGCGGCGATGGCCGGTTTCGCCGTGGCGTCCGTGGCGGGCGGGTTCGCCGACGGTCCCGTCCCGCTGATCGCCACCCGGGTGGTGAAGGGCCTGTGCGCGGCGCTGACCGCCCCGGCGGGCCTGACCATCATCGCCGGCGCGTTCCCCGACGGGCCCGGCCGGCGGCGGGCCGTGTCCGTGTACTCCCTCTGCGGGGCGGCCGGCTTCACGGCGGGACTGCTGCTGTCGGGGGCACTGCTCCACGCCGGCTGGCGGTGGACCCTGTGGTTCCCGGCGCCGCTGGCGCTGCTCGTGCTGCTGCTCGCGCTGCGGGTGCTGCCGCGCGATCCGGCTCCGGCGGCTCCGGCCGGGCGCTCCCCGTCGGCGCCGCGGCGCCCGCGGGACGGGGTGCTGCTGCGTACGGCGGTGGGGGCGGCGGCGCTGAACGGCACCTACCACAGCGTGCTGTTCCTGGTGACGCTGCACGTCCAGGAGCGGCAGGGCTGGCCCCCGTGGCTGAACGCCCTCGGGCTGCTCCCCGCGTGCGTGCCACTCGCCGTGACGGTGCCGTTCGCCGGGCGGATGACGGCGCGGTGGGGCACCGGGCGGCTGATCGCGCTGGGTGCCGCGGCGCCCGTGGCCGGGTTCGGGCTGCTGCTGGCCCGGCCGCGGCTCACGCCGTACGCGACGGGGGCCCTGCCGGCCCTCCTGCTCGTCGGTGCCGGGTTCGTGCTGTCCTTCGCCGCGCTCAACCTGCGGGCCGCCTCCACGGGGCCCGCCGAGGAACGGCCGGCGACCGTCCGCCGCTACCAGGCCGCCGTGCAGCTCGGCGCCGTGGCGCTCCTGCCGGCGACGGGCGCGCTGCTGGCCGCCGGGCACGGCGGACGGCCCGCCTTCGCCCTGCTCGCCGGGGCCGCCGCCGTCGGCCTGGCGGCGGCCCTGCTCCCCCTTCCCTCCCGCTCGACCCCCTCCTCCCGAAAGGACCGACCATGACCGCACCGCACCCCGATCTGTCCCTGGCCGTCATCACGGCCAGCGTCCGCGACGGGCGCCTCGGCCCGGCCGTCGCCGACTGGTTCACCACCCGCGCGCGGGCCCGTCCCGGCCTGGCCGTCCGCACCGTCGACCTGCGGGAGGCGCCGCTGCCGCTGACGCTGCCCGAGCCGGGCCGGGAGCCCGCGGCCGGCGTGGCCGGGGTCCGCGACCGGCTGCGCGCCGTGCTGGACGGCGCGGACGCCTTCGTGGTGGTGACGCCCGAGTACAACCACAGTTTCCCCGCCTCGCTCAAGAACGTGCTGGACTGGTTCCTCGCCGAATGGGCCGCCAAGCCCGTCGGCTTCGTCTCCTACGGCGGCCTGGCCGGCGGGCTGCGCGCCGTGGAGCAGCTGCGGCCGGTCTTCGCCGAGCTGCACGCGGTGACGGTGCGCGAGACGGTCAGCTTCCACACCGCGTGGGAGCTCCTGGACGCGGACGGGCGGATCCGCGGCGACAAGGCGGCCGACGCCGCGGCGGTCGCCCTCCTCGACCAGCTCACCTGGTGGGGCCGGGCCCTGCGGACGGCCCGGCGGGAGCACCCCTATGGGACGTGACGCGTTCCCGGCGCCCGCCGGGCCCGATCCCGGCCGGCCGGACGCGCGGGCCGTGTTCGTGACGCAGTGGTACGTGCCGGGGCGCGCGGCGGGGACGCGGCTGCTCGACGAGCTCGCCGGCCAGTGGCGCGCCGCGCCGCCCCCGGACGGGCTGCTCGCCTTCCACGCGTATCTGAGCACGGACGACGACACGGTCCTCGCCTATGCGCAGGCGCGGGACCCGGAGGCGTACCGGCCCTTCGTCCGGGGGCTGAGCGGGGCGGCCCGGGCCGAGCCGGTCGAGTACCGGCCGCGGCGCGGGGTCGTGCTCGCGTCCTCGCCCCGGCCGCCGGGGAGCGTGGTGGTGGCGAGCTTCGACGTGGACGGCGCCGAGCGGCAGGACCGGATCATCGAGTCCGTCGTGGGCGCGCTCGGCGCGGCGCCCGCCGACCAGCACCGGGGCATGCTCAGCGCCCACTTCCACGCCAGCACCGACGGCAGCCGGGTGCTCAACTACGCGCGGTGGACGAGCGACGAGGCCCACGAGGCGTTCCTGGCGGGCGCCACCCGGCGGGCGACCCTGCGCGCGACCGGCGCCACCCCCGGCGTACGGCCCATCGGCTTCAAGCGGTACCACCTGCACCACGCCATCGACCTCGACCTCGACAGGAGCAGCTCATGACCGTTCTGGTGACCGGAGTACGCGGACGGGTGGGAGGCGCGGTGCGGCGCGGGCTGCGCGAGGCCGGGGCGGAGGTGCGGGCCGCCAGCGGCTCGCCGGAGGCGGCCGGGGCGGTGGCCGGGGAGCCGCCGGTCCGGCTCGACCTGGGCGACCCGGGCACCTTCGCCCCGGCGCTCGACGGGATCCGGAAGGTCTTCCTGTACGCGCGGCCCGACACGGCCGGGCGGTTCGCCCGGGAGGCCCTGGCCGCGGGGGTCGAGCACGTGGTGCTGTTCTCGTCGCTGGCGATCGACGAGGAGGGGGCCGAGCAGAGCCCGATCGCCCGGCTGCACCGGGACGCGGAGGACGCGCTGCGGTCCTCGGGGCCGGACTGGACGTTCCTGCGGGCGGGGGCGCTGGCCTCGAACGCGCTCCAGTGGGCGGAGGAGATCCGCGCGGGGCGGGGCGTCCGGGTGGCCTATCCCGACACGTACAGCGAGCCCGTCCACGAGGACGACGTCGCCGAGGTGGCGGTGCGCGCCCTGCTGGGGGACGCCCATCGCGGGGAGGTGCTGCGGATCACCGGTCCCGAGTCCCTGTCGGCTCGGCGGCAGGCGGAGCTGATCGCGGCGGCGGCCGGGGTTCCCGTCCCCGTGGAGCGGATCGGACGGGCCGAGCACCGGGCGCGGTTGACGGCCCATCTGCCGGAGCCGACGGCGGACTTCCTGCTGGACTTCCAGCGGAAGCGGGACGGTCTTCCGGGCAACCCGCTGCCCGACGCGGAGCGGGTGCTGGGCCGGGGGGCGGCGCCGTTCGCGCGGTGGGCGCGGGAGCACGCGGCGGCGTTCCGCTGACGGCCGGCTGTACGGCGCCCGGTACGGCGACGGCGCGGCACCCTCGTGCGGGAGGGGGCCGCGCCGTCGTCCGTGCGCGGGTTCACCACTTCACGGGGAGTTCCCGTACGCCGCGCATGACACGGTTGCTCTGCCAGACGACCTCGTCCACCGGGACCGCCAGCCGGAGGCCGGGCAGCCGGCGGACCAGGGTGGCGACGGCGGTGCGCAGTTCGAGGCGGGCGAGGGGGGCGGCGGGGCAGTGGTGGGCGCCGTGGCCGAAGGCGAGGTGCGGGTTGGCCGTGCGGGTGAAGTCGATCTCCTCGGGCCGTTCGAAGACCGTCCCGTCGCGGTTGGCCGAGTCGTTCTGGGCCACGACCGCGTCGCCGGCGCGGATGAGTTCGCCGCCGATCTCCAGGTCCTCGACGGCGATCCGCGAGAACGGCGCGACGCTGGTGGCGAGCGGGGTGACGCGGAGCAGTTCCTCGACGGCGCCCGGCACCAGCCCGGGGTCCTCGACCAGGCTGTCCCAGAGGGCGGGCCGGGACAGCAGGGTGTAGAGGAAGTTGCCGGTCTGGTTGGCCGTGGTCTCGTGTCCCGCGGTGAGCAGGTCCACGGCGAAGATGGCGAGTTCGGCCTCGGTGAGCCGGTCCCGTCCGTCGCGCGCCGTGACGAGGCGGCTGAGCAGGTCGTCGCCGGGGGCGGCGACGCGGCGGGCTATCAGGTCGCGCAGATAGGCGTCGAGCTCGGCCCGGGCGGCCTGGATCCCGGTGGGGTCGGCCACGGTGAGGGCCATCATGGTGTCGGTCCAGGCCCGGAAGGCGGCCCGGTCCTCCTCGGGGACGCCGAAGGTCTCGCAGATGACGGTGATCCCCATGGGCCAGGCGAGGCCGGTCGCCAGGTCGGCGGGCGGGCCGGTCTCCTCCAGGGCGTCGACGAGGCCGTCGACGATCGCCTGCACCCGGGGGCGCACGGCCTCGACCTGGCGGACGCTGAACGCCTTGGCGGCCAGGCGGCGCAGCCGGGTGTGCTCCGGCGGGTCCATGCTGAGCAGCGACTCGGGGTGCTGGATGAGCGGGCTGGAGCGGGGCACGTCCTTGCCGACGGTCGCGGCGCGGCTGAGCCGCGGGTCCGCGAGGGCCGCGCGGACGTCGTCGTAGCGGGTGATCAGCCAGGCGTCGCCGCCGTGGGGCATGGTCACCCGGCTGACGGGCTGCTCGTCGCGCAGCCGCGCGTACACCGGGTCGAGGTCGAGCCGCCGGGAGGTGAAGTCGGAGGCGAGGTAGGGGCAGGAGGGCGCCGGGGAAAGGGAAGCGGACGCCGGGGAACCGGGGGCCGGGGAATCGGAGGTGCGGGATTCGGGGGTGAGGGATTCAGGGGTGAGGGATTCGGGGGAAAGGGAATCGGGGAAAGTCATGGGGGCCGTCTCCGTCGCTCGGTCGGGCGGGCGCTGACTTTTCGACTCTAGGCGGCAGCGGCGGGGCAGAGCGTCAGAGGAGCGATCACTTCTTCACAATTCGACGTCAAGACAGCGGCCGGGAAACGGGGTTCTCAGCCGGTTCCGAGCCGGAAGCCGACGCCGCGCACGGTGCGGATCCACCCGCTGTCCCCGAGCTTGCTGCGCAGGGAGCTGACGTGGGTGTCGACGGTACGGCTGGCGCGTGCGCCGATCTCCTCGCCCCGCGGGTCGCCCCATATCTCCTTCATCAGCTGGTGGCGGCTGACGACTTTCCCCGAGTTCTGCGCGAGGTAGTAGAGGAGGTCGAATTCCTTGCGGGTGAGTTCCACGAGGCGCCCGCCGACCAGTACTTCGCGGGATTCCGCGTCGACCCTGAGGCGTCCTATGGAGACCACGGTGAGGGATTCGCGCACGAGTTCGCGGGGGCGGGTCCTGCGGGTGACGGCCTCGATGCGGGCGACGAGTTCGCGGAATTCGTAGGGCTTGTCGAGGCAGTCGTCGGCGCCGGCCCACAGGCCGAGCACCCGGTCCAGCTCGGTGCCGCTGTCGGTGAAGGCGATGACCGGGACCTGGCCGGAGGCGCGGATGCGCCGGCACAGCTCCAGGCCGTCGAGGTCCGGCAGGTCCAGGTCGAGCAGGACGAGGTCCGCCTCCTGGTGCAGGGCGAGGGCCTCGGCCCCGGTCGCGGCACAGGTGACGTCGTGTCCGAGCCGTTCCAGCCGGGCGGCCGGCGAGCCGGCGCCGTCCTCCGGCGCCCCCACGACCAAGACGTGCACGCTGCCTCCCACCGCCTCTTCCAACTGCCTTGTTCCGTTTGATGATTCACCAGATCCGAAGCGGTGTCGGGGTGCGGAGCACGCCTTAAAGGAGCGTTCACCCGCGTTCACAATCAGGTGCGGACCACCGGGCCGTACGCCGCCAGGAAGGTGCGGACCGCGGAGACGCCCACGACCCGGAGTTCGGTCTCGGGGACCCGGCGGGTGCCCAGCCGCGAGCGCGCCTCCATCGGTCCGGTCAGGAGTGCGAGGAGCTGTTCCGCGGCCTCGGCGGGGTCGCAGGGGCGCAGGTGCCCCGCGAGGGAGAGCCGGGCGAGCCGGTCGGCGAGGGACTGCTTGAGCCGGCCCGCGCCGCTCCCCCAGACGATCTCCAGCAGGTCGGGGAAGCGGGCGACCTCGGCGTACAGGAGGCGGCGCAGCGACCAGGAGCGCTCGTCGCAACATCGCAGGAGGAGCCGGTGGGCGACGCCGTCGAGGAGGTCGTGCAACTCGTCTGCCCCGAAGGGGGTTTCGCGGCCGTCGGCGGTCAACCCCTCGACGACCGCGAGGTTCTCGGCCATGACGGCGTCGGCCGCCGCCTCCAGCGCGCTGCGGAAGACGTTCTCCTTGTCGCCGAGGTGGTTGTAGACGGTGTGCTTGGCGACGCCCGCGACTTCGGCGATCTCCTCCATGCACGCCCGGGCGTAGCCGCGGTGGGCGAACACGGTGAACGCGGCGCCGAGGATGGCCTCCCGCTTGTCGATCCGGCCGCGGGAGGCGCCCCGCCGGGCCGGCGCCGGGCCGGCCTCCGTGCCCGCCCCGGCCGTTTCGGCCGCCCTCTTCGTCGTCTTCGCCGTCTTCGTCGCTGCGCTGGTTCCGGTCACCGCGCCATCGTACCCGTCCCGACCCAATTACTGCACCAGTGAGTGCAGTTGACCGCACGTGCGGTTGCAGTCGAACCAGCGAGCCCCATAAAGTGCACCAGCCAGTGCAGTTCACTGGGACGGTTCGTTGATGTTCCGGGGCCGACAGACCCCCTCACGGCCGGTCCCGTCCGGCACACCGCTCGACCTCCGGAAGAGAGAGTCATGGCACACACATCCGACGGACGCCTCGATCCCGCCCTCCGGCGGCTGATCGGCGTCATCCTGCTCGGCGGGATCATGGGGATCCTCGACACCTCGATGATCGCCGCCGCGGCCGACACCCTGGCCCGGGACCTCGACACCTCGCTGGCCACCGTCAGCTGGGTCTCGACCAGCTACCTGCTGGCCCTGACCGTCTCCATCCCCGTCACCACCTGGGCCGTCGACCGCTTCGGCGGACGGCGGCTGTGGCTGGCCGGCCTCGTCGTCTTCCTCGCCGGCTCGATCGGCTCGGGCCTCGCCTGGGACGCGCCGAGCCTCATCGTCTTCCGTGTCGTCCAGGGACTGGGCGCGGGCCTCCTCGACCCGCTGATGCTCACCCTGCTCGCCCGCGCCTCCGGGCCCGAGCGGGCCGGCCGCGTCATGGGCCTCATGGGGGTCGTCGGCTCCAGCGGGCCCGTGCTCGGCCCGGTCGTCGGCGGCGTCATCCTCCAGGGCCTGTCCTGGCGCTGGATGTTCCTGGTCAACATCCCGATCGGGCTCGTCGCCCTGGTCCTCGCCCTGCGGACCGTCCCGAAGGACGCCCCCGGGCCCGAAGCCCGGGCCGCCCGCCTCGACGTCACCGGCATCGCCCTGATCGGCCCCGGCGTCGCCGCCGGCGTCCTCGCCCTCTCGCAGGCCGCCGAGCGCGCCGCCTTCGCCGTGTGGCAGGTCCTCGTCCCGCTCGCCGCGGCCGTCCTGCTGCTCGGCGGGTACGCGGTGCACGCGCTCGGCGCGCGGCGCACGGCACCCCTCATCGACCTGCGCCTCTTCACCCGCCGCAGCTTCTCGGCCAGCGTCACGGTCGGCGCGCTCGTCGGCCTCGCCACCTTCGCCTTCCTCTTCGCGCTGCCGCTCTACTACCAGCAGGCACGCGGGCACGGCGCCTTCGCCTCGGCCCTGCTGCTCGCCCCTCTCGGGGTCGGCTCCGCCCTCTCCATGCCGCTCACCGGGCGGCTCTCCGACCGGCTCGGCTCCCGGCCCCTGGTGCTGGCCGGCGGTGCCGTCGCCGCCCTGAGCGCGCTGGCCTTCACCCGGGCCGGCGCGGACACCCCCGAGGCCCTCACCGCCCTCGCCGCGTTCACCCTCGGCCTCGGGCTCGGCTCCGTCGGCGCCCCGACGATCGCGTCCCTCTACCGCACCCTGCCGTCCGCGCTGGTCCCGCAGGGCAGTTCCGTCCTCTACATGCTCAACCAGCTCGGCGCCTCGGTCGGCATCGCGACCGTCGCCCTCGTCGTGCAGACCGCCGGAGACGGCGACGCCGTCCGCGGCTTCCGCGCGGCCTCCTGGACGGTGGTGATCGCCCTCGTCGTGACCCTGGCCGCCGCGACCCAGCTCCCGGGCCGCCCGGAGCCCCGCGAGGAAGCCGCGGCCCCCACCGCGGCCCCGGACACGGGAACACCCGCCGAGGTCGGGGTCGACGCCGAGGCCGAGGTCGGGGTCGACGCCGAGGCCGGGGCCGGGGCCGGGGCCGAAACCGACACCGACGCCTCGGACGCGCCCCTCGCCGAGACGGCCCGGCCCGCCTCCACCACCTCCACCTCCACCTCCACCTCCACCGCCGCCGCCACCACGCAGGGAGACAAGCAGTGAGCACCCTCGTCATCGCGGGCGGCACGGACGGCATCGGCAAGGCCCTCGCCGAACGCCACCTCGACCGGGGCGACACCGTCCTCGTCATCGGCCGCGACCCCGCCAAGGGCCGTGCGTACCTGGAGCGGGCCCGGGCCCGCGGCGCCGGTGACCGGGCCGGCTTCGTCACCGCCGACCTCAGCCTGCTCAAGGACACCACCGCCGCGGTCGAGGAGGTCACCGCCCGGGCTCCGGCCGTCGACGCCCTGGTCCTCTGCGCCCGCCACTACCGCTTCCGACGCACCGTGACGCCGGAGGGGTACGAGGAGAACTTCGCCCTCTTCTACCTCAGCCGCTACCTCCTCGGCCACGGCCTGGTCCCGGCGCTGAGCAGGGCGGCCCGGCCCGTCGTCGTGAACGTCGCCGGCCCGGGCGCACCCCTGGACACGGTCCGCTGGGACGACCTGGAGCTCCGGAACGGCTACCACGGCGGCGCGGCGCTCGGCCACGGCGGCAAGCTCAACGACCTCCTCGCCGTCGCCTTCGCCGACCGGTACGCCGCCACCACGGGCATCCGGTACGTCCTCGTCCACCCCGGCGTCACCGCGACCGGCTTCTCCGGCGAGTACGACGCCGAGACGCTGCGGCACATCCGGTCCATGCAGCAGCGCGCGAAACCCGTGTCGGCCGCCCTTCCGCCCATCGTGGACGTCCTCGACGACCCGCCCGCCGCTCCCCTCAGCGCCTTCGTCGAGGGCCACCGGATCCGGGTCGACACGCCCGACTTCGACCGGACGGCGGCACTCCGCCTGGAGCGGATCACGGAGCGCCTCCTGAAGGAGCGGTGACGGCCGCGGGGCGCCGACGATCACGGGGCGTCCGGGGCAGCGCCTTGCCAAGTCCCCTGATTCCCGACGAAGTTCTGACGAAGTCCTGGAGCGACGGCACTTGGGCGCCCCGGCCGGGACGCGGAGACTTGATCCGCCCCCTCACCTCACCTCCGCTCCCTCGCCCTCCCCCTTCCCCTTCCCTCTCGTCGCCCCCTCAGGAGGCTCGCCGTGCCGCACCCGCAGACCCCCGCCACCGCCCGACCGGTCCTGGACGATCCGGGAAGCGCCGTCGCGCTCGTCACCACCGTGCCCGTCGACGGCCCCGGCCGCCCGCGGGCCGTGGCCGAGGCGGTGGCGCGCCTCGGCGCCGACCCGGACGCGTGGCCCCGGGGCCTGGCCTCGTTCACCGTCTACGTCGACGAGAACGGCGCCACGGTCCTCACGTACACGCAGTGGACGTCGGAGGAGGCGCTCGCCGGGGCCCGGAAGGGCGCGGGCGCCGCCTGGCCCGCCGGGCTCGGCACCGTCCCCGGCGCGGGAGCGCCGGCGTCGATGCCCTTCCGCCACTACCGGACGGTCCTGGGCACCGCCCCGACGGGCCCCGCGGCCCTCCCCGAGTCGTTCCCCGTCGCGTTCTTCGACACGGCGGACGAGGCGGCGGCGCGGGAGTGGCTCGACGGCCTGCTGGCCTCGGAGGAGAGTTCCGAGGGCGCGGACCGGGCCTACCCCGGGGCGGTCGCGGCGCACCTGCACATCAGCGTGGACGGCACGAGGGTCCTCAGCTTCTCCGAGTGGCTCTCGGAGGAGCAGGCGGTGGCCCACATCGAGGCCGTGTGGGAGCCGGTGCTCAAGGAGTTCGGGGGCACGGGCAGCCTGTACCGGCACGTCGCCACGCATCTGCGGCCCTGAGGCGGGGCCCCGGCGCGCGAGGATCCCCGCAGGACGGAGGAGGGGGGCGGCCGCCGAGCGTCGCCGAGCTCGTCGGGCCGGCGGAGCGGCGGCGGCGCCGGAGTGGTCCCGGTCGCGGTACGCGCCCCGGCGGGGCCTCTTCCGGCACCGGACCCTCGCGGTGCAGGCCGAGGCCGAGGTCCTGGACACCGGGCTGGGTCCGTACGACGTCGACACCCGGCCGTACCTGGAGCACATCCCCACGGCGAGTGGCGGCTCGGCCGGCCCCGAAGTCCGTCACGACGACTTCTTCGCCCCGGAACCCGCCGACCCGACTGTCCGCGTTCGGGTCGGCACGGAGGCGGCCGACTTCTTCCGGCAGCACCTGGGCTGACCCCTCGGCGGGCACGGCTTCGGCGTGGAGCACGGGGCCGCCGGCGTCGGACAACGGACATCGGCGCCGAGGCGACCGCGTCGGCCGGGCGGGGCTTCCGGTACGCGCGGTCCGCCAGGATCCCGAGGCGCCGTACGCGGAGGCGTCCCGCCGGCGCGGCACCTCGAAGGTGCCGCGCGGGCCGGCGAGGAGGCCGTCCGGCTGCTCGTCACGGCGGGGCGGCGACAGCCCCTGGACCTGCGTCCGTCGGGCCCGCCGCCGGAGCGGTGACGGCCTCGCACACCGCCCGTCGCACCGCCCTCCACCTGCAAGTCCTCCTTCCGGAAGGGACGTTGACGCCCCCGGTCGCGCGGTCGTGCGCCGTTCCGCGCCGGTCGCACCTCTGGGTGGGACAACCGCGGCGCGCGCTCGCTGGAACCGGTGAATGCGGCCCCCGGTATGTGGGGCCGACACGTGCGCCGGGCACGTTCCCCTCGGCGGTTCTCACCGTTGAGAGGGATGGGCATGACGCGTCACGCCACGGAAGCCGTAACGGAAGCCGTACTGGAAGACCTCCTCCACCGAGCACTGCGCGCCACGGGCACGGGCGAGCGGTGGACCACCGAGTCGGACGACATGTGGTGCCGGCTGGCACCCACGTCGGGAGAGCGGCGCCGGCAGGGGTGGAAACTGCACCTGTCGGCGACGGCCGCCTCCGCGCCCGCCGTCCTCGCGAAAGCTCTGGGCGTGCTGCTGCGGGACGCGTCCGGGTTCAAGTTCGCGCGGTCGCTGGAGCGGGTGGGCGCGCTCAACTCCCGTGCCACGCCGCGCGGAAGCTCCGGCAAGTTCCTGACCGTGTACCCCCGTTCGGACGCCGACGCGGCCCGGCTCGCCGGGGAACTGCACCGGGCGACGGCGGGACTCGCCGGCCCCCGGATCCTGTCCGACCAGCAGTACGCGGCGGACAGCCTGGTCCACTACCGGTACGGCGCCTTCGTCGGCCTGCGGCGGCTGTCCGAGGACGGGCTGCTCGTCTGGTACTTCGAGGACCCCGACGGCAATCCGGTGGAGGACCGCCGGACCGGGCGGTACACCCCACCGGAGTGGGCCGTCAGCCCCTTCCCCGCGCCGCCCGCGCCGCCCGCGCCCCCGGCGCCGGCGCCCGCCGCGCCGCGCCCCGTGGTGGTCGGCGGCCGGTTCTCGGTGCGGGAGGCGATCCGGCACACCAACAAGGGCGGCGTCTACCGGGGCAGCGACGTCCGCACGGGCGCCCCGGTCGTCATCAAGGAGACCCGCCCGCACGTGGAGGCCGACGCCTCCGGCCGCGACGTCCGCGACTGGCTGCGGGCCGAGGCGCGGACCCTGGAGAAGCTGCGGGGCACGGGCCTCGCGCCGGAACCGCTGGCGCTCTTCGAGCACGGCGGGCACCTCTTCCTGGCGCAGGAGGAGGTGCCGGGTGTCCCGCTGCGGACCTGGGTCGCCGAGCGGTTCCGCGACGCCGGCGCCGAGCGGTACGCGGCGGAGGCGGCGGAGCAGGCCGTGCGGCTCGTGGAGCTGGTGGCGGCGGCGCACGCCCGGGGCTGTGTGCTGCGGGACCTCACGCCCGGCAACGTGATGGTCCGCCCGGACGGGGAACTGCGCCTCATCGACCTGGAGCTCGCCGTCCTGGACGACGACGAGGCGCTCCCCACCCGGGTGGGGACGCCCGGGTTCAGCGCCCCCGAGCGCCTGGCGGACGCGCCGGTCTCCCCGACGGCCGACTACTACAGCCTCGGCGCGACCCTGTGCTTCGTCCTGGCGGGCAAGGTACCGAACCTGCTGGCCGAGGAGCCGGCAGACCGGCCCGCGGAGGAGCGGCTCGCCGACTGGCTGGACGCCGCAGCCGTCTCCGTACGGCTTCCGGACGGGGCGCGGGAGTCGATCCTCGGACTGATGCGGGACGATCCGGCCAGGCGCTGGGATCCGGCCAGGGCCCGCAGGGCCCTCGGGCGGACGGACGCGTCCCGCCGGGGCGCCCCCGGGAGCGTCCCGGCGGGGCGGGTCGCCGAGGAGACGACCGGCACCGCCGTCGCCGGGATCGTCCGGCACCTCCTGGACACGATGACGCCCGGGGACGAGCGGCGGCTGTGGCCGGTGTCCACGACGGCCGGCGAGAGCGATCCGTGCACCGTGCAGCAGGGCGCGGCCGGCGTCCTCGCGGTGCTGACCCGGTACTTCGAGCTCACCGGCGATCCCCGCCTGCCCGGGCCGCTCGCCGCGGCGGGCCGCTGGATCGCCGACCGCACCGACCCCCGTTCAGGCCGCCCGGGCCTGCACTTCGGGACCCGGGGCACCGCCTGGGCGCTGTACGAGGCGGGGCGCGCCGTCGGCGACCGGGCGCTCATGGACCACGCCCTGGCCCTGGCGCTGGCGCCGCAGGAGCCGACGCCCAGCCACGACATCACCCACGGCACCGCGGGCGGCGGTCTGGCCGCCGTCCACCTGTGGCGGCGCACCGGCGACCGGCGGCTCGCCGCGCTGGTCGCCGACGCGGCGGACCGGCTGGCCGCCGCCGCGCGCCGCGAGGCGGCCGGGGCGAGCTGGCCGGTCCCGGCGGAGGCCGTCGCGGCGGAGGCCGGGAAGCGCTACCTCGGCTTCGCCCACGGCACCGCGGGCATCGGCTGCTTCCTCCTCGCCGCCGCGTCCGTCACCGGCCGCCCGGAGGACCGGCGGCTGGCCGTGGCGGCGGGCGAACTCCTGGTGGCCCACGCCGTGGACGTGGGCGGGGCGGCCCAGTGGCCGGCGCAGGCGGGGGACGTGCCCACGGCACCGTACTGGTGCCACGGGTCGGCCGGGATCGGCTCGTTCCTGGTGCGGCTGTGGCGGGCGACCGGCGACGACCGGTACGGCGAGCTCGCCCGGCGCGCGGGCCGGGCCGTCGTCGAGCGGGCCTCGCGGGCCGCGCTCACCCAGTGCCACGGCCTCGCGGGCAACGGCGACTTCCTCCTCGACCTGGCCGAGGCCACGGGCGACCCGGAGCCCCGCGCGCGGGCCGGGGAGCTGGCCCGCCTCCTCGTCTCCGAAGGGTCCCGGCGCGGCGGCCACGTCGTCTTCCCCAACGAGTACGGGGACGTCACGACGGGCTGGAGCGACGGGTCCGCCGGAATCCTGGCGTTCCTCCTGCGGGTGCGCCACCCAGAACCCCGGCACTGGATGGTCCAGCAGCCGGTGTGAGCGGCGGAGAGCCCGCCGCCGCGGTACCGAGGAACGGCGCGAAGAAGAAACGGCACGAACGTCCACACGGAGAAGGAGAAAGCCATGGAGAACCAGGACCTCGACCTGCTCGCCCGCCTGCACGCCCTGCCGGAGACCGACCCGGTCGGCATCGACGGGGCGCCCTTCGGCGGCACCTGCGAGTGCGTCGGCCTGCTCACGCTCCTCAACACCGTCTGTATCGGCGTGAGCTGCGCGTAGTCCCCACCGCCTCCCCCGGCCGGGGGGGCGCCCCCCGGCGGCGGCGGCCCGCGGGGGGCCCCACCCAGCGGGACCCGCCCCC